>CAZMXY010000131.1:0-6675 GCA_964570345.1 uncultured Rhodothermales bacterium | reverse complement strand
GTACTGCGGCCGCTGTCTACGGCTGGAGGCGCCGCGTTTTGATGAGAAGACTTTCATCGCGTGATCCCATACTGATGGGACGACGCGACGTACTATCCCGGGCGAGTGGTGGAAAACGAGCACGCGGCGATGGGGTTCTTGGATCGCTGTCGCGCCGAATGACAGTATACCAAGTAACTCGGTGCGTCCGTGAAACTCAGAGGGCAGTCTGCCGAAGACCTGCCGGAAAACGCTACAAAAGTGCCGGACGTCGCGATACCCGACGCAGCAAGTTACGTTTCCGCCCCCACCGTGTCTATCGCTCAGGGATCGCCGAGCACTCACGAACGTATCTGCTCTCGATGGCATACCCGCGTTTGAGCACCCCCGATATGGACACGCTGTCTGCCTGGAAGCGGGCGGTTGACGATCCCCAGCTGCAAGACCTCCCCTATAAGGTTGAGACCAATGAATACGGCCAGCTGGTTCTGAGCCCGACCAGGTTTTATCATACCAGCTATCAGGCGACGATCTACGATCTGCTTCGCGATCGCCTTAGTGTGCACGGTAGATGCTTCCAGGAGCTCGCCGTGGAAACCTCCAAGGGAGTAAAGGTGCCGGACGTCGCCTGGATTTCAGACCGGAGGCTGTCGACCCTTCCGGATGATCCCTGCGCCCTACCGGTCGCGCCCGAGATTTGCGTCGAGGTGTACTCGTCGAGCAACACGGGCGTCGAGATGGCGACGAAGGGCGCACTCTATTTCGAGAAGGGCGCCGAAGAGGTTTGGACCTGCGACCGCAAAGGCCGCATGCGCTTCTTCACCAAAGACGGCGAGCTCGAATCGTCGCGGCTCGTGCCCGACTTTCCGCACCGGGTGGACTGAGCTGTGCCGCGGCGGCGGCCGGGCCGCCACCTTCGGAAATCGTTCAACTCCCGTGAGCTAATTCCGGCAGTTTTTCGGCTTCTATATAGACAAGGGCGGCCTCGCCTTTTTTGAAAGCGGGTCCTACCCGAGAGAGGCTCCGAGCCTCCAACGTCTTGTTCCACAAACCATTCCGAATATCGCCATGACCGAGATTCACCCTATTGCTGCAACCCTTTCAGATCAGCTCCGCGGTTCCGTCGTGGGCCGCACCGACCCTGCTTACGACGAGGCCCGGAAGGTCTACAACGCCATGATCGACCGGCGTCCCGGGTTGATCGCCTTTTGCGCCGACGTCGACGACGTCGTCGCGGCCGTGAATTTCGCTCGCGAGAACGACCTGCGCGTCGCGATCCGTGGCGGCGGCCACAACGGCGCCGGCCTCGGCATCTGTGACGACGGCCTCGTCATCGACCTTTCGTCCATGCGAAACGTACGCGTCGACGCCGACGCGGGAACGGTGCGCGTCGAGGGCGGATGCACCTGGAACGACGTCGACAAGGCCACGCACGAGTTCGGAAAGGCCGTGCCCTCCGGCATCATTTCGACCACCGGCGTCGGCGGACTCACGCTGGGCGGCGGTCTGGGCAACCTCACACGCAAATGCGGCCTCACCATCGACAATCTGCTGGAAGCCGAGGTCGTCCTCGCGAACGGCAAGGTCGTCAAGGCGAGCGCAGACGAAAACGCCGACCTGTTCTGGGCCCTCCGCGGCGGCGGCGGCAATTTCGGCGTCGTCACGTCGTTCCTCTTCCGGCTTCACGACGTGCACACGATCGTCGGCGGCCCCACGTTCTGGCATCTCGATCGGGCGAAGGAGATGATGCAGTGGTACCGAGAGTTCATCATCGACGCGCCCGAAGACCTGAACGGATGGTTCGCGTTTCTGACGGTCCCGCCCGTCGATCCCTTCCCGGAGGCGCTCCACATGAAGAAGATGTGCGGCGTGTTGTGGTGCTACGCGGGGGACGAAGCGAAAGCCGACGAGGTCTTCCGGCCGATCAAGGAAAAGGATCCGGTACTGTTCGGCATCCAGCCCATGCCGTTTCCGGCCCTGCAGAGCGCCTTCGACGCGCTGTATCCGCCCGGACATCAGTGGTACTGGAAGGCGGACTTCTTCCGCGAGCTGCCCGACGAGGCGATCGACCGGCACGTCGAGTTCGCGCACGAGATGCCGACGCCGCAGTCCACGATGCACCTCTATCCGGTCAACGGCGCGGCGCACCGGGTCGGCCACGACGACACGCCCTGGGGCTACCGGGACGCACACTGGGGACAGGTCATCGTCGGCGTCGATCCGGATCCGGGCAAAAACGACGACCTGATCACCTGGGCTCGCGATTACTGGGCCGCCGTTCATCCGTTCTCCGCCGGCGGCGCGTACGTCAACATGATGATGGACGAGGGCGAGGAGCGCATCCGAGCGTCGTATCGCGGCAACTACGACCGTCTGGCCCGGATCAAGGCGAAGTACGATCCGACGAACTTTTTCCGGGTGAATCAGAACATTAAGCCGGCGGCTTGATTGGGATGTGGACGAGCGGGCGTCATGGCGCCTGTGCGGTACGTGAACGCAGACGTCATCCCACCCGTGAATCCACCGGAGTTACTTGAAATCTCGCTGTACGCGGAAGACCTCGCCGACGCCGAGCGGTTCTACGTCGACGTGATCGGGCTGGAGGTCGTCTCGCGGTTCGACGACGCCGTGGCGTTCGCGTGCGGTCGGAGTGTGCTCCTGGTCTTCGATCCGCGTCGAACGACCGCTCCGAGTCGCAGCGTTCCGCCGCACGGCGCCGTCGGTCGCGGGCACGTGGCGTTCGCGGTGCAGGAGGAAGAGCTGTCCGACTGGCGCAGGCGATTGGCCGAGCACGACGTCGAGGTCGAGGCCGAGGTTTCGTGGAAGGTGGGGCGATCGCTGTACTTCCGCGATCCGGCGGGAAACCTGGTCGAGCTGGCACCGCCCGGCCTTTGGAAGCCGGTAACGTGAACGGCTCGCCATCCGCTCCCGAGTCCATCCAACGGCGCAAAAACGGGGATCCACTTGACGAAATCGCGCTTTCGAGATACGTTGACGACGATCGGAAGGTCGGATGTACGCGATTCAAGCGGAAGCCATGGCGAATCGGACGGATGGGCCGGCGAAAAACGAGAGCACGAGCGACGTTACCCGCCTCCTTCGTGCCTACAGCGAAGGCCGGGAGGAGGCGCTGAACGAAGTCATTCCGCTCGTCTACGAGACGCTCCGGCGCGTGGCGCGCCGGCAGCTTCGGGGCGAGCGGCGCGATCATACGCTGTCGTCCGCGGCCCTCGTCCATGAAGCTTACCTCGAGCTCGCGCGCCTCGGTGACGTCGAGTGGCAAGACCGGAGACATTTTCTCGGAGCCGCCGCTCAGACCATGCGCCACGTCCTCGTCGATTATGCCGTCCGCCGAAAGGCGCAGAAACGGGGAGGCGATCTCAAAAAGGTGCCGTTCGAAGAGGCCATCCTTCAGTCGGAGGACCAATTGGAGGACGTCATCTCGTTAAACGACGCCCTTACGCGTCTCGAGGATCTGGATGATCGGCTGGTCCGCGTGGTGGAATGCCGGTACTTCGCGGGACTCACGATCGACGAGACGGCCGAAGCCCTCGACGTGTCGGACGCCACCGTAAGTCGAGACTGGACGCGGGCACGTGCGTGGCTCAATCGTGAATTGACGCGCGACGATTGAGGCCGCCGGCCCGATGTTCGAGGAACGACGTCGCAGAATCGGTCAACCCCATGAACACCACCGATTGGAAGCGGATGTGGACGGTGTTCGACGCCGCCCTGGATCATTCCGCCGGCGAAGCGCGCCGTCGCTACGTGCGCGGCGCGACGGACGGGGACGTCGACCTTGAGAAGGAAGTTCTTTCGCTGCTCGACGCGCACCAGGCAGGCGGTCCGCTCGACCGCGAGAAGCCGATCATTGGACCGGCCGTTCTTCGGAGTGCGAACGGCCCCGCGCACGAGTCGCTGCCTTTGCCTTCGGCGGAATCTTTGAAGAAACCGCGGAAGCGTACGGCGGATCAGAAGGGGAAAAACCCATCGTCGCCGACGCGTGAGGCGCCGCGCGAGACGTCGCGGAAAGCGCCGCGGGAAAAGACACCGGAGGACCCGCCGCCGCCGCAGCACGCACGGATCGGACCCTATGCCATCCTCGAGGAAATCGGGCGCGGAGGCATGGGCGTCGTGTACAAGGCCCGCGACGAGCGCCTGGACCGGCTCGTCGCCGTGAAGACGTTACCGCACCACATGAGCGCGGATTCGACCGCCAAGACGCGTTTCATCGCGGAAGCGCGGGCGGCGGCCGCTCTCGAGCATCCGAACATCGCGACCGTTTACGACATCGGCGAAGGACCGGACGGCCGCCTCTACATCGCGATGGCTTTCTACGAGGGCGAAACCCTCCTCGAGCGAATCGAGCGCGGTCCACTCGACCTCCACAGCGCGTCGGCCGTCGCGCGTCAGATCGCGGCCGGCCTGGAGCGGGCCCATGCGAAGAACATCGTCCATCGGGACGTGAAGCCGGCAAACATCCTGCTCGAGGCGGGCGGCGCCGTCAAGATCCTCGATTTCGGCATCGCGAAAATGGCCGACATGGCCTTGACCGGCTCCGGCGTGACTATCGGTACGATAGCCTACATGAGTCCGGAGCAGGCATCGGGCCGCGATTTGGATCACCGGTCCGACCTCTGGTCGCTTGGCGTCGTGCTTTACGAGATGCTCGCCGGAAGACGACCGTTCGACGGCTCGTATCAAGGCGCCGTTCTCTATTCGATCTTGCACGAGGACCCCGAGCCGCTCTCGGACGTTCGGCCCGACGTCCCGCAGGCGGTGGCCGATGCCGTCGCTCGCCTGCTTCGGCGCGATCCGAACGAGCGCTTCGCCTCGGCCGGGGCCTTTTCGACGGCGCTCGAAGTTGCGACGGACGCGGCATCAGGCGCCGCTCTTGCCGGCATCCCCGGGACCCCGGCGCCGCGCGAGCGACGGCAACCCGCCGGATCACGAGGGAACGAGCCGCTCTCGGCGCCCTCCCGCCAATGGATGCCCGGCCAGGCCGGGCCTGAGCGCATCCGCGCGACCGTCCTCGTATCGCAGCTACACGGGTATTCCAATTTGATAGAATGCCTCGTACCCGAGGCGTTGCGAGCGCGTACCGAGGCGATCCGGTCGCTGATCCAAGACGTCCTCGAGACCCTGGACGGCTTCCTGTATCATTTCGACGGGGAGTCGATCGTGGCGCTTTTCGGCATTCCGGAGGCACACGAGGACGATTTCGTTCGAGCGGTCCGCGCGGCGCGCGACCTCCACGCCCGTCTGCACGAGCTCTCCGACGAGCTTGAGGCTGCATCCGGCTGCCGTCTGCAGCCGGCCACCGGCGTCGACGTCGGCATTCTCGTCGTGCACGCCCGCACCGACCGGTTCGAAATCTCCGGGGACGCGCTTCACGTCGCCACTCAGCTGTCGCTGCACGCCGAGACCGCCGACATCCTCATGAGTCCGGAGTGCGAGCGACTCGTTCGGCCGTTCTTCGAAACGCGGCCGGGACGTCCGGCTCGACTCAAAGGCCGCTCCGTGCCGATCACGCCCTACCGCGTGGCCGCCGAGACCGGACTCGAGACACGCCTCGAAGCGTCGGAAAAAGCCGGCATGACGGCGTATTCCGGCCGCGACGTGGAGATGGAGGTCGTCGAGGCCGCCTACGGCGAGGCGAAAGAGGGCCGGGGACAATTCGTCACGGTCGTGGGCGAAGCGGGGCTCGGCAAGAGTCGCCTCCTCTACGAGTTCCGCCGCCGGATCGAAGGGGATCGCGACACGACGGTCTTTAAGGGAAGATGCCAACCCTACGGGTCCAAAGTCGCGTATTTGCCGTTCGTGGAGCTCCTTCGACAATATTTCGGCATCTCGAGCGACATGCCGGCCGAAGCCATGGAGGGAGCCGTCGTGGGGCGCATCGCGGCGATCGATCCGGGGCTCGACGTCTTCATCCCCCTCTATCTCCACGTGCTCTCGATTGCCAGCACCGAGCGCCCGCTGCCCGATCATCTCGAAGGGGAGGACCTCCGGATGGCCACCGTGGAAGCGCTGGCCGGCGTGATCACGCTGGGATCGCGGCAGGGCCCGTCGGTCGTGCTCCTGGAGGACTGGCACTGGGCCGACGAAGGCTCGCAAGACGTGCTCAAGCAGGTGGCGGAGCTGTCGTCGTCGTATCCGTTGATGGTCGTCGTGACATACCGCCCCGAACACGTTCCGCGCTGGCGGCACGGAGGCCACCACACGACGACGCACCTCAAGCCTCTGGACGAAGAGGCCTCCGGCGCCGTCATCCGATCCGTCCTCGAAGCCGAGTCGGCAACACCGGAGCTCGTGTCGCTCCTGCACGAACGGACGGGCGGCAATCCGTTCTTTCTCGAAGAAATCTGCCGGACGCTCCTCGAGGAAGGCGCCGTGGTCGTCGAGGGCGGCGTGGCCGTTCCTACGAGGCCTCTCGACGCGCTCGACCTTCCCGACACCGTGCAGGCCGTGATCCGTTCGCGGCTCCACCGGCTCGATCACCGGGTACGGAAGACGCTCCGCGTGGCCTCGGTCATCGGCCGCGAGTTCTCCGGCCGCGTCCTCAGCGACGTCCTGCCCGACGAGGCCGAGCTGAGCCGGATGCTCGTCACGCTCCGGGATCTCGGTCTGATCCAGCAGATCCGCATCTTGCCCGAGCCGCTCTACCGCTTCAAGCACGTCCTGACGCAGGAGGTG
>CAZMXY010000130.1:9657-11030 GCA_964570345.1 uncultured Rhodothermales bacterium | reverse complement strand
GATCGGTCACCATCATATTCGACGGCTTGAGATCACGATGGACGATCAGGTTCTGATGGGCGTGCTGCACCGCCTCGCAGACGGTCACAAAGAGGCCCAGCCGCTCGCGGACCGAGAGCCGGCGGGCGTCGCAGTACGCATCGATAGGCTGCCCGTCAATGTGCTCCATCACAAAATAGTGTTGCCCGTCCTCGGTCACGCCGCCGTCGTAGAGTCGGGCGATGTTCGGCTGGCTGAGTGAAGCCAGCATCTGCCGCTCGGCCAGGAAACGCGCTAGGAGGTCGGTACGCGAGGCGTCGCGGCGCAAGAGCTTGATGGCAACCTGGTGATCGAACTGCTCGTCGTCGCGTTCTGCCAGGTAGACGGCGCCCATACCGCCACGACCGATCTCGCGGAGCACGCGATACGAGCCAATCCGCCGGGGCGTGTCGGGGTCGTCGGCCAGGAGGCCGGCTGCGAAGTCTTGGACCGGGTCTTCGAGGAAGGTACCCGCTTTGTCGCTGGCCGACAGCATGGCCTCGACTTCGCCGTGTACCATGGGGTCGTCACAATTTTCTTCCAGCCAGGCGGAGCGGCCCTCGGCAGGTAGGTCGAGGGCCTGATCGAAAAGGATTTCAATCTGGTCCCACTGGTCCGCCGTCATGGAATTCAAAATTACGAGTGGGACAACGGAAGAAGAGCTACGGTAACGATGCCTATTTCTATAAACGCGGAACGGGAGACAATAACCGGCCAAAGCGCAGTCATGTCCGGTTGACGCTGCATCTTACGCTTTATACAGGAAAGCCGCCCACGGATCGACGCTCATCTATTCGGTGGCGTGCCAAACAGTTTCTGACCGCTGTCGGCGGGGAGATGCCTCCGGCAGCGAATGTAGTATGAGTCGGTACGGAATGGTTCCTCATTCGACGCCGGAAACGGAGGCAATCCGCTCACGTGAACGCCCAAACGTCATGAACGCTACGAAAAGAACCACACGCCGTGTTTTGCTCCTGACCGGCGTTCTGCTGACACCGGTGATGAACGCTGCCGGCCAGATCACCCTCAACCTCTCCGACTTCGAGGATCTCGTTGGCCAGCGCCGTGAAGTGCAGGTCTTCGAGACTGAAAATCCCGGCGGGCTGAATACAGGCGGCCTCGAGGCGCTCGTGAATGCCTCCGGGGCCAACCAGACCTGGGACTTCACTGCCATAACCTTCGAGGAAACCCTGACCGGCGCCATCGAAACCGTGTCCCTGCCCGCCGAGGTGCCGGGGGCCGACGCCCCTGCCTTCGAAGACGCCACGCACGTTACGATCATTTCTTTCGAGAGCGAGACCAGCGGGGCCGACTCGTCCATGTGGTCCTACCAGGCCTACGACAGCGGCGGGGCC
>CAZMXY010000130.1:0-9557 GCA_964570345.1 uncultured Rhodothermales bacterium | reverse complement strand
CCAAACTATCCCAACCCCTTTAATCCGCAGACGACGATCCGATACGCGCTCCCGGCGGCGCAACACGTCACGCTCACCGTCTTCGACGTGCTTGGCCGCGAGGTCGAGCGCCTGGTAGACCGGCGGCAGGCAGCAGGCACCTACGAGGCAACCTTCGACGCGCTCGGGCTACCGAGCGGCGCGTATGCGTACCGGCTGGAAACGCCCACATTCACGCAAACCCGCGCGATGCTGCTGTCGAAATAAGATCATATGACCGACTTCGCGGCAAGGCAATAGCAACAACGGCGGTGTAAAATCAACACCGTTCACTTAAGCTATAAGCGCACGATGACGTACAAGGGCAACCCGTCCTATGAAAGTTCGACCGGCGGGGTGAACGCATGAGCGGCAAGATGCAGACCGCCGTGGGTAAGCGGTTCATTGCGGTGGTCGAAGGGCGGGAAGTAGCCATGGCCGTGATCGAAGTAGCGATCGATCGGCTCGGCTTGGGATGGGCTCGACGGCGTGAATGAGAAGGGCATCGCCCGACCGGACTCAAACCTGGTCCGGATATAGCTCCTTAAAAAGCCACGCCTTCGCCTTCACCCAATCCCGACGAACGGTGCGTGAGGATATCCGTAGCGCCTCGGCGGTCTGTTCCTCGGTCAGTCCACCGAAAAATCTGCACTCGACTACTTTACTGAGTCGCTCGTCGAGGGCGCCGAGGCGCGTCAGTGCCTCATCGAGGGAAATCACCAGATCAGCCTGTCCGTTGACGGCGATGCGTGCTTCGTCGAAGGGCAGCGGGCGCTGCCGGCCTCCGCGTTTATCGGCATGGCGCCGCCGCGCGTAGTCCACCAGTATGCGCCGCATCGCACGGGCGGCCACGGCGCAGAAATGTGCGCGATCCTGCCATTCTACGCGCGTCTGATCAACGAGCCGCAGATAGGCTTCATGAACGAGAGCCGTCGTCGAAAGGGTGTGGTCACGCCGCTCGCGTCGGAGCATGTCGTGCGCGATGCGCTGCAGCTCTTCGTAGACGATTGGATAGAGCCGATTTACCGCCGTCCGGTCATCGCGTCGAACGTCGAGCAGCAGCATGGTCGCCTCGGAAGACGCAGCCATGAGCTCGTGAGAAGGTGGGGATGGCTAAACCCTCAATTAACGAAAACACGCGCACATTTAAAACCTGGGCACGCGCGGAAGGTCACAGCCCGCCGGTGTGAACTTCACGGGTATCGCCGCCGAAAACGATTCGACGAGTCGACATGTCCGGTATGACGCAGATTTTGCGCTTTAAGGTCGTCGGCGTGGAGTTCGGGGAGGTCCAGAGGTGGGTGGGTCGACAGCCACAGGCTTACAGGAGCTCGCAACTTTGGTCGCGGAAGCTTCCAGGAACAGAAGATCTGACCTAATCCAACCCGCCGATGGTTCTCATCTCCCTTATGCCGTCGATTACAGCCGCGCCTTCGATCACCGCCGTGCCCTCGATCACCGCCGTGCCCTCGATCACAGCCGCGCCCTCGACCACAGCCGTGCCCTCGATCACAGCCGCGCCCTCGACCACAGCCGCGCCCTCGACCACAGCCGTGCCCTCGGCCACAGCCGCGCACTCGACCACTACAAAACGGTTGACCCGCCATCGCCCGGCAGTCCGAGGTCTTCTTAGCGCGGTCCCCCCGCGATGCAATTCTTGCGTCTGCAGGTTGGTTCTCTTGCCCGCGCTATTCGTGTTCATGATCGCGCCGATTCGACCGGTCCTGGCACAGGCGAACATCGAAGGTCATTGGGATGATCGCTTTGCCAGGGACATTTACGGTGGTCTCAGTGTGCGCGCTGAAGAGATCGTCACCCAGCCTGAGACCGGCGACGTATACGTCGGAGGCAATTTCTCTCGCTACGGCGACATCGATCTGAATTACCTGGCCAGGTGGACGGGCGACGGCTGGGAACCCGTCGGCCAGGGAACGAACGGCCGCGTGGTCGCGATTGCCTTTGCGCCGAACGGGGATATGGCCGTCGGGGGGACATTTACGGAGGTCTACCAGACCGACGGTACGCCGCTGGCCGCGCAGAGGGTTGCCCGGTGGGACGGTGCCCAGTGGCACGCGCTTGGCGGGGGCATCGCGTCGACCGTGGAGGTTATCGCCGCCTTGCCCTCGGGCGACATCGTCGTGGGAGGGAACTTCGATTCGGCGGAAGACCCTGGTGGACAAGTTGTAGACGTCGAGAATATCGCTGTCTGGAACGGCTCGCAGTGGGGATCTCTCGGGGGCGGGTTGAACAACACGGTGCGGGCGCTGGCGGTGCATCCTCCGACCGGAGATTTGATTGCCGGCGGCAGCTTCGCGGAAGCGTACAATTCGGACGGGTCGACAGTCGCGGCGCGATCCGTCGCGCGCTGGACGGGATCGGAATGGCAGGATCTCGGAGGCGGGTTCAGCGGAGGGCTCGACGACCTGGCCATCGGCTCCGACGGCACGATCTACGCGGCAGGATCCGGAGCACCGGGACTGATTGGCGGCTTTGACGGATCGACCTGGACGACACTCGGCGGCGGCATCCCGGGCATCTATGCGCGTGCCGTCGCGTTCGGAAACAACAAAGTGTTCGTGGGCGGTCAGTTTCAGGACGTTGCAAACAGCGACGGGTCCCGCCTGAGAAGCCCGAATATCGCAGCGTATGATCTCGACGCCGGCGAATGGATCTCGCTCGATCCCGGCACAAGCAATACCGTTAGCACGCTGAGCTACGACGGCTCGGCGGTGTTTATTGGCGGAGGATTTGATTGGGCCGGCCCCTTTCCAGCGCAATTCATTAGCCGCTGGATCGATTCGCCTCCGGCATATCCCGCCGCGCCTGTCACGTTTAGAGTGGACGTTCGGCGCCTGGAGAGCTTCGGTTTCCTTCCGCTCTCCCGAAGTGTGATGCTCGACGTGTTCGATGGAGCCAATGCGAAGCGGTTCGGCATGTTCGATCCGGACGGGGACGGCGTGCATTCGGTTCGAGTACCCCAGCCGATCGGCGGCACGATTCGATACGCCTTCTTCATCGATATCGATCGGGACGGATTCGAGGGGGACAATACGTGGGTTTTCGAACGTGACGTGACAACGAACCCGCGAAGGCTCTCAATCCAGTCGGTCGATCCTGTCGTGCTGCCGATCGTGCATTTCGACGATCTCCCTCCGGTTCCGTTTGCCTCCGATTTTGAGGCATCCAACGGGCATCCCGTGAAACCCGGCAGTCTGTTTCCCATTCCGTTTTTCGCCTTTCCCGATCAGAGAGAGGCGACGATAGACATCGAGCAGCTGGATCGGACAATTCGGCTGGCCGCGTTCTGGTACGCATCCGACCCGGGAGGCACGGCGCCGGAGGAAATCGAAAACGTCGCACAGAGCACGTACTGGCGCTTCGAAACGACCCCTCTGGCGGCCGCGTTTTCCGCATCGGTCTTCCTCGAATTCGTTCCGGGCGTCTCGGCTCCGGAGGATGTGCGCGTCCTCTATCGCCCCTCGCCGGATAGTGTCTGGCAGGTGATGGAATCGGAAGTAGACCCGGGCGGCGAAGGAATGGTCGCGCACGATGTGACGCGTCTGAGCGGCGAATGGACACTGGGCTCCGTCTCACGCTTCAATTCTCTCACGGACGATCCGCCGGGACTCGTTTCCGATCCCCGACCGGTGGACGGGACGCTCAACGCGCCGCTTACGCCGACCCTTACCTGGGAGCACGCGGACGGCGCAGAGCGCTACAATGTCTACATCTGGCCGTCCGGTGAGATGGAGCCCTCGTCTCCCACGGCGCAGAATCTGGATCAGCCGCTCTACCATGCGACGGGGCTTACCGGATCCGCGGGCGCGGAGTCGTTCAACTGGCGCGTCGTAGCTAGGAACATCAATGGCGAAACGCCGGGGCCTGTGTGGTCGCTCGAGATCGGCCCGGCCGCGGATCTGGCCGTGGGTGACGTGGCGGCTCCTTCGACGGGATTCTCCGGGCAACAGATCGAGGTCACGTGGACCGTCGAGAACGCCGGAGGCGGCGGCACCAGTGTGCCTGCGTGGCACGACGAAGTGTTTCTTTCGGACGCCCCGACGTTTGACGCCTCAGCTGCAACGTCGCTCGGCCGCGCGCGCAACGTGAGCTATCTGAACCCGGGCGAATCCTACTCGAGCCGTGCGACGGTCGATCTGCCCCAGGGAATTCAGGGCACCTTCTACGTCCACGTTGTGGCGGATGCTTCGAGACGGGGAGGGGGCGAGATTGCCGAACCCGACGAGGAAAATAACGTGTCCGAAGGGGCGGCGCTCGAGGTGACGCTCACCCCGTTTGCCGATCTGCAGGTGACGAACATCGTCGCGCCCGACAATGCCTTTTCAGGCGATGAGATCGACATCAGTTGGACGGTTCAGAATGAGGGATCCGGGCAGACCGACGTGCCTGACTGGTTCGACAGCATATTCCTCTCCGAAGATGCCGAGCTTGATTTCAATTTCGCACCCCAGGGCGGTTTGACTACCATTCGGATCAACGATCCGGAGCTCGCGAGCACGGAGCACTCCGGGCCTCTGGAAGCCGGTGAGTCCTACACGGCCAACCTGCGCGTGACGCTGCCGGACGATGCGATCGGAGACTTCTACCTGATCGTTTACGCCGACATCCGCGGCGGCGTCAAGCAGCCCGAACGCGGAGACGTCTACGAATTCAACCAGGAGCTGAACAACTGGGCCTCGGATTCAATTCGGATCACCCTCACGCCGCCTCCGGACCTGGTCGTCACGGGCGTTGAAGCTCCCGCTGGAGCATTGTCGGGCCAGCCGGTCGAATTGAGCTGGACGGTCACGAATGCGGGGCCGGGCGCTACGCGCGCGGAGACATGGAACGATCTGGTCTACTATTCTCCATCACCTGTGTTCGATGCGGCCACGGCCGTGCTTCTTGGCAGCTTTCAGCACACAGGCGTGCTTTCCAACGACGCTTCCTACACGGCTATCGAAACCGTTCGAGTGCCCGACGGCGCCGACGGCGAGAGGTATTTCTTCGTTCACACCAATTCTGACGGTACGGTTTTCGAGCACACGTTCGACGCGAATAATGTCGGCGGGAGCACGGAGCCCTCGACGGTCACGCGCGCTCCTTATCCGGACCTGGTCATTCCCGCCATCTCCGTTTCGCCCTCGGTCGCCACGGCCGGCCAGCAGGTAGCTGTGTCTTACGAGCTGGCAAACAACGGCACGGCGGTGGCTGACAGCTGGACAGATCACGTCTACGTCCACTCGAGTCCCGAGTGGAAGCCGGAGGAGGCCTTTCTTGTGGGGACGATCTCGCAGCAAATGGCCCTTTCGCCTGATGCATCTCGCGCACATTCCACTTCTGTTACCCTACCTCCCGAGCTGGACGGCTCGTACTACGTGTACGTCTGGGCCGATGCCGAGGACGTCCTCTTCGAGTTCCCCGATTCGCAGGGCAATATCTTCAGGAGCGCGGCCTACACGGCCGGTGCCTATCCTCCGGTCGATCTTCGTGCTGAAATCGTTGCTGCTCCTGCAACCGTTTCGTCAGGCTCGTCGACGGAGCTAGAGATCCGTGTTCGAAACATCGGACGGGGACGAACCACCGTAGAAGGTTGGACCGACGAACTCTATCTGTCGGAGGATTCCGGCCTGGACCCGGAGAGCGACATTCTGCTGGATAGGGTAATTCACGAGGGCGCACTGGCGGGAGGCGCGGAGTACGTACTTCGCAAGCATATCGCCCTGCCGCAAGGGCTGGATGGGGAGTACTTCTTCATCGTTCGCACCGACGCGGACGGCTCCGTCGCCGACGCCGATGCTTCAAACAATATATCCACCGCACCTGTCGATATAATCTTGTCCCCGACCGTCGATCTTCAGGTTACAGTGATCGACGCGCCGGCGACGATTGCGGCAGCCGAGGCCGTTACGGTCAGCTGGATCGTTGCGAACGAAGGGCAGGGGCAGGCGGAAGTGGACGGCGGGCGCTGGTTCGACGCCGTCTATCTCTCTGAGGACGAGAAGCTCGACCGCCGTGACGTCCTTCTCGGGACGAGAGAGCGGACGGCCGCGCTGCCCGCCGGCGAATCCTACCAGGCTAGTCTCGTCGTAAGCCTTCCCGCCTACAACTCCGGACGATACTTCCTCCTCGTGCAGGCGGATCAGCGAGACGACGTATATGAGCACGGGACCGAATTCAATAATACGGCGAGCCTTCGCGTCGACCTGACGCTTTCGCCCCCTGCCGACCTGACCGTACAGGACGTCATCGCCCCGGCACAGGCGATACCTGGTGAACCGGTGACGATCGAGTGGACGCTCGTGAACCAGGGCGATAATCCGGCTCGCGGCCGCATGCGCGAAGCCGTATTTATTTCCGAGGATGCGACGTGGGATCCGGACGACCGACTCCTCGGCGTCGCGGAAATAGATATTGATCTGGCGTCCGGCGCATCGACGCAGGCTGCGATGAAGGTCGACGTGAGTCGAACCTACAAGGCGGATGGATCCGGAAATATCTCAGGTGAAATGCCCGGGGTCGTGCCGGGTGTCTACTATGCGATCGTCCGCACCGATATCGCGAACAACATTCGGGAAACGGACGATGACAACAATGCCATGTCGTCCACGTCGACGACCACTGCGGACGTTCAGGTTCTCGAGCTTGACGTGCCTGAGATACAGACGATGAGTGCCGGAAGGTCGCGCCTGTTCCGCCTGAATATCGACGAAGGGCGTGATCTCCGGCTTACGCTCACGAGCGACGTCGAAACAGCTGGTAACGAAATCTACGTTGCCTACGAGAGGCCGCCTTCTGCCGGCGGTGATTTCGATTTTTCAGCGTCGGAGCCTTTTTCTGCAGATCAGCAGATGGTAGTGCCATCGACCAGCGCCGGTACGTACTACGTGCTGCTGCTGTCTCGCACTGTGCCGGAACCAGGCGGGACCCAGAATCTCAGCATACTCGCCGAGGCGCTCGATTTTTCGATCACGTCCATCACGCCTGCCGTAGGCGGACAAGGGCAGGTGACGACCATGCTGCACGGCGCAGGCCTGCGAAATACGGATGTAATATATCTCGCGAACGACAACTTCGGCCGCTTCGATGCATCAGCTGTTGAGTTTAATAATACGACTGAATCGAAAATCAAATGGAGATTAGAGTCAGTACCTACTGCTACTTATGACGTAGTAGTACAGCGCCAAAATGGCGACATCATATCACTGGACGATGGATTCGAAGTAGAAGCGGCATCAAGTCTATTATCCCAGGTGCGAATAAGTGGACCGGATAGGATTCGTGCGGAAGGGACTGCAACGTATATGTTATCCGTGACAAACATATCTAATGTAGATATTCCATATCTACATGTGCCGATCATATCTACTCGCACTAACGATGTACAGATAGATACTGACTTGTTAACGTTAGATCAGCTCGTTCCAACTGATCTTCCAAGGAGCATCGTTCAAAACTACATATTAAGTGATCAGGAGACAATGTTCATTCCGATTATCGGTAAAGATGTTGAAGCTGGGAGCACTGAATCAGTTTCGCTGGAGTTTAGCGGCTTCTATCTGTCATCTTTTGAGTTCACCGCTCGAGGAATTCCGATGGATGAGAATCAGATGATGGAGGCAGTTACGAGTGGGGCGGATGATGCGCGTCGAGAAATATTAGTTACGAAGAAGTATGATGATCGCCTGACTGGTTTAGCTAATGATCCAACGCGATTTAGACATACTATGATATTTAATTTGTCACGTCAAGGGCTTCTAAGTAATGACACACAGTTCGAAGGTTCGTCAAAAATGGAAATTGAAACTGGACGAGCGAACATGGAGACATCTCCGTGTGTATGCATGTCCTATGGTAGTAATGGATGTGAGGAGTTCAAGTGTTGGGATCCAGATGATCCGCCACCACCAGCGCCTGACCCTCCACCACCTCCTGGCGGTGGATCACCGATTGCGTGTGATCAGCAACTTGCTGCGCGTCGTCGGTGTGTTGACACGGCGGGGCGGTTTTGCGATTTTGGTCCTACTTGTCCGGTCATTGGTTTAGGGTGCGGCTTAGCGACGGCGAATCCTATATTTGGATTTACATGCGGTCTAGTATGTGTCACGATTAAGTCAATGGGCGCTTGTGACCCAAATCATCCCAATTCAATTCCGAATTCGTTAGGTCCGTTAATTTGCCCACCCGTTGATGCCTCGTGCGACCCAAACGACATAATCGGTCCGGCAGGCTTCAGCGCCGAGAAGTGGATTGCTCGAGACGAGACGCTACCATACACGATCAGATTCGAAAACGACCCTCAACGCGCGTCGGCATCGGCCCAGGTCGTCGGCATAACGCATCCATTAGATCCCACGGTCGATCCACGCCGCTTTCGACTAGGCTCGTTCGGCTTCGGCTCCTTTACGTTCGAGCCCCCTGAGAACGTCTCATACCACCAGACGCGGCTAGACGTCGTGGATTCACTCGGCGTCTACGTGGATGTCTCTGCAGGGATTGACGTCCTTTCCAACCAGGCATTCTGGGCGTTCAAGAGCATCGATCCCGCGACGGGAGATCAGCCTTCGAATGACCCACTGGCGGGATTCCTCCCGATCAACGACGCGAGCAAAGGCGGCGAGGGCTTCGCCACTTATACTATTCGTCCTGCCGAGGACGCCGCCACCGGCGACGTCATCGACGCCCAGGCCAGCATCGTTTTCGACATCAATGCGCCGATCGATACGCCGCCCGTCTTCAACACGGTCGACGCGACCGCGCCCGTGAGCTCGGTCGGGGTGCAGCCGGCGCGCAGCGACACGGCGTCGTTTTACGTTTTCTGGTCGGGAGAGGACGAGGGATCCGGGATCAGAAATTATCAGCTGTACATCTCGCGCAGCGGCGAGCCGTTCGAGCCCTACCAGTCGGCCACCGCCGACACGTCGCTCCTCTTCGCGGGCGAGCTCGGCAGCTCGTATCAGTTCTTTACTATTGCCACGGACAATGTCGGCAACGTCGAGCCCATGAAGTCGACCGGGGAAGCCGTGACGGTGGTCGCCGTTGAGGAGGATGCGGAACCGGGCTTGCCACGGTCGTACGCCCTGCATCAGAACTACCCGAATCCGTTCAATCCGCAGACCACGATTCCTTTCGACATTGCGGAGCAGGGCGACATCCAGATCGCGGTCTATAATCTGTTGGGCCAGCGCGTCCTTCTGGTGCGGCAGGAACAGATGAGTCCCGGCTTCTACCAGCAGTCGCTCGACATGTCGCAGTTCGCAAGCGGAGTCTATTTCTACGAGATCCGTGTGCTCGGGGAGGGACGCATTCGTTTCCGGGATGTGAAGAAATTTATCCTGGTGAAGTGAGCGTGTGGTCGGCAGCAGAGAAGTATCTTAGGCAGCGGAGCACCGCAGGCAGGGGAAGCACCGCAAACAGGGAAGCACCGCAAGCAGGGAAGCACCGCAAGCAGGGAGCACCGCAAGCAGGGAAGCACCGCAAGCAGGGAAGCACCGCAAGCAGGGAAGCACCGCAAGCAGGGAAGCACCGCAAGCAGGGAAGCA
>CAZMXY010000129.1:0-11168 GCA_964570345.1 uncultured Rhodothermales bacterium | reverse complement strand
GTTCTACCTGGTCATCATCACGGTTGGAGTCGCGGGTTTTCTTTACCTGCCCGTGGATCTTCTCCCGCCCATCGAATTTCCGCGGCTCACGGTCTATACGCGCTATGCCAACGTCGGGCCGGAGGAGATCGAGCAGATCATCTCCAATCCGGTCGAGAACGCAGTCTCCGGCGTCCCGAATATTGAACGAATCACGTCCCGCTCGCAGGAGGGAGTGAGCTTCGTAAGCCTCGAATTCACGCAGGGAACGAGCCTGGATGAGGCCGCCAACGATCTCCGGGCCGCACTTGACCGGATCCGTGACGACCTACCCGACGAGGCGGAGCCGCCCGGCATCTGGAAGTTCGATCCCAACAACATTTCGGTCGTGACGCTCTCGGCCAGCTCCACGCGGACTCTGGAGGAGCTCACTCGCGTGCTTGAACGCGACGTCGCGAAGCGGTTCGAGCAGATTCCGGGGGTCGGCACCATCGAAATCCGCGGCGGCGTGTATCGAGAAGTTCACGTCAATTTGAAGCGCGATCGTCTGCAGGCGGCCGGATTGACGCCCGCGGAAGTGCGTTCCGCGCTGTTGCGGGAGAACGCGACGCTTCCCGGCGGAAACGTCAAGGAGGGCCTGAACGACTTGTACGTCCGTACCGTCGGTGAGTACGAATCCGTCGATCAGATTTCGAACACCGTTGTCACCTACGTCGAAGGCAGTCCGATACGGGTGACGGACGTCGCGGAGGTCGAGCTCGGCTACGAAGACGTCCAGAGGTTGGCCGAGTACAACGGCGTACCGGTCGTGCGGATGAGAATACAGAAGCAAAGCGGGGCCAACACCGTGACGGTGGCTGATGCCGTGCGGGCCGAGGTTGAGCGGGTCAATCAAGAACGCGGCGATCTGGAACTGGCTATCGTCAGCGATCAGAGCACCTTCATCCGACAGAGCATGTCGAACGTGCAGCAGTCGGCCTTCTGGGGCGGGCTGCTCGCGATCCTGGTCCTCTATCTCTTTCTGAGAAACGGGTCGTCCACCGGCATCATCGCGCTTGCCATCCCGATTTCGGTCATCGCAACGTTCGGCGTCTTGTATTTCGGTGGAATGACGCTGAATCAGATGACGTTCGGCGGGCTGGCGTTGGGCATCGGGTTGATGGTGGATAATGCCATCGTCGTACTCGAGAACATCGTCCGTCATCGGGAGGAAAACGGGCGGTCGCTCATCGATGCGGCGCGAATCGGTACGCGCGAAGTCGGCGGCGCGATCATCGCTTCTACGCTCACGACGTGCGTGATCTTCCTGCCGCTGGCCTTCACGCAGACGACCTCCATGGCGCTTTTCCAGGCGCTGGCGCTGGTCGTCGTTTTCGCTCTCGGCTGTTCGCTGCTCGTCGCACTCACACTGGTGCCCATGTTGTCGAGCCGCTTTATGACGGTTCGGCCCGAAAGGGCGCAAGATCGGATAGAGTCCGGCGGCGGCGAGCATCTCGAGCCGGACGAAGAGTACGTCGCCGGAAAGTCCGCCTTCCAGCGCTTCTTCAGGCGTCTCGAAGATCGATATGCTGGGATGGTCCGCACATCGATTGCGCGCCGTGGAATCGTCTTCGGCGTCACCGGCATCCTTATCGTGTCGACCCTCTTGTTGTGGCCCCTCGTGCCGGTTGAGCTCGCTCCTCAGACCGATGCCGACGAAATCGACGTCGAGCTGGAAATGGCGCAGGGGACCAACATTGCCGTCGTGAAGGCCTACCTGGACGAGCTCGAGCGGGCCGTCCGCCCGCTGCTGCCGATGGACGACGTCCTGAGCGTTTCGAGCGAGGTGCGGGGGGGGAATGCGGAAGTCGAGATCACGATGGTCCCGGCCCACGAGCGTACGGTCAGCAGCACGGAGCTAGCGGATCGAATTCGTGAATCGGTTAGCGGACTCATCCCAGGCGCGGAAATACGGGTCGAAGCACAATCGGGATTGTGGATACTGCGCCGGATCTTCAGTTCGGGAGGCGGCACGGAGGCCGTACAGGTCGAGCTTCGAGGGTACGATTTAAAAGTCGCGGAGCAGATCGCAAAGGAGATGATGCAGCGCATGGAACGGGTTGACGGGGTGACGGACGCCCGCATCAGCCGCCGGGAGGGGCGTCCGGAGCAGAACATCGTGTTCGACCGGGAGAAGATCTCGAGTCTCGGGCTCTCGGTTCGGCAGGTGGCGGAGGCCATCCAAACGAGTGTTGGTGGAAGTCGTGCCGGGCGCTATCGCATCGGCGGTGACGAATACCCCATCGTCGTCCGGCTGCGGCCCGAGGATCGCCTCACGACGCAGGACCTGTCTAACATTTCTGTCGAGACCGCCGGCGGGCGCATCATCCCCGTCTCGAGTCTGGTCCAGAATCGGCGGGACCGGGGACCGACGACGATTCAGCGCGTGAACGGGCAGCGGGTGACGTTCGTATCTGCGAATCTCGAACGCGGCGTCGCGCTCGGGGACGCGGTCGAGCGCATACGTGCGGATCTGTCCCAGATGGCGCTGCCGGAGGGTTTCTCCATCACGTTCGGCGGCGAGTATCTCGAGCAGCAGAAGGCGCACCGCGATTTCCTGCTGGCCATCGTCATGGCACTCGTTCTCATTTACATGGTCATGGCGGGGCAGTTCGAGCGTTTCCTCGATCCGCTCATCGTCATGTTCTCCGTGCCTGTCGCGATCGTGGGCGTCGTGCCGACGCTGTTGCTGACCGGCACGACCATGAACATGCAGAGCATCATGGGCATTGTGATGCTCATCGGCATCGTAGTGAACAACGCGATCGTCCTCGTCGACTACGTCAATCTGATGCGTCGCGAGCATGAGTTGGAGCTAGTCGACGCCGTCATCGAAGCCGGAAGGCTTCGCCTCAGGCCCATTTTGATGACGACGTTGACGACGGTGCTCGGACTTTTCCCGTTGGCACTCGGCTTCGGCGCGGGTGCGGAGATTCAGGCGTCGCTTGCGCGCGTGGTGATCGGCGGCCTAACGGCTTCGACGCTCATTACGCTCGTGCTGATTCCCGTCGTCTACGTCAGTGCCACGACCGCCGTCCAACGCGCGCGCGACTGGTCGTGGTTCTCGCGTGGCGGCGACGCGCCGGCCATCAGTCCGGCGTCCTGATTGGCCGGCCTTCGCGACGTCGTCACGGCGATCCAACCAGGCTTTCCATTTCGAGGCGAAGCCGCGCCCCCACATCGGAGGCGCGGCTTCTTCATTTTCCGCGGCAGCGTCGCGCGCGCCGTGGTAGAACCACACGAGATCACCCGTTCGGTCGAACGAAAATGATCGGCCTTGGACAGGGGCCCTTGTTGGTGGGCTGGCGTGCTCTCTGGAATTTAGTTCTTAGTCCATCATCTTCCGCAGGAACGCCGGCGTGTCGGCGTTTTCCTTGCGGATGCGTTCGGGGCGCTCCCGGAGGTCGTCGGCCTGCAGGCGCTTGATTCTCGTCTGACCCACGGCAGCGTCCCTTTCTCCCGTCGTCGCTTCCTCGTCCTCCTCGTCCAGCCGTCCGTTGAAGAGCGTGCTGCGGCGTTCGAACGCCGGCTTGTCGAGATGCTTCAGATTGTCTTCACCTTTATAGTGGAATACCGGTCCGCCCTGATTCAACGGAACCGTACGTCGCATGCCCGATTCGTGCGCTTTCTTCTCTCGATCGAATCCCGTGGCGATGACCGTGACGCGCAGGTCATCGCCCATGCCTTCGTCGATGACCGTGCCGAAGATGACTTCGACGTCGTCACCTGCCTCCCGTTGGATGATACTCGTCGCGGCGGTGGCTTCGCGGATCCCGAGCGAGCGCCCGGCCGTGATGTTGACGAGCACGTTCCGAGCGCCCCGGATCGAGAGGCCGTCGAGCAGCGGGCTTGAGATCGCTTCGATAGCGGCCGTTTCAGCACGGTTCTCGCCGGTCGCCGTCGCTGCACCCATGAGCGCCGTCCCGCCACCCCTCATCGTCGTTTTGACGTCGGCGAAGTCGAGGTTGATGAGACCGTGCACCGTGATCAAGTCGGAAATGCCCCGCGTCGCGTTGTAGAGCACGTCGTCGGCCATGCCGAACGCCTCGAGCAGGCTCGTGGTGTCTTCAGCGATGTCCAGTAGGCGCTCGTTGGGTACGATGATGAGCGTATCCACGTGTTCGCGCAGCAGAGCAATGCCTTCCTCCGCCGTCTTCGACCGTCGGCGTCCTTCGCACTCGAAGGGGCGCGTGACGATGGCCACGGTCAGGATGCCCAACTTCTTCGCGATCGCCGCCGCGACGGGAGCTCCACCGGTCCCGGTGCCGCCGCCCATCCCGGCCGTGATGAAAACCATGTCGAAATCGGACAGCCCCTGTTCGATCTCCTTGCGGCTCTCCTCGACGGCTTCGGCGCCCACGCTGGGGCGCGCGCCGGCGCCCAACCCTTTCGTCAGAGAATGGCCGGCCTGGATCTTGTGGGACGCCTTGTTGACGGAGAGCGCCTGTGCGTCAGTGTTGACGGCGATGAAATCGACCCCCTGAATGCCGCGGTCGATCATGTTATTGACGGCGTTTCCACCGCCTCCGCCCACGCCCACGACACAGATCTTGGCGTCTTCGCTCATCGAATCATCGAACGAGAAGCGAGAGCTGAAAGAGCTTTCCATAGATTCCTCCAGTTGCAATAAATGATGTGGTTCATCGGCCCACCGATCGCCACAGAAAAGATCAAGCTGAGCAGACTCGACCATGCCGACGGCGGGTTTACAGTTCATCAAACCAGCTTTTCATGCGGCCGGCGATTTTGTCGACGAGCGTGTCGCCGGACGCGACGACGTCTTTCATCCCGACGCGGCGGCCCATCTCGCCGTTCAGCAGCGTACCGCCGATGACGTCGGGCCGTAGGCCGTAGAGCACGAGCCCCACGGCCGTCGAAAATTTCGGGTCGCTGACTTCCTGGACCATCCCTCCGGCCAGCCCCATCGGCATACCCACCCGTGTTTCCAGACCGAGCACGTCCGAAGCGAGCTCCGCGGTGCCGGTGATGAGCGATCCGCCACCCGTAAGCACGACGCCCGCCGCGAGATGCCGGGCGTAGCCGCTTCGCTTGATCTCAATCGCCGCGATCTCCAGCACTTCCTCCATCCGCGGCTGGATGATTTGGCCCAGCGTGCTGCGGCCGATGCTCTTTTCGGGGCGTCCACCCAGGCCTGGAATCGTAATTTCCTCGTCTTCGTCGACGATGTCGACGAGCGCCGTGCCGAACTGGCACTTGAGCTGCTCCGCTTGATCGCGCATTACGCCCAGGCCCCGGCGGATGTCGTCGGTTACTTTGCTTCCCGCGATCCCGATGACGGCCGTGTGGCGAATCGTGTTGTCTTCAAAGACGGCGATGTCCGTCGTCCCCCCCCCAATGTCGATCAACGCGACGCCGACCTCTCGCTCGTCTTGATGAAGAACCGAGAAGCTCGACGCGAGCGGCTCGAGCACGATGTCGGCCACGTGGTATCCCGCTTTTTCGATGCATCGGTAGATATTCTTGGCTGCGGAGACGAGGCCGGTGATGATGTGTACGTTGGCCTCGAGCCGAACCCCGCTCATCCCCACCGGATCGGCCACGCCGTCCTGGCCGTCCACGATGAATTCCTGGGGGATGACGTGGAGGATTTCACGATCCGCCGGCATGGCGACATGGGTCGTATCCTCGAGAAGACGCTGCACGTCACGGCTCGATATTTCCCCGTCGCGGTTCGAAATCGTGATCACGCCGCGACTTTGAAAGCTCTGGACGTGGTCCCCTGCAATGCCTACGACGACGCTTCTCACCGTCACACCGGCGGCATGTTCGGCGTCGTTGACGGCCCGCTGCACGGCGGCTACCGTCTTGTCGATGTTCACGACGACGCCGCGATTTAGGCCGTCAGATTCCGCGACGCCCACCCCGAGAATGTTAATCCGGTTGAGGTCGTCGACGGCCGCGACGACGGCACAGACTTTCGTCGTGCCGATATCGACGCCCACTACAATGCGCTCGTTCATCGTCATTTCCATAGGGGTACCGAGAGGTAGAGTTAGTTATGTGCCCGACGTTTCTCGGGTGACAATCTGACTATCAAAACGGAGGTCTATCCATTCGTATTTCCTATCCGGCCGCGTGAGGACGGCCTGGCGCCAGAAGGCGCTCAAGTACGACAGCCTGGCGGCATAGTCACGCCGCCCGAGGCGAACGTAGATCGATCCCTGTCCGTTGATCGGCTCCGTGCGAAGTGCGAGCTGCCCGGACGGCTCGATCTCGAAGGATGAGATCAAGACGTCCGCGTCGGGATCGATCGTCGTCACGTCGCGGAGGAGCTCGAGGACCGCCTGATTCTCGATCGGCTGGGCCGGACTCGCGGGAAGCTTGACGCCCTTCAACAATGGAACGTCGAAACTCGACTGCGGCGTCAAGGGCATCGAATACCCTTCACCATCCACGTAAGCCGACGGCACGCCGTTGGAGTCGATCACGAGCATGACGGGCGTCCGCTCCACCACGTTGATCGACAGCAACCCGGGCGGGATCCGCGTTGCAGCCGCGGACTTCACCCATGGATGACGCTGCACGCGATCGGCGATCATACTCGGATCGATGCCGAAGAGCGCGGCTCCGGTATCGACCGCGGCCAGCGCAATTAAGTCGTCTGAAACGGCATGACCGTTCCCTGACACGCGGATCGTCCGAAGCTCGAGTCCATTGAGCCAGTTCCATCCCAGCAAGCCCACCGTGGCGGTGGCGGCGACGATGAGAACGTAGACGATCTTCCTGAGCACGCCGCGTTTCGTAATGGCCATATGTGGAGTGAAGGGGTTGACGTCGATGCCGTCGAGCCCCGCTATTTTCCTTCGAGTTTTTCCAATAGGGCGCGTCCGTAGCGCCAGACGTCGCCGGCGCCCATCGTAATGACCGTATCGCCGGGCTGAACGAGCTCGGCGAGAAAATCGGGGAGGGCCTCCTTTTGTGGAACGTAGTGCACGTTCCGGTGGCCGAATCGGACCGCCATGTCGGAGAGCATTTTCCCCGATACGCCTTCGATCGGCTGCTCGCGTGCACCGTACACGTCGGTTATCACGAGAACGTCTGCATTGAAGAAGGCTCGGGCGAAGCCTTCCTTGAAGTCGCGAGTCCGACTGAAGAGATGCGGCTGGAACACGGCCACGATCCGTCGATTCGACCAGCCCTCAGTTGCCGCGGACAACGTCGCTGCGATTTCCGTCGGATGGTGAGCGTAGTCGTCCACGATCAGCACGTCGTCAAACTCGCCCACCTTCTGAAAGCGGCGCTGGACGCCCGTGAATTTGGCCAATCCGGATGCGATCTTGCCGAAGTCGATTTCGAGCTCCAGGCCCACGGCCACGGCGGCGAGCGCATTTCGAACGTTGTGAAGGCCCGGCGTTTGCAAATTCACGGCGCCCAGTAGTTTGCCGTGTGCCACCACGTTAAAGCTGGTGAGCAATCCCTCCTGATGAACGTCTTCGGCGCGAATTTCGGCCTGCCTCGACGTACCGTACGTAAGCACGCGTCGATCGACGTGGCTCACAATTTCCTGCACGATGAGGTCGTCGAGACACAGAATCGCAGCTCCGAAAAAGGGAACGGAATTGGCGTACTGTGTGAACGACGTCTTGATGTCGTCCAGATCGCGGTACGTGTCGAGATGGTCGGCCTCAATGTTGGTGATAACCGCCAACGAAGGCGTCAGCCGAAGGAACGTCCGATCATATTCGTCGGCCTCGATGACGATGATGTCTCCTTCGCCGACGACCGCATTCGATCCGAACACCGTCACCTTTCCGCCGACGATAATCGTGGGATCGAAGCCGCCTTCACCCACGACGAGCCCGGTCAGCGAGGTCGTGGTCGTCTTTCCGTGCGTGCCGGCGATGCCGATGCCGAACTGCATCCGCATCAGCTCGCCGAGCATCACCGACCGCGGAATCAGCGGCACGCGCATGCGCTCGGCCTCCTGCGTTTCCGGGTTGTCGGCGGGCTTCACGGCGGACGAATACACGACGACGTCGGCATTGCGCACGTTCTGAGCCCCGTGGCCCTCGTGTATCACGGCGCCGAGCGATTCAAGCCGCTCGGTCACGTCGGACCGCTGCAAATCCGATCCGGTGACCTGATACCCGCGATTCAGCAGCACCTCGGCAATCGAACTCATCCCGATGCCGCCGATGCCCACCATGTGGACGCGGCGTATTCGGCCGAGTGAAGGTTGCCGCCTGCGTTCCATCATCTTCTCCGGCATTGCCAATGGCGAGATCCAGGTAGTATACGTTCAGTCGTCTGTCGGCGGTTCGTATCCGATCAAGTGAAGGACGTCCCTCGCGATGTTCGTCGCGGCTTTTGGGCGCGCGAACTGGCGGGCGGCGTCTGCCATGTTCGACAGGCGCTCGGGGTCGGCTCGAAGCGTTCGGATTTCGTCCACGAGGCGCCCCTCGATTTCCGCTTCCGGAAGGAGCACGGCCGCCCCGGACTGCGTCATGCTGAGCGCGTTGTGCGTCTGGTGGTCTTCGGCCACGTTGGGCGAGGGCACGAGCACGGACGGCGTGCCGGTGACCATCAATTCGCTGCACGTGATCGCGCCGGAACGCGACAATGCCAGGTCGGCCGCGGCGTACGTCAGATCCATTCGATCGATGTACTCGAGCAGGCGAAGTCGAGGATGCGCCGGCGCCCGCCGCTTCATTTCTTCGAAATACCGGCTGCCGCTTTGCCAGATCACGAAGGTCTGATCGTCCTCGAGCAGGGCCGTGACGTTCCGCAGGACGGCTTCATTGATCGCGCGGCTTCCAAGCGAGCCGCCCAGGACGGCGAGAACGAAGGCCCCTGGCGGAACGTCATACCATTTGCGTCCCTGGATGCGGTCGGCCACGAGCAATTCTCGCCGCGTCGGATTGCCGCTGAACACGCACTTTTCAGCCGGCAGGTAGTCTTTCGCTTCCACGAACGCGACGTGGACGCGGGCGGCGCGCTTCCCGAGGAGCCGATTCGTCAGCCCGGCATACGCATTCTGCTCCTGGATGACGATCGGCCGGCCCTTAAGGCTCGCCGCAAGGAGCACCGGACCCGAGACGTAGCCGCCGGTACCGACGGCTACGTCGGGTTGAAACTGCCGTACGAGTTCAAAACTCTCGCGCATCGACTTCGCGACTTTGAATGGAAGCGTCAGATTCCGCATCAGTTGGCCGCGGTGGAAACCGGTAATCGATATTGGATGGATTTCAAAACCTGCCTTCGGAACGACCTCCCATTCCATTCGATCGCGCGTCCCGGCGAAATCGATCACGGCGTCCGGGATCATGCGCCGTACGGCATCCGCAAT
This sequence comes from uncultured Rhodothermales bacterium, assembly GCA_964570345.1. Classification (GTDB taxonomy): domain Bacteria; phylum Bacteroidota; class Rhodothermia; order Rhodothermales; family VXPQ01; genus CAZMXY01. The sequence goes on along the minus strand of CAZMXY010000129.1, from coordinate 1,843 downwards.
CGCTATGGCGGGATAGACGTGTCCGCCGGTTCCTCCTCCGGCCAGCAGTATGCGCGGCGGACGCGCCATCATTCCATCCCCGTTCCGTGTAGCCGTTTCATCTCATTCGCACCCCACGATCCGTATAGCCGTTTCATGTCATTCGCACCCCACGATGCGCATATCGTTTCATGTCACTCGCACCCCCTCGAAACGTTGAGCAGGATGCCGACCATCATTCCCATCGCGGCCATCGACGTCCCGCCGTACGAGACGAACGGCATCGGAAGGCCGGTGACGGGAAGCAGCGCACACGAGACGGCCGCGTGCACGAAAGCATATAGCACGGCCATCGTCGTAAAGCCTACTCCGAGCAGGAAGCCGAGCGGATCCGCTGCCCGCCGCGCAATGCGCAGAAATCCCCGGAACAAGAGCGCCACGAACACCGCCAGCAAGCCGAAGGCCCCCGCCAGTCCGTACTCCTCGGCGATGATCGCGAAGATGAAGTCGTTGTACGGCGCAGGGAGGAAGTCTCTCTGCACGCTCTTTCCCGGCCCGACGCCCGTCACGCCGCCCATCGCAAATGCGATGCGGCCCTGTTGCGCCTGGTATCCCTCGGCCTGCTGATCGAAGACGTCCTCCGCGTTCGTCGTCGGAAAGAGCTTTACGTCGAGGTAGGCCTCGACGCGCGACGCGCGCTCCGGCGATGCGAGCAGGAACAGGAAAGCAAGCGCGGAACTGAGGATGACGAGCCCTCCGAGATGAACGATACTTGCGCGCCCGACGAAGCACATCACGCCGGTCGTCATGAGCACCAGGGCCGCCGTCGAAAGATCTTCCACCCCGATCAGTGTACACGTGGCCAGAATCCATAGGAAAATCGGCACGAAGGCTCGTGAGAAGCTCTTGATGTAGGCCTGCTTCTTGGCGAGCATGGTGCCGACGTAGAGGATGAGCGCCACTTTCGCAAGGTCCGACGGCTGGAATCCGAATGATCCGATTCGCAGCCAGCGCTCCGCCCCGCCCGAGGCTACGCCTACGAGCTGCACGGCGACGAGCAGCAGCAGCGAAAGGATCAACGCCACCCGGCTGAAGCGAGCCACCGTCCGATAGTCGATAAGACTGAAGGCGATCATGACACCGAACGACAGGCCGAGTTTGGTCACGTGCCGAAGCAGGAAGCGTTCCGTATCTCCGGCGGATTTCGTCTCCGCCAGGAATGAGATCGCACTGTAGACGGCCACGACCCCCACGGCCGACAGAAGGAGGACGATCCAGATGACGTACTTGTCCGCCGGACGCGTCCATCCCAGTCTGGTCCGTAGTGTTGCGGTAACCGACATCTATAGGCTATTGACTAGCTTTTTGAACACGTCTCCGCGTTCCTCGTAGTTTTCGAACATGTCGAACGAGGCGCAAGCGGGACTCAGCAGCACGACATCGCCCGGTTCCGCGAAGACTCGAGCGTAGCGCACCGCCTCCTGCAGATTCTCTGCGATGACGGCGTGCTCGGCCTCCGGGCCGAGTTCGGACGACACCTTGGCCGCACTCTCACCGATCGCAATTACCGCTCGTGCCTTTTCGCGAAGCAGCGGCTTGAGCGACGCATAATCGTTGCCCTTGTCCCGACCACCGACAATCAGGACGACCTGTTCGGTGAAACTCTCGAGCGCGTACCAGACGGCGTTGACGTTCGTAGCCTTGGAGTCGTTGACGTACCGAACGCCGTCCAACTCTCGGATGAACTCGAGGCGATGCGGCACGCCTTCAAAACTCATCAGACTCTCACGCACGACCTCGCTCCGGACTTCCATCACTCGCGCCGCTACGGCCGCCGCCAGAGAATCATACAGATTGTGCCGGC
>CAZMXY010000128.1:9169-11280 GCA_964570345.1 uncultured Rhodothermales bacterium | reverse complement strand
GCCGGGGCTGAGATGATACCCTTCGAACCTGATCCGGCTCACACCGGCGTAGGGATACAGTGTGTTGCATGGTTCGCGAGTCGAGGCGCTCGCGGGACAGTTGCATCATGGAAGGACGATCACGGCCCGCATCGCAGGGATGCCGGGCCAATTTTTTTGGACGTCCAAGTTCGACGATGCAGCATGAAACACGTGTCTCTCCAACGTACGCTCGCGCTTTTATGGGTCGCTCTCTTCGGCGCCGCCGGCGCTCTGCCGGCCATGGCGCAAGGCGGAACGGTGGTCGGAAGCGTAATCGACGAGACCGGACGGCCGCTCCCGGGTGCGACGGTCGTGCTCACGGACGGCCAACGGCCTCGCTATGGGGCGGCTACGGATCGCGCCGGTCGATTTGACTTCTCGTCCGTGAGAGAAGGACGCTACGACGTCGTCGCCTCGTACGTCGGATTCGCCGAAGAACGCCGCCGCGTCGAAGTGCGGAGCGGTCGCGCCGTCGATCTCGAGCTCAGACTCGAGTCGCGTACGGTGCCGCAGGAAGAGGTCGTCGTGACGGCGACGAGGGCGCGTCGGACGGTGAATCCGATCACGTTCTCGAACATGACGGCGCGCGAGCTCGAACGACAGCCTTCCATGAAGGACCTGCCCGTAATCCTGTCCTCGCGGCCGTCCATCACGCACCACTCCGAAAACGGCAACGGAATCGGCTATTCGACGATGCGGATGCGGGGATTCGATCAGCGGCGCATAGCGGTCGCCGTCAACGGGATCCCGCAGAACGATCCGGAAGACTTCAACGTGTTTTGGATCAACTTCTTCGATTTGCAGGGGGCGACGGAAGACATACAAGTACAACGCGGCGCCGGTTCGTCTTTTTACGGGCCGACGGCCATCGGAGGCGCGATCAACGTCGTCGCCCGTCCCTATAAGCCCTATCCCTATGCCGAGGCCGAGGTCGGCATCGGCACTTATGACACGCGGCGATACACGCTGGAGGCGAATTCCGGTTTGATCGGCGAGAGGTACGTCGCTTTCGGTCGCTTCAGCCGGCTCCTGTCCGACGGCTATCGGGACTGGTCGTGGAGCGAGTTCTACCGCTTTTTCACCGGCGTCACGAGGTACGGCGAGCGCTCGTCGCTGACGCTGCAAGCCTATGGTGGACCGCAGCGCGACGGGCTGGCGTTCAGCGGCATCCCGAAGGCGGCGAACGACTCGACGATCACCGATCCTTTCGGAACCGAGGTCGACCGGACGTTCAATTTCAGCTCGCTGACCCGGGACGTCGAGCGGTTCCATCAGCCTCACGTCGAACTGCTGCACGATTGGGACGTTTCGCCCCACACGCAATTCCATCAAGCGCTTTTCTGGGTGAAGGGGGAGGGCTATTTCGACTTCGGTGGGACGTTCCGATCGGCGGACTATCTGCGGCTCCCGAGGGCCTATCGAGACCTGTCGGCGGCCGAGCGCCGTCTGCCCCTGTTCGTGGTCGCACCCGACGTAAGCCTCCTCTTTCGCGCCTATCTGGACCAGTGGCAGGTTGGATGGCTTCCACAGGTGGCTTTCCGCCACGAGGGTGGGGAGTCGATGGTCGGGGGTGAGGTGCGTTTGCACCGTTCACTCCGCTGGGGACGGATCCAGGAGGCGAGGGGCGTTCCGGACTCGCTCGTGGGCACGGCCAATGACGTGCGGGTGTACTCGTTTCGCGGAGAGAAGACGATCTCCTCGATATATGGCCGGCATTTTACGCGATTCAGCGACGTCTGGGCAGTGCAAGCGGACGTTCAGCTTACGTATCGGCGTTACCGCGTGCACGACGAGGCATTCTTCGGGAATGATTTTACGAAGCCTTACGTGTTCGTCAATCCGCGCCTCGGGCTTACGCTCTTTCCGGAGAGGTCGTTCAGCGCGTACGCGAGCATCGCGCTGGCCCATCGAGAGCCCCGTCTCAAGTCGCTCTACGACGGTGAGGAGGCCGGCGCAGGCTTCACGCCTCGTTTCGAGCTCGGGCCGGACGACGAAATCGACTACGATCGTCCGCTTGTCGAGCACGAGCGTCTGATCGACGTCGAAGTCGGCGCGGCGCTCCATCGGTCGACCGCGCGTGCGGCCGCGAA
>CAZMXY010000128.1:0-9069 GCA_964570345.1 uncultured Rhodothermales bacterium | reverse complement strand
TTCGCCCTGTTCTCGCCAATCGCCGTATCTTCCGACGTCTCCGATGAATTCGGAAGCTTGAACGTGATCGGTAGGGACATTTTCACTTTCACGGGTTCGCCCCCTTGCTTTCCAGGTAGGAATTTGGCAGCCTCGACGGCCTTGAGGGCCGCCGCGTCGAGCCCGGCGCCCACGCCTCGCACGATGGTCGGATTTCGCACTGCTCCTTCCTCGTCGACGACGAACTGAACGATCACACGCCCCTCGATCCCGGCCTTCGCGGCCAACTCCGGATACGAGAGATTCTGCTGGATGCTCTGAAGGCCACCGACGAGCTCGGGCATGTTTTCGACGATCACGTATACGTCTTCGTCTTGAGCGGCCCCCTCGAGCGCGGTGTCGATCGATTGCGGATCGGTCGCTTCCGGATCGGTCGCGACGAAGTTGTCGGAGCAGGCCACGACCAGGGCCGAGGTCGCGAATATCACCGCGGCCAGGATCAGCCCGATGCGCTTGGCGGAAGAAAGTCGAGAGAAGTCGGTAGAGTCTTTCATGGCGGTGATGCGTCTTCGTAAGTGATTCTCCTGGAGTGAGATGCCGACCGCCATTTTCCACGGCGACCGGCCGCTCGTTGAAAAATCGTAGAGCAGGCGCGCGTAACGGGCTCTGTGCCCGGCGAGACTGACGACGTCGACGTCGCAGGAGGTCTCGCGCAGCAGCGATGCTTCGCGCCGAAGGACGGCGACGAGCGGATGGATGAAGAACAACGCTCCGACGATCTGCTCGAACCAGAGAACGGCATAGTCGTGTCGACGGATGTGAATAAGCTCGTGGATCAGGGCCAACCGGAGATCGCCTGGATCCCGGGTGAGGCGCCGTGGGAGGACGACGACGGGGCGGAGCCAACCGAACGTCATGGGTGTTCCGGCCTTCGGCGAATGGGTGACATGGACCCGACGCGAAATTCCGAGACGCGCGGCCAGCGGCGCGGCGAGGTCTTGAAGGCGCGGATCGACACGGCTCGACAGGATCTTTCGAAGCGCGCGCAATCCGACAAATCCGACGATAAGCAGGCTCGTCCGCCAGAGTGCGGCCAACGTCGCGACGACGAAAAGGAGGCCGGCCGAGTGGACCGTCGTCCACGCGAGTCGGGCGTCGGCTCGCATGACGGCATCGGGCTCGACGACTATCGCAGGCAGGGAAATCCAGCCGAGTGGAGACCCGGTCTCACCGCCGGGCGGCAGGAGCTGAGCCGTGAGCAGGCCGACCGGCAAAGCGGAGAGGAGCGCGAAGACGGCGCCGTATCGTACGTGCACTGCGAAGGGACGACCGTAGACCAGGAGAACGGCTGAGGGAAGGGCCAGGACGGTCCAGACGAGGAGGGGAAGCCAGAGGCCCTCAAAACTCCAGATTCCGACGTCGAACAGAAAGTCAAGTGCTCTCATCTTCGTCCTCCATTCCCCGAATCAGATCTACGATCTCGCGCCGGTCTTCCTCGGACAGGTCTTCGTACTTGACGAGGGTCTGCACCAGGGCGGCGGGCGAGCCCTTGAAGACCTTACTCAGCATGGCCTCGAGCAGACTGTGCCGCACCTCCTCGGCGTCTCGGCTGGCGTGGTACACGTAGGCGTTGCCGTCCTTCTCATAGTCGAGAAAACCCTTTTCGGCCAGGTTTTTCATGACCGTCATGACCGTCGTGTAGGCGACGTGGCGGTTGGCCAGGATGCGTTCACGCACGTCGGCGACCGTGGCACGTTCGAGCTCCCAGACGAGGTGCAGCACCTCCATCTCCGTCTCGCCGAGAGGGGACAAGGATCGTCGTTTCACGTTCGCGTGACCGTGTTACTATCGTCTTAGTACTATTAAGATAATAGTAAACGCGTCCCAAACCCGCAAGCGCGGGGACGCGGGCATTAACGTTTTCGTTACAAGTCCGTCTCGCCGCCGGGCCGGGCCGTCGCCTCCGTAGCGCCGCCGCGTTGTCTTCCGATCCCGGCTCGTTTATTTTCGGGTTCGTTCTGCACTCACTTCGAAGCCAGGTCTAATGCGTATTGCTTCCGTCTTCATCGTCGCCATGCTGATCACGGCCGGAACCTCGATCGGCCAACGAACCGACTTCGTCTACCGTGCTGCGCAGTCGGAAGACCCGACCCAGCCGTACACGGACAACATGGTCGGTGGCCAGTTCAGCGGTCCACTGGCCGTCACGGGCCCCTTCGACCTGGACGGTGACGGCAAGGTCGAAGTGCTGCTGACGGATTATTCAGGAGGGCAGCGCGTGCACGTTTTCGAAGTGCAGGGGCCCGGCGAATGGGAGTTGGTGTATTCGACGCCCTATCACGAGGTCACCAGCGTCGGCACGCGCGGGGCGCGTTATGCCACGGCGGGCGACATGGACGGTGACGGTTTCCAGGAAATCATCTTCATAAGCGGTCAAAATTGGGTTGAGACCGAGGAGCACCCCATCGCAAACCGCGGGACCGGCATCTTCTTTTACGAACACACCGGGGAGGACGATGATTACGGCTCGACGTGGGGCGCCGCATTCGGGGTCGAGTCCTTCGGAACGCCGGAGCCCAGTTACGTGAAGTCCGACAATTTCAGCGTCGTCGACGTGGACGACGACGGGATCCAGGAGCTGCTCTGGCCGAACGACGACACCGTCGACGAATGGTACGTCTTCTCGGTCAACGGCGACATAGGCAGCGGTTTCGAGACGCTCGTGCCGGAGCTTCGCCTTAGCTCGAGAGCGAGTGCGGAGGTCGATCCCGTCAATCGTGGGGGTGGCAGCACGTACGCCGTGAACGCGGCCGACCTGGACGGAGACGGCAACTATGAGCTCTCGCTGCACTCATGGAACGACTTCAACTTCACGAACGCCGCCGTCGTCGGGTCGGACAACTATGAATACCCGGGTGAAGGTGACCCGAACGTAAATCTGCAGGCATCAGGCAACGACGACCTCTCGTGGTTCAACGGGGTCGTCCTCGACGTCAACGGCGACGGCGACGACGAGATCTTCTACCCGCGCGAGTACGGATATACGGATGCCGTGAACGACAACGTATACGAGTACGTGTCGGTCATGAACTACGAGGTCGGGGAGGACGTCCTTCAGGTGACGGAGAATCAGCTGGTGCTCGATCTGATCGGGCCGCTGACGGCCTACGGCATCGCAGCCGGGGACCTGGACGGTGACGGAAGGCCCGAGCTCATCGGGGCGGGCCGCGGCTACGACGGACGGGATTTGACGGAGGGCCGCGATCCCGCCTACCTGCGGATTGCGAAGTGGATTGGGGGCCAGGGCGGCGATCCGGAGGACGCCGACAACTATCAGATCGCGACGATCGAATTTCCCGTCACCGCCGACGACTCACTATTCAACGTGATTCATCGCGACTCGCTCGGGACGGAGTCGACGTACTACGAAAATGCGGGAAACAGCGGTGCCTTTCCGCCCGGGGAGGGCGAAGAGCTTACACCGAATCGTGTCGCCTACCTTGGCGACGCCGACGGGGACGGAATCGTCGAGATAGCCGCTTCGTTTTTCGGAATCAACGACACGCTGTCCGTCATCGACGAGACGTGGAACGCCGACGACGAGCGCTACGAGCGGACCGTTCGAGAGCGGTTCGCCGTCGAAAACCGTCCGATGATGCGCATCTTCGAAGTGGACGCGGACTTCATCGTGTCTGTCGACGAGCACGGGGCGCTTCCTGGTCGCTACGTACTCGATCAGAACTATCCGAATCCGTTCAATCCGATCACGTACGTCGCCTTCGACGTGCCGGTGCAGAGCGACGTTCGGATCGCCGTGTTCGACGTGACGGGACGGCAGGTAGCCTTGCTCGCGAACGGGACCGTGGCGGCCGGTCGGCATGAAGTGACGTTCGACGGAAGTCGCCTGTCGAGCGGCACGTACTTGATCCGAATGGATACGCCGCACGGCCGTTTCACGCGCAAAGCCGTCTTGATCAAGTAAAGCATGATGATAAGCTACGCAAGCCATTGGCTTTCAAGAGACTAATGTGATCCAATAGGACTATGACCGCACGCCGACGCGTCGGCCGGAAGGGCAACCGTCGGCCTTCAGTCGTACGCGTAGAGCCGGGCGAGCCTTTGCGGGTCGGTACCCGCAAGGTAGTGAAGCCACAGGTACGCATTTCGAATCTGCTGCCGAAGCGGGCCGCGACGGATGAATCGGCGGGCGGACGTCGTGACGCGGTCCTCGAGGAACGCGAATCGTCCGCGTTGGTGGAGCATCCGCACCATTTCAAGATCCTCGAACAGGGGCGTTTCGGGATAGGCACCGAGCTCCTCGAAGACGTCCCGGCGTACGAAGAGCCCGCGGTCGCCGAAGCACAATCGGGGCACGTGAAAGCGCGTGCAGAAACTGTAGAAACGAAGGAGCGGCGTGTGGCGATCGAAGACGAGGCGGAACGCGCCCCCTTCGGCGCCCCGTGCCACGGCGTGCCGAATCTGTCGGAGGCCGCCGGGCGGGAGGAGGGAATCCGCGTGCAGGAACAGCAGAACGTCGCCTCGCGATGCGGCCGCACCCGAGTTCATCTGGCGTGCGCGGCCCCGCGCCGCTTGCATGGTGTGAGTAGAGCGCTGGGCAATAGCCAACGTCGCGTCGGCGGAGCCGCCGTCCACCACGATGATCTCGTGGGGCTCTTCCTGTGATCGAACGGACGCGATCGCGGCTTCGATGCCGTCCGCTTCGTTGAGCGCGGGTATGACGACGGAGACGAGGCGCACGGCTCGCGAATCTACCAGAACGTTTGTTTCATGCAGAACACGGACCCGCCGGCCTTAAGGAATTCGCTCGTATCAATCTCGATCGGTTCGAATCCGGCCCGCCTAAGCAGGCGGTTCGTCTCGTCGCATCCTTTTTGGATGAGGACGTGCTCGCCGTCCGGGCAGTGAGCGTTGCAAGCGAAGAGCGATCTGGATTCGTGCTCGGGCGCCTCGATGGCGCGATCGAACAAGTGACGGATGAGCCCGAGCCCCTGATCGTCGAATGCACCCGGAAAAATGAGAACCGACTCCTCGTCGAGTGCCGAAAAGCACGTGTCGAGGTGGTAAAACGAGTCGTCCACCAGGCGAAGCACGGCGATGCGGACGCCGAGCCGCTCCGAAATCACCTCGTACGCCTCTCGACTCGAGCGGACGCCATGACCGCCCCAGAGTAGGTGGGTTCGCGGATGCCAGATTGCATCTCCCATCCCTTCGAATGCAAAGTCTCCGCTTTCCGGGAGGTGAACGATCTCGTATCCGATGGTCCGAAAAAACGGCTCAAAGTGTGCTACCTCGTCGCGGCGCTGTGGGGCGTGCATACGGCTCATGACGACGCCGCGCCGGCCGTCGTCCGGCCGGAAGTAGGGGAGGGTTTGATTGGCGCAGAACACCATGTCGGCAAGGCCCTCTCGACCTTCGACCACGTTCACGGTGAAGCCGAGCGTCTCATAGGCATCCTGCAGGACGCGCCACTGGCGTCCGGCCTCTTGACCGTCCACCTCGCCGACGTGATCCGCCATATGGGGATTGATGACGTACTCAACGTCGTAATAAGTGGGCGTCGTCATCAAAACGCGGCCCGGACGGGGAAGGGACGGTAAGTCGTCCGGCTTGAAATCGAGTTCGGATGGCGAAGCGTACGTCATATGAGGATCGTCCGTTTCGTGGTGTGCGTTCGGCCGAGGTCCGACGATCAGGCGTCCGTCAGCGCCGCGATGCCCGGAAGCGTCTTTCCTTCGAGAAATTCAAGCATGGCACCGCCGCCGGTCGACACGTGGCTAACCTGATCCGCGTAGCCGGCCTGAACGATGGCGGCGACCGAATCCCCGCCCCCCACGACGGTGAGCGCCCCACGCCGGGTGGCTTCGGCCATCGCTTCGGCGACGGCGATCGTTCCCTTTGCAAAATTCGGCATCTCGAACACGCCCATGGGACCATTCCAGACGACGGTCTGACCTTTGAGAATGTGATCGCGGAACGCATTGATCGTTCCGGTGCCGACGTCCAAGCCCATCCACCCATCCGGAATGTCTCCCACGACCGTCCGGCGCTCGGCGTCGTTGTCGAACGTCCTTGCCACGACGTGATCCGGAGGGAGCAGAATTTTTGATTCCGCCCGGTCGTAGAGGTCGCGGGCGACGTCCAGCTTGTCGTCCTCAACTCGCGAGCTGCCCACTCCGCGTCCGAGCGACTTCAGAAAGGTGTAGCTCATGGCGCCCCCGATGAGCAGCGCGTCGACGTGCACGAGCAGGTTCTCGATGACGCCGATCTTGTCGCTTACCTTGGCGCCGCCGAGCACGGCCACGTACGGATGCTCGGGTTCTTCCAGCAACTTCGACAGATACTCGATTTCCTTTTGAAGCAGGTATCCCATGACCGCGTGCTCGACCTTGTGGGCCACCCCTTCGGTTGACGCGTGCGCTCGATGTGCCGAACCGAACGCGTCGTTGACGTACACGTCCGCCAGTCGAGCGAGTCGTTCGGCGAATTCGTCGTCGTTCGACGTTTCGCCCGGGTTGAATCGCGTGTTTTCAAGCAGGATGACTCCGCCTGCGGGGAGCTCACGCACCGCCTCCTCCACGGCGGGGCCGACCGTGTTACTGACGAATCGCACCCGCTCTCCCAGAAGCTCTTGCAGTCGCTCGGCCACGGGCGCCAGGCTCAATTCGGGTTTTGGTTGGCCTTTCGGACGACCGAGATGGCTCAGCAGGATCGCCTTGCCCCCTCGATCCACGATCGTGCGAATCGTCGGGACGGCGGCGCGAATCCGCGTGTCGTCGCTCACGACGAGCTTGCCGCCCTTTCCTTCCTTCAACGGTACGTTGAAATCGACTCGGACGAGGACGCGCTTGCCCGATACGTCGACGTCGTCAAGGCTTCGCTTGTGCATCCAAAGGCGCAGATCGTTTGAGTCGGGATACAAAAACGGGAGAGTGAAACGCGTTCACTCTCCCGCAGGGATCGTTCGAAGCGTTACGCCGGCTCGGCGACTTTCATCACCTTCTCGACGAGCTCGGCCGTGCGACAAGAGTATCCCCATTCGTTGTCGTACCACCCGATCACCTTCACGAAAGTGCCCGACGTCATGGTCGAGTCGGAGTCGAAGATGCACGAGTGGGGATTGTGGATGACGTCGACTGAGACCAGGGGATCCTCACTGTACTGGAGGATGCCTTTCATCTGACCGGCCGCCTCTCTGAAGGCGGCGTTGACCTCTTCGGGCGTAACCTCTTCGTTCAGAACGGCCGTCAGATCCGTGATCGACCCGGCCGGAGTCGGAACGCGCAGCGCCATGCCGTCGAGCTTTCCTTCGAGGTGAGGCAGGACGAGTCCGACGGCCTTCGCGGCGCCGGTCGTGGTCGGGATGATGGAAAGGGCGGCGGCGCGGGCGCGGCGGAGGTCCTTGTGGGGTCCGTCGACGAGGGCCTGATCGGCGGTGTAAGCGTGCACCGTCGTCATGAAGCCGCTGCTGACGCCCCATTTGTCGTCGAGGACCTTCACGAGCGGAGCGAGGCAGTTCGTCGTGCAGCTTGCGTTGGAGACCACTTCTTCGTCGCCCGTAAGGACGTCGTCATTTACGCCCAATACGACGGTGGCGTCGACCTTGCCGCTGGCGGGAGCGGAAATGATGACTTTCTTCGCGCCGGCCGTGACGTGCTGCGCGGCCTTGTCGCGGCTGCGAAAGATGCCGGTCGACTCGACGACCACGTCGGCGCCCAGATCGCCCCACGGAAGCTTCGAGGGGTCGCGCTCGGCGAAGACCTGGAATTTGTCGCCGTTGACGACGAGGTGATCGCCGTCGACGCGCACGTCTCCAGGAAATGGGCCGTGCACGGAGTCGAACTTGAAGAGATGGGCGAGCGTCTTGGCATCGGTCAAATCGTTCACGCCGACGACGTCGATACCACCGAGATTGCGTTCGAGAATGGATCGGAAGACAAGTCGTCCGATGCGTCCGAATCCGTTGATTCCGAGCTTGATAGCCATCGGGCAATTCTCCTGTATGTGGATAATAACGGTCGAATAAGTCGACGCCGCCGCGGGCGGGTTCGAAGCTGTCGGAGACGATCATCGATGAACGATCGGCAACCGATCGTTAAATAAACGGAACGTTCCAACCCGCGATCCACATCCCGAAACATGATTTTAGTGAAATTCGTGTCGAGAAGGCGCTCGCGAAAACGTGGAAGCCCTTTTCCGGGAAACGATGTTTTGCAATTGCGTACAAGCGGATTGTCGCCTTGTAATCGGTTCCGACGGAGCCGCTCTTTGTCGGTCTTTCTTGCGCCTACTTTGTGCGCTCATGCGACGGCTTCTGCACGGTCACGGTTACCGCGGGGCCCCGCACGTCACTTGGTCAACGTTGTTAAGGATCCATGTCTACTCTGAATCCCCCGAAACGAATCTCCAAGCGTCACGAACTCCGCGAGGACGCGGTCATTACGTGGTATGCGCGCGCGCTCGGGTATTTCGATCAGAACAGGAAGCTGGTGTACGCGGTGCTGGCCGGGCTGCTCCTGGTCGTCCTGGCGATCGTCGGATACGTCCTCTATCAGAACAAGCAAAGTGTCGAGGCGGAGGAGCTGCTCGCCTCCGTCGTCCGGTTGTACGAAGCGGGATCATATCAGCAGGCGCTCGACGGCACGGGCGACACGATCGGGCTACTCGAGATCGTCGAGGGGTACGGCCGCACGAACGCGGGTAACCTGGCCCATTTCTACGCCGCCGACGCGCTGTATAACGTGGGCGAATACGAGCGAGCGCTCGAGTATTTCCAGGCCTTTGACAAGATGGACGGATTTATCGGCGCCAGCGCGTTGGCGGGAGAGGGGGCGATCTATGAGAACCTCGGCGAGTACGAGCGAGCGGCCGATCGCTATCTGGCGGCCGCGGGCTTTTTCGAAAACGACCTCAGCTCACCTCGATATTTGATGAATGCGGGCCGAGCGTACGAGGCCGCCGGCTCATATGAGGAGGCGCAGCGAGTGTACGAGCGAATCCAGGAAGAATTCCCGAACTCGAATCTTGCGAGCCGGGTCGACGTGTATATCGCGCGCGCCGCTGCAAAACGGA
>CAZMXY010000127.1:4676-11317 GCA_964570345.1 uncultured Rhodothermales bacterium | reverse complement strand
AACGTCCCAACGTCCCAACGTCCCCCGTCCTAACGTCCTGAACCTCCCCCGATCATCTCTACGTCGATCACGTAGGCGTCCGTCGTCAGCTCGATCGTGCCGTTCTGCTTCGTGAGGCGGAAGGTCTTGATGGGGTTGGGGAGCATTTCCTTCGGCGTGTCCATCCTGAAGAGGGCGTCGGCGACGACGTGCCAGTCCTCGGGCGTAAGATGAACGGTCGCCCGGTCGTTCTCCGCCACCATCGGTGCGTAGGTCAACACTTTGTTTAAATGGTTGACGGCCTGTTTCTGATGAAGGGTCGGATCCATTTTGTCTTCGTAGCTTCGTAGATTACTCGCGGTGGGCCATACAACGCGTCAGGCCGCTCGCGGTGCCGTACATTGAGCTCGATCCGATCATGCGTCAGTACCTCGACTATCTTCAGCACGTCCTCGATCACGGTGTCCCCAAGAGCGATCGCACCGGCACCGGCACGCTCAGCACGTTCGGCTATCAGATGCGGTTCGACCTGAAGGACGGATTTCCCCTGGTGACGACGAAGAAACTCCACGTGCGGAGCATCCTGTTCGAGTTGTTCTGGTTCCTGAACGGGGAGACCAACACGCGTTACCTCAACGAGAACGGCGTCCGGATCTGGGACGAGTGGGCGGATGAAGACGGCGAGCTGGGTCCGATCTACGGGAAGCAGTGGAGACGCTGGGAAGGGGCTGACGGAACCGTCTACGACCAGATCACGACGGTGCTCGATCAGATCCGATCGAATCCCCATTCGCGCCGCCACGTCGTGAGCGCGTGGAAGGTGGACGAGATCGATTCGATGGCGCTGCCGCCGTGCCACGTCCTGTTTCAGTTTTACGTGGCGGACGGCAAGCTTTCCTGTCAGCTCTATCAACGCAGCGTGGACAGCTTTCTAGGCCTTCCCTTCAACATCGCTTCCTATTCGATTCTCACGCACATGATCGCGCAGCAGTGTGATCTCGACGTCGGGGAGTTCGTCTGGACCGGCGGCGACTGTCACGTCTACTTGAATCACGTCGAGCAAGTCGAAGAACAGCTTCGGCGTGAGCCGCGTCCGCTGCCGCGGCTGTACCTCCGCCGCAAGCCGGCTTCGATTTTCGAATATCGCTACGACGACTTCGAGATTATCGACTACCATCCCCATGCCCACATCAAAGCGCCGATCGCGGTCTAAGGTGCGGACGGTGCTGCTGCTCGCGGCCTGCATTCTCGTCGCGTCGCAGGCCGCGTCGCAGGTCGCCGAGCCATTGCCCGATCGGGTCGCAGTCGACGACTCATCGCACGATCGGGTCGAACTCGGCGAGCCTTCGCACGATCGGCCGGCACTCGGCGAACTCGCAGGCGACGGGCCGACGCGCGCCGAATCCGCGAGCGCCGGCGGGGCGGGGGCTGCACTCTCGACCGATTCCGTTCTCGTTCCATCCGGGCGAACTTTTGAATTGAGCGGCCGGTACCGCCTTCTCGGTACGGATGAGTATCTCGACCTCGCCTCCCTTCGAGGTAAGACGGTGCTCATGGACTTCTGGGCGTCGTGGTGCAGGCCCTGCATTCAGGAGATTCCGGAGGCCAATGCCTTCGCGGACCGGCTCGCGAGCCGGCAGGACGTCGCCTTCGTCAGCGTGAACCAGGACGAGCTCACAGGAGGTCAGGGCGTCGAGGCCGTCCGCCGCCTCGTGAACGAAAAGGGCATCGTGTATCCCGTGCTCCTGGATTCGCGAGACGAGTCGCTCAAGAATAGGTTGAAGGTCAGGGCGTGGCCGACGAAAGTCATGATCGATCCCGATGGCAAGATCCTGATGCCGCCTTCGGGCCGGATGACGTTCGCCCTCGCGGCCGAGTATCTCCGCTTGCATCGACCTTCCGACGCCGAGGCGGATCGATAATAGCCCAGGGGTGGCCGGCAATCGCACGCCGCCTGCGCCGACACCCGTGGCGGCGCCCGTGTCGCGGGGCGGGAGGCTCGGCCGACCCCGGCGCCGGTGCACGTTGAATCTGCGTAACCAAAGAGCGGAGAACTTGTTTATGGCGGGAATGGACGTAGACCTCGAGATTCATGCACCCGGTCTGGATCTGCACCACGAGCGCTGGAACTATCACGTACTGTTTATGGACGAGGTGTACGCCGTCGTCGACCGTATCGCCGCGCTGGCATGGCGCTCCTATCAGGGCCATGGCCGCGGCACGTTATTCGTCGATCGGGATAACTGGATGACGATCATTCGGGCACGGTGGAACCGTGAGGAGATACTCTTTCCCTGCGAGTACGTTACGAAAGGACTCTACGTGTCGGATTCGAAGTTCCATGCACTGCGCGACGGCTTCGCACAGATGGTCCGCGAGTATGATCCGGAGAGCCAATTCGTCATGTGTGTTGAGCACCATTCCGCGAATCTGCTCAGCTCGTACCTTTTGCGCTCGTCGACGACTCCGCCAACGGCATACCGCGCGCATTTCGAAGCGGAATGATTCGGTTTGCGGAGCTCGAGCGGGCAACGGCCCCACGGACACGATACGCGTCGTATCGCGCTCACTGCCCGCCCCACGGAATTCACATGTCACCGGCCCACCCCCTCACTCGATCCGGCACGACATGCCACTCGTCACTCGATCCAGCCCGACATGCCGGAGCAGCCAAAAACCGAAGTTGTCATTATCGCCGCGGTGGCGGATGCGAACCGCGTGATCGGCCGCGACAGGGATCTGCCGTGGCACATTCCGGAAGATCTGAAGCGATTCAAGCGACTCACGAGCGGTCACGCGCTCGTGATGGGGCGGAAGACCTTCGAATCCGTCGTTCACCAGTTCGGCGGGCCGTTGCCGAACCGGCGGAACGTCGTGGTGAGCGCCAGAGGTGACGTGATGGAGCATCCGGACGTGCTCGTTTCGCCGTCGCTCGACGCGGCGCTCGAGGCGACCGCCGGAGCCGAAATCGTTTTTATCGGCGGCGGCGCATCGATCTACGAACAGATGCTCGAACGGGCCGACCGTCTCGAGCTTACGCACGTGGAAGGCCACTACGAGGGCGACACCTATTTCCCGGCTTACGAACACCTGATCGGGCCCGTCTTCGAAAAAACTACCGAACAACGGCACGACGGCTTCCGCTTCGCCACCTACGAGCGGATCGCGGCGACGGACGGCGGATCGTCGGCCGATCCTTCCCCTATTCGTCCGTGACGCATCCCTCGTCAGCCGGGCGAACGCACTTGATGTATTTGTACAGCGTACCGCGGTTCGCTTTGTAAGGCGGCATCTTCCATGCCCCACGCCGCGCCGCCATCTCCTCGTCGGGGACGGCCACGCCCAGCGTGCGCGCTTCGGCGTCGATCGTCACCACGTCGCCGTCTCGCAGAAGCGCGATCGGACCGCCGTCCTGCGCCTCGGGCGAAACGTGGCCGATGATGAAACCGTGCGATCCTCCGCTGAACCGGCCGTCGGTCAGCAGCGCGACGTCTTTGCCGAGGCCCTCACCTATGATCGCGGATGTCGGCGCCAGCATCTCCGGCATGCCGGGTCCACCCTTCGGGCCTTCGAATCGGATGATCACGACGTCGCCCTTTCGGATTCGATCGCCCTCGAGCCCGGCCAGCATTTCTTCTTCCGAATCGAACACGCGAGCCGGACCCTGGAAGCGCATGCCCTCCTTGCCCGTAATCTTCGCGACCGCGCCGTTCGGCGCCAGATTGCCGTACAAGATCGTGATGTGTCCCGTCGGTTTTAGCGGGTTTTCGATGGGACGGATGACCTCTTGCCCGTCCGTGAGGCCGGGGAGCGGCGCCAGATTCTCGGCTACGGTCTTGCCCGTTACGGTGATGCAGTCGCCGTCCAGCAGGCCTTCATCGAGCAGGACCTTCATGACGGCGGGCGTGCCGCCGACTTCATGAAGATCCGCCATCACGTAACGTCCGCTCGGCTTCAGGTCGGCGAGGTACGGCACCTGCTCGCTGACGCGCTGAAAGTCGTCCATCGTGAGGTCGACCTCGACGGCGCGGGCCATCGCGATCAGATGCAGCACGGCATTGGTCGATCCGCCCAGTGCCATGACGACCACCATGGCATTTTCGAAAGCCCGCCTCGTCATGACGTCGCGCGGCTTGAGGTCCGCTTCGAGAAGTTGCAACATCGCCTCGCCGGCCCGGATGCACTCTTCTTTCTTCTGCGGATTCTCGGCCGGTATCGACGAGGAGTAAGGCAGCGACATGCCCATGGCCTCGATGGCACAGGCCATGGTGTTGGCCGTGTACATCCCGCCGCACGCTCCCGCGCCTGGGCACGAATTCCGCACAATCGCCCGGCGCTGCTCGTCCGTGATCGTTCCGGCGAGGAATTCGCCGTAGGATTGCGCCACCGAGACGATGTCGCGGATCTGCTCCCCGTCCCCGAAACGCGTACAACCCGGCAGGATCGTCCCTCCGTAGACCATGATGGCCGGACGGTTCAGCCGTCCCATCGCAATCAGGCAGCCCGGCATGTTCTTGTCACAGCCCGGTAGGGCGATCATGCCGTCGTACCACTGGGCGCCCATCACCGTCTCGATCGAGTCGGCGATCAGGTCGCGGGACTGAAGCGAGAAGCTCATCCCGTCGGTACCCATGCTGATACCGTCGGAAACCCCGATGGTGTTAAATTGCAGTCCCACGAGCCCGGCAGCGCGCACTCCTTCCTTCACCTTCGCGGAGAGGACGTTCAGGTGCATGTTGCACGGATTCCCCTCCCACCAATTGCTTACGATGCCGACCTGCGGCTTGTCGAGGTCCTCCTCGGTCAGGCCGGTCGCGTAGAGCATGGCCTGCGAGATGCCGCGCTGGAGGGGCTGGGTGATGGTGCGGCTGTATTTGTTGAGCGCCTGCGTGTCGACGTCGGTGGTCATGAATGCGTGGATGTCGTGATGATGGATGCCGGCGGGTCGGTCAGGCGTCTTCTCTGGTCAGCTCGTTGTCGATCATCCGCCAGATCGACCGGACGTTGCGGTCGTGAAGCTCCGGTGGGAGCGACGACTCCGGAAAGTCCTGATAGCAGACCGGACGCGCGAACCGCAATATAGCCGCCGTGCCCACCGACGTCGAGCGGACGTCCGTGGTCGCGGGGTAGGGTCCCCCGTGGTGCATGGCGGCGCACACCTCGACTCCCGTGGGGAAGCCGTTGAATATGAGCCGCCCGACCTTGTTTTCAAGTAAATGAACGAGATCCGCGAATTCTTCTAGATCCTCCTGGGTGCCGTGAAGCGTCGCCGTGAGGTCTCCTGCCACGCCGTAGGCCACGCGCTCGATCTCGTCGCGGTCACGGCACGAAACGACGAGTGTGGAGGGTCCGAAGACCTCTTCCCGCAGGCGTTGCCGGCCGAGGAACGCCCGAGCCGACGTCGTGAAGACGGCAGCGGCCGCCGGCGTGGCCGTCGATCCGTTTTCGGAGGGACCTCGGCCCGCGACGCGCACGTCGCCGGTGGCCTCGAGATCGCGAAGACCGCGCTCGTACCCGCTTCGGATCCCCTCGTGCAACAGCGTGGCCGTCGGCGCTTCGGCCGCCCGCTCACCGAGGGACCGAACGAACGCCTTCAGATCGCCGTTGCCGAGACCGACGACGACGCCGGGGTTCGTACAAAACTGGCCCCCGCCAAGCGTGACGGATTGAATCAGCCCTTCCACGAGCTCGTCGCGGCGCTGCCGAACGGCTCGGGGGAGGATGAAAACGGGATTGACGCTGCCCATCTCGGCGTAGACCGGTATCGGCTCGGGCCGACCGGCCCCCGCATTGAAGATTGCGCGGCCGGCTGTAAGGGAGCCGGTGAACCCGACGGCCTTAATCCCGGGATGCCGCACCAGCGCCAGACTGACGTCGGGGTTCGCCCCGTGGATCATCGAGAACGTGCCGGGATGGAGGCCGGCCTCGCGAACGGCTCGCGCAATCGCCTCTCCCACGAGCTCCGACGTACCGGGATGGGCCGGATGGGCTTTCACGACGACCGGGCAGCCCGAGGCGATCGCCGACGCCGTGTCTCCACCCGCCACGGAGAAGGCGAGCGGGAAATTGCTCGCACCGAACACGGCCACCGGACCGATGGCGATCAGCATCCGCCGGACGTCCGGCTTCGGAACGGGCTTCCGATCGGGCTGAGGGCGATCAATGCGTGCATCCACCCAGGAGCCCTCGCGGACGACGTGCGCAAAGAGCCGCAGCTGGCTGGTCGTTCGCCCCCTCTCCGCCTTCACCCGGCTTTCCGGGAGCGCCGTTTCCTGCGTGACCCGTCGCACGAGAACGTCACCGAGCTCCTCGATCTCGTCCGCCATCCGCTCAAGAAGGCCCGCTCGATCTTCGGGCGGACGCCTCCGCAGGTCGCGAAACGCCTCCTCGGCGCGCGTCACGGCCCGGTCGATTTCGGTCGCGCCGGCCTCGAAGAATTCAGGCCCGAGCAGCTCACCGGATCGCGGATCGCGGGCGCGGAGGGTCGAGGCGGAACTCGCCGATCGTTCGTCACCAACCAGGTTCTTGCCGTGCAGGGTGTCTGGCGTCTTCATCTCGATATTGGTCCGTCGAAAGTTCTCACGACTACGCTCGGAGGCCGTTCGTCCATGATAAGCATGGTAAAGCGGGTGGCCGGCACGGTATTCAAGGCACGGAGGGCG
>CAZMXY010000127.1:0-4576 GCA_964570345.1 uncultured Rhodothermales bacterium | reverse complement strand
CCGACGCTCACGCCGACAGCGACGTCGCGTTCTGCCAGAGCATGACCGTGCCCATCACGAGAAGAAATCCGGCGAAGATTTTCGCCAGTCGATGCTGGGGGATGCTCTTGCCGGCCCGGCGGCCGATCAAGCTGCCCACGATCCCGATGGCGGCGAAGAGAAGCACGAGATTCCAGTGAATCGGAGTACCGGCCCGGTTCATGAGGTCGACGTACTTGACGAAACCGCTGACGCTCTTCAGCGCGATGATCGCGAGGCTCGTACCGACGGCGAGACGTATCGGAAGTCCGCCGAGCAGAACGAGCGCCGGCACGATTAAAAATCCGCCCCCGATGCCCACGAGTCCGGTCAGAACGCCGACGCCGAGCCCCTCGAGCACCATTTTCCACACGGCATGGGGCGCCTGCGACGGTGTGTCGGGCACGACTTGCCGGTACATCATGACGGCGGCTACCAGCATGACGGCGGCGAAAAGCATGAGTTGGGCCGCACCCGGCATGAATTGTGACAGGAAGGCTCCCAGGTACGCGCCCGCCATTCCGGGCACTCCGAAGTAGAAGACGTTCCGCCAATCCACTCTCTTCTCGAGCGCGAACGGGATCGCGCCGACGAGACTGATGAGCGTGACGATGCCCAGCGATTCGGCGATTGCGAGCTTGTCCGGCTCCCCGACTACGTACACGAGCACCGGCACCGTAAGGATCGAGCCGCCGGATCCGAGCAGGCCGAGGGTCAATCCGATAACCAGTGCACCCAGCCACGCCCAGAGCATTGCGACCTTCCGCCGTTCATCGCACGATCGTCAAGCGGCCGCACTCGCCTGCCGCACTTTCGAAGCAATATAGGTACGTTCCGGCGGGCAGGTCGTCGGCGGCGACGTCGACTTCATGCGTGCCCGCCGGCCGAACCTCGTTGAGCAGCGCCCGCACCTCGCGTCCCAGCACGTCGTAAAGCAGCAAGGACACCGGCTGCGCCCGATCGAGCTCGAAGCGGATCGTCGTGACCTCGTCGAATGGATTCGGAAAGTTTCCCGCGATGCGCAGCGTGCGTGGAAGATCGGACGGTTCGACGGATGTGTTCGTCGAGTAGGTGATCGTGAGGAGCGGACGATTGGCCTCCGTCGCGTTCTCGCGGCTGTCGAATCGTTTGGAGGTGGAGCCCGTGCTCTCGTTTCCGATGAGGATCCATCCGAAGTTCGACGAGGGATCGTCCAGCCACTGCTGCACGTCGTCGACCATTCCGTCCGATTCGACCGAATAGGAACCGAGCCCACCGACGTCAAAAGCTGCGCTGGGAGCCGCCACGAAATCCCCTCCGGCGTTATCCCACGTGTCGGTGTCGAAGAACGTGTGAATCCACGTCGCGTCGCTGGACTGGGCCGTAGCGCCGGCGCCCTCCTCCCCGGCGGCGTGCGACGCGCCTTCGCCCCAATCCGACGTCAGGCGATGAACCGTCGTCGTCTGAGATCCGGAGATGGTCCGGGACATGTTGAGCGTGAGATTGACGCCGCTGATCGTCGCGCCCTCGGGCACCGCGCCCTCGACGTCGAACGCGAGAACCGCTCGACGAATCGTCCCACTTCCACCCGGACCGACCCGGCCGGCGAAAAGATGGTCGCCTGCCCCGTTGCTCAGTGATCCGGTATCGTTCTCGTACAGCGTATTGTCCTTGATCGGGGTAAGGTCGACCTCTTCCTGGGCGTAGGAAGCTGAAGCGGTGAGGAAAAGGGTGATGACAACAAACGTTAGCCGTCGCAGCATAGCGCAATTCCTGATGTGTTGAGACGATCCGAATCTAAACGTTTTGGCTAATTTTGCCGCACTCGCGTGGAGCTAATACAGGCAAACAATTTATTTAGTCATATCTAGATCACATTCGCAAGCCTCGGTTTTCTACCCGAATCGAACCGTTACATCTGCCCCCGCGAGGTCTCCCGACCCAGGTGAGCGGGGTGGTGTGGGCCGGCCGTGCGACCTGGCGCCGACGACGAGCGGCCGGGCAATTCGGATTCCGTCGCGTCCGGACGTTAGACTCCGGCCGTCTCCACGTGTATACTTGAGGTCCGTTCCCGCAATCGGCCGTATCTATGGCAATCTCGGAGGGCAATCACGTCCGGTGGCTTCTCGTCGCGATCGCCTTGATCGGATGCGCGGCGGTCGTGGTCGGTTGCTGCTGCGCGCACTCGAAGGTCGACCGGTCGATTCAAAGCGAAGGCGCGCCTGCGCCGCTGCGTTCCGCGTTCGAGGAACTCGAGCCCCCGCCGGGAACGCCGGCGCCGGATTCGACGACGATCGTCGAGATGCGCAACGTGCATTTTCGGATCGACCCGCGGCTTCCGCTTCGGATCCAACGCCTCTCGGGACGCATGCGTCCGCTGCCAGGCTTCGACGTGATCGATTTCGGGAACGCCGAGTCGTTCGAAATCGACATCACGGCAGCCGAAGTCGGGTTGACGCCCGAGGACATGCGCTACCTCTTCAATCAATTCGTCTTCAACTATCCCGACGCGCCGTTGACCCTGCACGCGATGTCGATCGAGGACGGACACGTCGTTCAACGCGGCACGCTGCGGAAGATCGTCGACATCCCCTTCGAGATGACGGCGGAGATCACGGCGACCGAGGACGGGCGCATTCGTCTGCACCCCGTCTCGATGAAAATCTGCAACATCCCCGGAAAAGGACTGATGGACGCGCTCGGCATCGAATTGGAGGATTTGTTGGATCTCAGCCGCGCACCCGGAATGGAGGCCCAGGCAAACGATTTGCTGGTCGATCCGGAAAAATTCCTTCCACCACCCAGCATCCGTGGGCGCATCTCGGAGGTGCGAGTCGAAGACGACCTCGTCATTCAGGTCTTCGACTCCGGGGAGTCGATCGACGTGCCCGAGCCCAGCGATCCGGATGCGGCAAACTACATGTTTTTCCATGGCGGCACGCTGCAGTTCGGCAAGCTGTTCATGGTCAAGGCCGATTTGCAGATCGTCGACGAGGATCCGGACGATCCCTTCGATTTTTTTCTGGCGGCGTACCTCGAGCAGCTCGTGGCCGGAGTGTCGCGCACGATGCCGGATGCCGGGTTGATCGCGGTCTTTCCCGATTACGACGACCTCGAATCTCGACCGGAGGGGTCCGGGACGATCAATCCGAGCACTCGGCCTTAGCCTCCGCGCGCGCAGTTGTCAATAGCCATGACGTCAAACGCGAAGAAGGCGGTGGTCTACGATCGGCTGGCGGGAGTCTACGATCGCGTGTGGTCGCGCTACGTCGAGCGCACGCTCGACGAGCTTCTCGCCCGCGTGCCGCTTCGCCCCGGTCTTCGCGTGTTGGACGTCGGATGCGGAACCGGTGCGCTGGAATACCGGCTCCTTCTTCAGTGCCCCGATCTCGAGATCGTCGGCGTCGACGTGTCCTCCGGCATGCTTGCGAAGGCGCGGGCGAAGTTCCCGGACGCACCGAACGTGACGTTCGTCAGAGCACGGGCCGAGCGCCTTCCACTGCCGGACGCCTCGTTCGAATTGATCCTGAGCTCCAGCGCGCTGCATTATTTCTCTGATCCCGCGGAAGCCCTTCGCGAGATGCGCCGCGTCGGAGTATCCGGTGGCCGCGTGGCGATTCTGGATTGGTGCCGCGAATCGGCCCGGATGCGGCTCGTGGACCGCGTCCTCCGCACGGCCGATCCGGCCTACGTACGAGCGTACGCGCGCGACGAGCTTCTCGAGATGGCTTCCCGAGCAGGTCTTTCGGCGAAATCGATCGAACGATTCCGCGTTCGTGCTTACGACATGATGTCGATGCTCGCTCGTTGCGAATAGGCCGGGCGTTGACCGCGGCGTCGCAGCACTTGATTCGACGTCGTGGTGCCGGCGTTGGGAGATAAGCGATCGCTTAAGCGACCCTTGCGCCGGCCGATACTCACGGAAATCGTACGTGGCGAAGTAAGGTGCAGGGAGATGTTGCAGACCATCTACATGGAATGTCCGCGCGGGCATCACTATAAAACGGGCCGGTTTTCGCCGGGCCTGTCGTTACGCATCAAAAGCAGGTGCCCGGTCTGCCGCGATTATCAGGTCACGTACGGCGTCGTCACGCCGTTCGTGAGTCAATTCGTGCCCCTTCGGCATCCGCATCATCTGACGACGGTCACCTCGGATCTCGTTCGCCGGCAGCTGGTTACGCTGTCGGACCGGCCCGACGTCGTCCGCCTGCTCGATCGGATTCCCCGCGAAACGACGTTCCTCAGCGTGCGTGAGGTCTTGAGCTCGATGGAAGGATGGATGCGGCACAAGGGCCGCCCGGGCGGTGCCCTACCGGAGCAGCACCAAATCGTCGAGATTCTGGGCGGCACGAACGATCCGCAGGCGAGCATCGCGTTTCTTCGCGAACTGCGCACGGGGAAGCGCCGGCAGAGGCGGGCCGATGCCGCGGCCGCCTTCCTCGATCATCCGTTGGAATGGCTGCGCGTTCGCGCGGCCGCGCTCAGATCGGCGGCGCTGGAGCTCGCCGCGTGGTTTCGAAGCGAGATTCAGCACGTGCGATCTCGAATGGACCGCTGACCTCGAAGGGAGATCGGCCAT
>CAZMXY010000126.1:4326-11351 GCA_964570345.1 uncultured Rhodothermales bacterium | reverse complement strand
GAGATGATGATGGCACCGCGAACGCCGTTTTCGATGCACTCGCGGATGATGCCCTGCACGGTCGGGGCGGGCGTCGTAATCACGCCGAGTCGACATCGTCGGGAATCTCCGTGAGGGACGGATAAGCCCGGATGCCGAGCACGTTCTGGCGTTTCGGATTGACCGGGTAGACCATCCCGCCGAACGGATTCGAGATCAGATTCCAGAGAAGCGTGCGGCCGACGGTCCCCTCGCGCTCGGAGGCGCCGATGACGGCCATGCTGCGGGGCGTGAATACGGCGTCGAGAGGACGGTCATGTAGGCCATAGAGATTATGAGATGGATCGACGATCGTCGGGGGGGTCGGCAGGCCTGGGCATGGATTAGAGTGAAGGTTTCGTCGATTGAGCCGACCGCCGCGTGTCGGAACCTCGGGTGGTCTCCATTTTCATTGGCTCGATATGCCGCGTCGACGAGAACTCAGAGAAGATCCCCAAACTCATCTCGCGACAATTCGCAGTCTCGCAGGATCTTAGAGAAGAGGCCGGGCCCTATAGTTTCGCCGGCGTGGACGGGCACAACGGTAGTTCGACCGTCTTCATGTCGTAAGAAATGGTGGCTGCCTTTGACCTGGACCACATCGAAGCCGGCTGAATGGAGAGCCTTTATGACTTCCCTACCAGTCAGGCGTGGAAGGCGGATCATGCCGCAATCGTCACCTTCTGCACTCCAACAAAGTCGAGCGGCTCCTCCTCTTCCTGCCGGACTTCGAGACAGAGTCCGATCGCCTCACGAATTCGGTCCATCAGTGTGTCGAGCGATTTGGCCTGCGTGTGGCAGCCGGGAATGCTGGGGACTGATGCCACAAAGTACCCGGCGCTGTCTCGCTCTATGACGACGTTGAAATCTCGACTCATTTTAGACGATTCAGATCAGCGTGAATACTGTCCTTGAACCATGCCACTTGGAAAGGGTTGCCAACCTGTAGGCGTCACAAGCCTGGTGGTGCGGTTCGGGCGTTTTTTCCTGAAAGTGCGACGTTTACGGCGATCGAAAGTCCGCCGGGAGGAAGCGCTCCCGGCCGCGTTCCAACTCTCCCAGAACTACCCTAATCCGTTCAACCCGACGACGACCATCAAGTACGCCATCCCGCAGCCGCAGGACGTGACGCTGCACGTTTACGACGCACTCGGCCGGCAGGTCGTCACGCTCGTCGACGGCCCGCAAAACGCCGGGCGCTACGAAGTCCGGTTCGACGCGCGGGGTCTGCCCAACGGCGTCTATTACTACGAACTGCGGGCCGGCACGTTCGGGGAGCGGAAGGCCATGGTCTTGTTGCGGTAGACGTCGCAATCACGTCGCTCTGATTTCGATTCCACGGTGACGATCGTGACCATACTCACCGAAAACCGCTGGACGCGCTAGGTGAAGTCGCGGCCGAACGGTGCCCGATGACCAATCGGTACTTGTAACATTCTCGACTGTCGTAGGCGACGTCGTGAGTGCGCAACTCACCGTCGGAGGAGGACGCTCCCAAGACGGAAGGGACCCCGGTGACAAAATCGGATGAAAGCTCTTGACCAAGGCAACCGATAGCGTTTACATAGGTAAGCCATAAGAGGCATTCACCGAAGGGCGGAGGCAGTAGAATGGATGACGAGGCGCGATTTGCAAAAGAACTCCCTCTCTTGCCGGATTTCGAGTTGCTACGGCTCGCGAGAGAGCTTCGGAGCCAGTCGAGGCAGAAGGAACGATCGGGAGATCGTGCCGGCAGACGCCAGGAGATCGATCGACGAATGGAGGCGCTGGAGCGCGAGCTCGAGGACCGCGGCATAGAAGGTCCGCCGTGGTGGTCGGAGATGCGGCATCACCACGTCTGAAGCGGCCGGACGTCGTCGTGGCGGCGCACCCATAGTGGATCCGCGGCAGCCGACTGCGTGCCGTCGGCCGGCGGAGCGCGGCAGGACGTGGATTCACCTGATCCTAATGCAGCGTCTTGACCACCTTCAAGATCGGCTCCATCGGATCGTCGCTGCGCACCATCTCGAATCCCAGTCTCTCCGACACGTGCTGCATCCCCGTGTTGTCGCGCAGGACGTCTGCGACGATGTGGGTCAAGCCTTCGTCCTCGCCGATCGCGACAAGCCGCCTCAACAGCTCCGTTCCAAGGCCCTGCTGCTGGTATCGATCGCTCACGAGGATGGCGAATTCCCCGTCGTTCGTGGACGCGATCTTCGTCAGGCGCCCCACGCCGATGATGCGCGACGATGACGTGCCGTCGGCGCCGCGCGTGCCGTCGAGGATCGAAGCACCGTAGACGCCCGACGTACCTTCGGCGTCCGGACCGCCGCCGCCGCCCGACGTCTCCGCGACGAGCGCCATCTCCCGGTCGTAGTCGATGAAGCACAGATGCGCGAGCCGCTCGTGGGCCACGCGCCGGTCCAGCTTCATGATGTTGGCGTAGCGCAGGTAGACGCTCTCCTCAGAGAGGGACTTGTGGAATTCCACCAGAGCCGGTTCGTCCTCCGGCCGAATCGGTCGAATCACCACCGGCGTCCCGTCCTTCAGGTTCCACTCCGACGCGTAGCGATGGGGATAGGGCCGAATCGCGAGTTTGGGCAGGCTTTCGTCCGTAACGTCCGGATCGTGCAGGACGACGCGGGCGTCGAGCGCCAGGAGCCGGTCGTCGGAGGCCAGCAACGGATTGACGTCGATCTCTTTGATCATCGGCTGCTCGACGACCAGGTAGCTGAACCGCACGAGCAGCTTCTCGAGCGCATCCAGGTCGACCGACGCCCGACCCCGCACGCCCTGAAGCGCCCTGTAGATCTTCGTCTGCTCCATCATCCGCCGGGCGAGGGTCGTCGTCAGAGGGGGCAGCGCGAGCGCCCGGTCCTGATACACTTCGACGAGCGTGCCGCCCGAGCCGAAAAGCAGAACGGGCCCGAATTGCGCGTCGACGCTGCTGCCGACGATCAGCTCGTACCCGTCGAGTCGCTCCATCTTCTGCACCGTAACGCCGTCGAATCCGTCGGCGCGGCCTATCTCGTCCAGACGCGTCTGCATCTCGTCGAACGCCCGCCGTACGGCATCCGCACTGCCGAGATTGAGCCGCACGCCGCCGACGTCGGTTTTGTGGGTGATCGTAAAGGAATGCAGCTTCAGCACGACGGGATAGCCGATCGCCTCGGCATGGTCGACGGCTTCGCTCGCCGAGGCCGCGAGACGCGTATCGACGGTCGGGATGCCGTATCCCGACAGCAGCTGCTTCGATTCGTATTCGGTGAGCAACACGCGTCCGTCGTCGCGAGCCTTTCGGATGAGCGCTTCGGCATCGGTGCGGGCCTGTTCGGCGCCGCCGAGCTCGGGAAGCACCGGCGTCTCGTAGATCGCGCGCAGATTGTAGCTGTAGCGCCACATGTAATTAAATACGCGCGCCGCCGTGTCGGGGTAGGCGAACGTCGGAATGCCGGCGCGGTTGAGCACGTCCTCGCCCACCGAAACGGACGGACCGCCCATCCAGCTCGCGATGACGGGCTTTTTTAGCCGGTTCCCCGCCTTCGTGACGTAGCCGGCCACAGCCTCGGCGGTCGCCGACGGTTCGGTCATGTCCTGCGGCGTCAGGATGACCAGGAGCCCGTCGCTCTGCTCGTCGCGCCCCGTGACGTCGAGGGCTTTGATGTAGCGATCCTGATCCGCATCTCCCAACACGTCGACGGGATTGGCGTGGCTCCAGGCCGGAGGGAGGAACCCGTCGAGCTCCCGCGTGGCCTCGTCGGAAAGCTGCGCGAGCTCCCCTCCTCCGCCGATCAACGAGTCGGTCGCGAGCACGCCCGGTCCGCCGGCGTTCGTGAGGACGGTCAATCGCTTACCTCTCGGACGCGGCTGCTTCGACAGGACCTCCGCCATGTAGAAGAGATCCGCGATGGAGTCGACGCGGAGCACGCCGGTGCGGCGGAACGCCGCGGAGAGCACGTCGTCGCTGCCGGCCATCGTCCCCGTGTGCGACGCGGCCGCCTTCGCCGCCTGTTCCGTGCGGCCGGCCTTGATGACGATGATCGGCTTCTCCCTCGCGACGTACCGCGCAGCCGAAAGGAATCCGCGCGCGTCGCCGATCGATTCCATGTAGACGAGGATGCTCTTCGTGGCCGGATCGTCGCCGAGATAGGCGATCAGGTCGCCCCAGCCGACGTCCAGCATCGATCCGACCGACACGAAGGCGCTGAATCCGACGTTTTCGCGAAAGCTCCAGTCGAGGATGGCCGTCAGCAGCGCGCCGCTCTGGCTCACGAACGCCACACTGCCCGGGCGCGCCATCCCGTTGGCGAACGTCGCGTTCAGTCCGACGGCCGGGCGCATCACGCCGAGACAGTTCGGGCCGACGATCCGGACGCGGCCCTCTGCCGCGATCGCGCGGATCTCCTCCTCGAGCCGGCGGCCTTCCTCCCCGATTTCTTTGAAGCCGGCAGAGATGATGACGGCGCCTCGCACCCCCTCCTCGATGCACTCGCGGATGATGCCCGGCACGGTCGGCGCGGGCGTGGCGATCACCGCGAGGTCGACGTCCTCGGGAATTTCCGAGAGGGATGGATAAGCCCGGATCCCGAGCACGTTCTGCCGTTTGGGATTGACCGGGTAGACCGTTCCGCCGAACGGATTCGAAATCAGATTCCACAGCAGCGTGCGGCCGACGGTCCCCTCGCGCTCCGTCGCCCCGATGACGGCGACGCTGCGCGGCGAAAAGATGGCGTCGAGCGGCCGGTCGTGGAGCCGGAAAAGGTTATGGGAGGGATCGACGAGCGTCCGGGGATCGGCGGGCTCTGGCATTGGGTGGTGTGGACGTCCAGGCGACGGATGGACCGATTTCTTTTAAAAGTACCTTCGAGACAGACGTAAAAAAGTTCAACTTCACATCTGGTTGCCATGGGCTTTCGAGGCCGTACGACGACCCACGATAAGCGGCCGTCAGCACCGGCTGGTTGATACCCGGCGGGAACGTTGATTTGTTTCAGCGGCGGCGCACGCTGAATGACCTCTGATTGTATGGCTTCGGCGCTCGCGAGTTTGCTCGCGCCGGTGTCGCCCGAGGGTGAACGGGCATGTAAATAAGGGTTACATTGCGAACGAGCGAGCCCTTGTGCCCGGATTCGGCCGCACTCGCATAGCCAACCATCCATCCAACCATCCCCATTTACCGAATGTATCGAATCATTGTCACGGCCGCGCTCGCGCTTCTGCTCACGGTGGTCGCTGATGCGGCACGCGCTCAGCCGCACCACCACCATCACGCCGAACGCGTGATCGACTTTCCGGACGTGCCCGGCTATCTGACGCTGAAGACCGACCTCCACATCCACACCGTGTTTTCGGACGGATCGGTCTGGCCCGACATCCGCGTGGAGGAGGCGGTTCGCGACGGGCTCGACGCCATCGCGATGACGGATCACCTCGAGTATCAACCCCATCGAGACGACATCCCTCACCCCGACCGCAACCGGTCGTTCCAGGTGGCGGTCGAGGAGGCGGAGGGGAGCGATCTGATCGTGATCAACGGTTCGGAGATCACGCGATCGATGCCTCCGGGCCACGCCAACGCCGTTTTCATCGAGGATGCCAATCCGCTCCTTCAGGACGATCCGTTGGCCGTGTTCCGCGAAGCGCGCCGGCAGGACGCATTCATCTTCTGGAATCATCCCGCGTGGACCGCGCAGGCGCCCACCGGAGTAGCGACGCTCACCGAAATGCACCACCAGCTCATCGACGAAGGGCTCCTGAACGGGATCGAGGTCGTGAACGAACTGACCTACTCGGACGAGGCCCTCCAGATCGCGCTCGACCACGGCCTGACCATCCTCGGCACGTCCGACATCCACGGCTTGATCGATTGGCAGTACGACGTGCCGCACGGGCACCGTCCGGTCACGCTGGTCTTCGCGACGGAGCGCTCGGCCGACGGGCTGAAGGAGGCCCTGATGGAAGGCCGCACCGCCGTCTGGTTCGACGACATGCTGATCGGCCGGGAAGAGTGGATCGCGCCCCTGATCACGGCATCGGTGACGGTCGACAGCGCCGCATATCAGGAGGATACGTCCGTCCTGGACGTCTATCTCGGAAACGGCTCGGACGCGGAGTTCGTGCTGGCCAATCGCAGTGACTTCGGATTCCACGCCCACGGGGAACTCGTCCGCGTGAAGCCCAACGGCACCACGCGGCTCCAGGTCAAGACGGGGGAAAGCCTGGACGCGCTCGCGCTGCCGTTCGAGGTGCTGAACGCCGTAACGGCGCCGAACGAACATCCCGTCGTCACGCTCGAAATCTCGGTGGAGTAGGGGCATGCAGCTCGAAACGACCGCGCGGCTGCTGATCAAATGCCCCGATCGTCCGGGCATCGTCGCGTCGGTATCCAACTTTCTCTTCAATCACGGAGCGAACATCACGTCGCTCGACCAGCACTCGACGGATCCCGAGGGAGGCGTCTTCTTCATGCGCCTCGAGTTCCAGACGCCGCACCTCGACCTCTCGCGGCCGGTGCTGGAGCGTGCCTTCGGCGACGCCGTCGCGGGGCGGTTCGAGATGGACTGGCGCCTGAGCTACGCGTCGGAGCTCAAGAAGGTCGCCGTCCTCGTCTCGAAGCACGACCACGCCATGCAGGAGCTGCTCTGGCGCGTCCACCGAGGCGAGCTCCGGTGCGACGTGACGCAGGTGATCAGCAACCATCCGAACCTGCAGGAATCCGTAGAGCGTTTCGGCATCCCGTTCCGGCACGTGCCCGTCGACGCGACGTCGAAGCTCGAGGCGGAGGCGCGCATTTTGGAGCTGCTCGACGGCGCTGCCGACGTGATCGTGCTCGCGCGCTACATGCAGATTCTAAGCGAGGACTTCGTCGATCGCTTCCCGGATCGGATCATCAACATCCACCATTCCTTTCTTCCGGCCTTCGTCGGCGCAGACCCCTATCGCCGCGCCTACGACCGCGGCGTCAAGCTCATCGGCGCGACCGCGCACTTCGTCACGCACGATCTCGACATGGGCCCCATCATCGAGCA
>CAZMXY010000126.1:2179-4226 GCA_964570345.1 uncultured Rhodothermales bacterium | reverse complement strand
CCGCTGAATACGCCGGTCGGCGTGCCCTCGCGCATGTCCTTGACGTGCATCGTGACCCACCGGCCCGGGTATCGTCTCAGCAGCTCGGCAGGATCGACGCCGGGGTGCACCGTCCAGAAGACGTCGATCTGGTATTTGACGTGGTCGGGATCGGTCTCTTCCACGAGCACGTGGAACGGAATCGTACCGTCATCGGCCGGCTCAAATTCGTAGCCGTGGTTGTGGTAGAAGAACTGCAGTCCGCGCTCGCTCGCGGCCTCGCCCCACTGATTGAAGTGGGCGGCCGTCTCACGAGCCTGATCGACCGTGAAGGCGCCCTCGTGCGGAATCCACGCGATGCCGACGTACTCCACGCCCAGCGTTTCGGCTTCGTCCAGCACCCCTTCGACGTCGTCGCGGAAACGTTCGTAGCCCGCATGCATCGAGGTGGCGTCCAGTCCCGCGTTGTCGAGCTCCTGACGAAATGCTTCGGGAGTCAGCCCGTACGTGCCGGCCAACTCGACTTCCTCGAATCCGGCGCTGCGCACCCAGGCCAGCGTGCCGGGGACGTCCTCGCTCATGGCCTGCCGGATGCTGTAGAGCTGCAGACCCAGGGGTCCGGCGAAATCGCCCTCGAACGAAAGCGAGTGATTTGCAGTGTCGGCTACGGCCGTCGTATCCTGACTCATGTCGGTAGGCTCATCCGCCGTGCATCCGGACGATGCGACGGCTATCGTGAACAGGGCCATGCTCGAAAGAATGGAAAAGCGTGTCATGACTCGAATCAAAATGGTGGGTCGGGCGCCGAATGTCGGCCGGTTGCCAGGCCGCGGTCACGGGAGTATAACCAATTTAGATCGTTCACGCACGACATGAGAACCACGATCCTTCCCCTCCTCATCGGTCTCTGCCTGCTCGCGGGCTGTGAGGGCGCAAACGACACGAGCGTCGAATCCGCAACATCGGATTCGGGTGGATTCGTCACCATGCTGGGCGAGGACACGCTGGCCGTGGAGCGCTTTCGCGCCGCAGGCGACGGCATGACGGCGCTGGTCGTGCTGCGCACGCCGCGAACGACGGTTCGGGAATACGAGCTGCAACTGGACGAGTCCGGCCGGCTGGCCCTATACCAGGCCGAGACGCGGGCGCCGGAGGATACGTCGGTTTCGAGGCGAGAGGTCGTCACGCCCGTCGGCGACAGCCTCCTCGTCGAAATCACGGAAGACGGCGAGACGAGCGCACGGGTGATCGCCGGCGGCGCTGATGCCCTCCCCTTCATCGACATGGTCCACTGGCCGTTCGACCTGATGCTGACGCGCGCCCGGGCATCCGGCGCCGACAGCGTGGGCCAGCCGCTGTTCACCGCGCGCGGCGTTTCGACGTTCGTCGTGGAAGACCTCCGCGACGACAGCATGACGGTGACCCATCCCTTCCGCGGGACCATGAACGTCGACGTCGACGAAGAGGGTCGTCTGGTCCGGCTGGATGCCGGGACCACGACCAGCAAGCTCGTCGTGCAGCGCGTCGACGACGTGGACGTCGAGGCGTTGGCTCGACGGTTCGCGGCCGCCGACGCGGGCGGGCGCTCGTTCGGCCCGCTCTCGGGACGGGGCTCTGCCACCGTCGAGATCGACGGGGCGGACGTCGAGGTTGACTACGGTCAACCGTCGAAGCGCGGGCGCGAGATCTTCGGAAATCTCGTCGCGTGGGGTGAGCTCTGGCGCACCGGCGCGAACCAGGCGACGCACTTCGAAACGAGCCGCGACCTCGACCTGGGCGGGCTCCACGTGCCGGCCGGCCGCTACACGCTGTACACGATTCCCGAGGCCGACGGCGGCCATCTGATCGTAAATCGCCAGACCGGTCAGGGAGGCACGACGTACGACGAAGAGCAGGACCTGGGCCGCGTCGACATGCAGATCTCGGAGCTCTCGGACGTCGTCGAGGACTTCACGATCCTCGTCGACGACACGGACGAGGGCGGCGTGCTTCGCCTCCGGTGGGACCGCACGGAATTCTCGGTGCCGTTCACGGTGGATGGATAGACCGGGAAGCCTGGCGACGACCT
>CAZMXY010000126.1:0-2079 GCA_964570345.1 uncultured Rhodothermales bacterium | reverse complement strand
GACGTAGTCGTCGTGGAATGAAGAGGAGAGCTCTCCTAAAGCACCTCCGCCGCTACGGCTGTTATCTTAAGCGGGAGGGTCGAAGCCACTCTCTTTGGGCGAATCCTCAAACCGGCAAAGTCGAGGCAGTGCCACGACATACGGAGATTTCAGACCAGCTGGTGCGGAAAATCTGTCGCGGCCTGTCGATACCGGAGATCGGCCGATAAGCACAGTCGATCTTGAAGTCTTGCGAATCCGGATTTCCGAGCAGATTTCCAGGTGCTCCGTCTGCAATCTATCGCAGGCACATGAGCCGTCATTCCACGTACCGGCCCACTGCGCGTCCCGCTCGTGAAGAGCATGCCGACACGATGATTACTACTCCACGTGTGGCAACCATTTCGGTTAGTCGCCTGTATATTCATTGCTGCTCAAGTTTTTCCGCGCCTCTTTCAACCATGCCTAAAAAGACACAGCACGTCGTCCGTCACCCTGATGGGGGATGGAGCGTCAAGAAGGGAGGATCCACCCAAGCTACCAAGCGCTTCAAAACCCAGAAGGAGGCAATCTCCTATGGAAAGCAGATCAGCAAAAATCAAGGTGCTGAGCTTTATATCCATAGGACGGATGGCTTGATTAGAGAGAAAAGCTCCTACCGAAACGATACCTATCCGCCGCGCGACAAGAAGTGAGCGCGCTCGGCGACAAGGTAGATCCGCCGCATGGGTACGGTGTCAACGTTTCCCCAATCCTGATGGCGAACGTACTACTCCGATTCCTTGTCATAGCGCCGTCAATCATCCTTACGGCGCTCGTGATCGTTCTCTCAGGATGCGATGCCCCGGATGCCACCGACAATCGGACGACGAGGCCGCCAAACGTCGTTCTTATCGTCGCGGACGATCTCGGTTACGGCGACGTCGGTGCATACGGTCAGGAGCGGATCAGTACGCCGCGGCTCGACAGGATGGCGGAGGAAGGCCTTCGGTTCTCCCAGTTCTACGCCGGCTCGTCCGTCTGCGCCCCGTCCCGAAGCGTGTTGATGGACGGCCGTCACACCGGCCACACGTTCATTCGGGGCAATCGAGAGATCCTGCCCTACGGCCAGGAGCCCATACCGGACTCCGTCGTGACCGTGGCCGAGGTGCTGCAGGAGGCGGGCTATCGAACGGGCCTGGTGGGCAAGTGGGGCCTGGGAGGGCCCGATACGCCGGGTCATCCGAACAATCAGGGTTTCGAATACTTCTTCGGGTATCTCGGACAGCGGCACGCGCACAACTATTACCCCGAGTTTCTTTTCCACGACGCGGACCGGGTGAACGTGCCCGGAAACGTGCTGCCCGAGCCCAGACGGGGCGATGGAGCCGGCGAGGCGATCGAGAAGGCGACCTATAGCCACGATCTCTTCGCCGACTCCGCCCTTGCCTTCATCGACAGGCACCGCGATGAGCCTTTCTTCTTGCTCCTCGCGCTGACGATCCCGCATGCCAATAACGAGGCGGGTGAACGTGGCATGGAAGTCCCCGACTACGGACCCTACGTCGACGAGGACTGGCCCGAAGCCGCGAAGGGCCTCGCGGCCATGATAACCCGGATGGATACGGACGTCGGGCGCGTGATGGACAGGCTTCGGGACCTCGGCATCGATCGCCACACGCTCGTTCTCTTCACGAGCGACAACGGTCCCCATAGGGAAGGTGGAAACGATCCTACGTTCTTCGACTCGAGCGGCGACCTTCGCGGCATCAAGCGCGACCTGTACGAGGGCGGCATCCGCGTACCGACCATCGCGTGGTGGCCGGGGCGCGTCGCGGCCGGAGGCGAGACCGATCACGTAGGCTACTTCGCCGACTTCATGCCGACGCTGGCGGATCTGGCGGGCGCACAGCCCCCGGCGGCCATTGACGGCGTCGGGTTCGTGCCGACGCTGCTCGGCCGTCCGGACGAGCAACCCGAGCACGATTATTTGTACTGGGAGTTCTACGAGGGCGGCATGTCCCAGGCCGTGCGTACGGGACGCTGGAAGGGCGTGCGAACGTCGGCCGGCCCCCTCGAGCTCTACGATCTTGTGGCGGACGTGGCGGAGTCGCGCGACGT
>CAZMXY010000125.1:0-11492 GCA_964570345.1 uncultured Rhodothermales bacterium | reverse complement strand
GCACGGCGGATGAATTGAGATGATGGGAGGGAGAAGCTTCAATCAACCTACCCGGTCGAGAGGCGACTACGACGAAGCAAGCAGGAAGATGCGCCGGCGATTATTTTGTAGGTTAGCTCGTGGCGGCGAGCCGACCCGGATTCAGCATGACGACATGAAGCGATCAGAAATCAACCAGAGGATCGAAGAGGTCAACGCCTTCCTCATAGAGCGTCGGTTCGTGCTCCCGCCTTTTGCGTACTGGAGCCCGAACGACTGGCTCCGTAAGGGCGGCGAGGTACGAGAGATCGTCGAACGGAAGCTCGGGTGGGACGTCACCGACTTCGGCAGCGGGGACTTTGAGAGCATGGGCCTCTTTCTCTTCACGCTGCGCAATGGGGACGCCTCCAGACTAGAGCAGGGCCGGGGCAAGTTGTACGGAGAAAAAATTCTCGTGGTCGAAGTGGACCAGGTCACGCCGATGCATCTGCACAAAGTGAAGACGGAGGACGTCATCAATCGCGGTGGCGGGCGACTCGCTGTCAAGCTGTACAACAGCACCGACGACGGGGGACTGGACGATTCCGACGTGACGGTCAGCGTAGACGCGGTGCCCCGCACCCTGGCGGCGGGATCTACGATCGTACTCGAACCGGGTGAGAGCGTCACGTTGGAGGATGGCCTGTATCACGAATTTTGGGGGCTCGACCAACGCGTGCTCGCGGGAGAGGTATCACTCGTAAACGACGACGCGACGGACAATTACTTCTACGAAGAGGTAGGCCGATTTCCTCGGATAGAGGAAGACGAGGAACCGCGTCGCCTCCTCGTGAGCGACTACGAGCGATATGTGGGACGATCGACCGTAGAGTAGCACCGGTACCGTGGGCGCTCTCGGACTCCCTATTCAGCCATACGAACCGCCAAACACTCGAACTTAACTGATCGCGATCGCCATGAAAGAATCTTTGGATCGGCGCACGTTCATCAAGACCACGGCGACGGCCGGCATAGCCCTGGGGATCGCCGGGAGCCCGGCCTTCGCGCGGCAAGGCAGCTCTCCCAACGACCGAATCGGCGTTGCCGTCATGGGCGTAAACAGTCGCGGAGACGAGTTGGCCCGAAGCTTCGCGGCACAATCCAATGTCGACGTCTCGTACGTATGCGACGTGGACTCGCGGGCCGTAGGGAAGACGTCGGCTGCCGTATCCGAGATTTCGGAGCGGGCGCCGCGGGGCGCGGCGGATTTTCGACAGGCACTGGACGACGCCGACGTCGACGCGATCGTCATCGCGGCGCCGGATCACTGGCATGCTCCGGCGGCGCTACTCGCGCTCCAGGCCGGTAAGCACGTCTACGTCGAGAAGCCGTGCGGCCACAATCCGCGAGAGGGCGAGATGCTCGTAGAAGCCCAAAAAAAGTACGACCGGATCGTTCAGATGGGCACCCAGCAGCGCTCAGGACCAGCGACGATAGAGGTCATCGATTTCATCCACGAGGGGGGAATCGGCAAGGCATACATGGCGCGGACCTGGTACGCGAATCGGCGCGGACCGATCGGGACGGGCAGGCCGGCGGACGTGCCCGACTGGCTCGATTACGAGCTCTGGCAAGGACCGGCGCCTCGAACGCCGTATCGCGACAACGTCGTCCACTACAACTGGCACTGGTTCTGGCGTTGGGGTACGGGAGAATCGTGCAACAACGGTACGCACGAGCTTGACGTCGCGCGCTGGGCGCTGGGCGTCGATTATCCGCATCGTGTTCAGTCGAGCGGTGGACGCTACCATTTCGACGACGATTGGGAATTCTACGACACCCAGCTGATCAGCTTCGACTACGAGGACGACAAGACGATCACCTGGGAGGGGAGAAGCTGCAATCCCTTCCGCGTCGTCGGACGCGGTCGCGGAACGTCGATTCACGGAACCGAAGGAACCGTCGTCGTCGACCGAAACGGATTCGAGATATACGACCTCGACAACAAGTTGATCAGGGAGGTTACTTCAGGAGACGACGAGGCGACGCTGGACACTCGCGGGGGCGGCAATCTCACCGATCGACATATTGCGAATTTCCTCGCGGCCATCCGAGATGGCGAGGAGCTGAAAACGCCCATTGACGAAGGGCACAAGAGCGTATTGATGTGCCATCTCGGCAATATCGCTCAAGAGACGGGCAGGACACTGTATCTGGATCCACTCAAGGGTCGTATCGTGGGCGATCCGCAGGCCATGAAATTCTGGAGCCGTGAGTACGAACCCGGGTGGGAGCCGACCGTTTGACCGAACCTCGCGTTTTGACCGAACCTCGCGTTGCCGGAGCACGGCCCGAGGCGAGCGAACGGCTCAAGGCCAGGGCTTGTCGTCGATGATCTTGAAGTGCACGGCTATCTGAGAGTAGGCGGGGACCCTGCGTCCCGCGTTGCGGCCGGGCACGAATCGCGCTTCACGGAGCGCGCTTACCACCGCGGCGTCACACGCCGGCTCGAGTCCTCTCACCACGTCTATTCCGTAGGCGCGGCCATCCGTCTCGACGACGAAGCGCACGATAACGAGGCCTTGAATCGCCTTCTTCAACGCCGAGAGCGGATAATCGATCAACATCGTTCCGATCCTCAGTTTCGGCGCGTCCTCGACGGTCGGGGCCGAAATCGCCGTGTGCATGTACCTCGTCGTCGACGACAGACTGACGAGGTTCGTGGACGAGGCGAGAGCCTCCGGGCGGCGGCTCGGCAATCGTGACTGGACACTGGGACGCGGTGGCCGTTCGGCATCAATCGTCTCGTCTGCGTCGCCGTCGGACGGGAATGGACTGGGATCGACCAGCGGATCGGATCGCTGCAGGCTCGACTCGGACGCCGCTTCGTGCTCCGTGACGAAGGGAAGTGATTCGTTCATGGTCGCCGGCGGCGCCATGTAGGCGTTGAGGGTCGACGATCCCAGTATCGATCGGTCTATGGGCAGATGGGCCACGATCAAAAGCAGCGTCAGGCTCAAGACGTAACCGATCATGAGACGTTCGCGCCGTGGGCCGCACCACGACCCGGGACGCCGCCGCTGCGGGCGAATCCGCCGACGTGGGCATGGATCAGCGTACCGGCGGGGTCGTCGCAAAATCGGCCCGCTCATGGGACCTCCGAATCAGGTCTTGTCAGATGCCGGGAGGAAGGGCGCCCAAGAACCCTCCGTACGTACGCCGGTAATCGCAGGAGCTTCCGTCGATCAGGGAATGGTTACCAGTTCGTGGACGCTCGATCGGATTCCTTTACAGACGTCTTCCCAAGGTAACTCCCTGGCAGCGAATTCAGTTCGAATGGGGCAAAAAATAGACCGCACGAATCGAGCGGGACGGACGTCGAGCCCGGCCGGCGGCCGGCCGAGGTCCGTGGCCGAGGGCTGCGTCCGCCGGGCCTTCGTTTGGTTCGTCAACACTAGAATAGTTACTTTCGGTGGCAGCAAAGCGAGGGCTGACCTTCCATTCCCAAACCCGATCCCATCTGCATCGCACCATGATCCGATCAATGACCGCGCGCCTGAGCGCGATGATGTTCCTGGAATTCTTCGTCTGGGGCGCATGGTATACGACCATTGCCGTATACATGGCAAATCACGGCATGGAAGCGCTCACACACTGGCCGTACACCGTCAATCCGATCGCGGCGATCGTCGCCCCGTTTTTCCTGGGACTGGTCGCCGATCGATATTTTGCGACGGAGCGGGTACTAGGCGTCCTGCACATCCTCGGTGGACTCATCATCCTGTTCGCGCCGCAGGTATCGGCCGATCCAACGGCCTTCATCCTCGTGATGCTGCTCTACAACCTCTGCTACATGCCGACGCTCGGCCTTTCCAATTCGCTGGCCTTTCACAACATCACGGATCAGGAGAATCAGTTTCCGAAAATTCGCGTGTTCGGAACGATCGGATGGATCGTGGCCGGTCTCTTCATCAGCTTCGTGCTGAGCGGATTCATGGTGGAGGTTCCCGAACGCACGGCGGCACCGCTGTACACGGCAGGTATCGCGAGCCTGCTCCTGGGGCTCTACAGCTTCTCCCTGCCGCACACGCCGCCTCCCGCCAAAGGCGAACGCGTGTCGATCGGCAGCATCATCGGGGTGGACGCACTTAAACAGCTTGGAAGCCGGTCGTTCTACGTCTTCGTGGCGGCATCCTTCTTGATTTGTATCCCGCTCGCGGCGTATTACAACTTCACGCAGCTGTTTCTCGAGGCGACGGGATTCGAGAACATCGCGGGCACGCAGACGCTGGGGCAGATGTCCGAGGTCGTCTTCATGCTCCTCATGCCCTTCTTCTTCGTCCGGTTGGGCATCAAATGGATGCTCGTTGCCGGCATGGGAGCATGGGTGCTTCGCTACGTGCTGTTCGCATTCGGGGCTCCCGACGCCGTTGCGTGGATGATCATTCTAGGTATCCTGCTGCACGGCATCTGCTACGATTTCTTTTTCGTGGCGGGCCAGATCTACGTCGACAAGAAATCGACGGCGCGCATTCGCGGTCAGGCGCAGGGTTTTCTCGTGCTCGTGACGTACGGCTTCGGCTTCCTGATCGGCGCTCAGATCGCCGGCAATATCTATTCGGGCTTTCTCGAAGGCGCGGACGCGCTGACCCTCGAGGATTGGAAGAGCTTCTGGCTCGTCCCGGCGGGCATCGCGGCGGCGGTGATGATCTTCTTCGCTCTGACCTTTAAAGACAAAGTCGTCGACAAAGAAGCGGTCGGGGAAGGCGACGTGGCGGCTGCTGCCGCGGCGGAGGGAGGAACGTAGCCGCGGACGGGCTGCGTCCGGTGCGAATCCTATGCGTTCGACCTCGCAGTTCCGCGTGTTATCCTGAGGCTTCGCGCCTCGATGCTCCGTTACACGTATCCTGGTTCTGATCGGATGGCGTGGGTCCCGGCTTCGTTCGATGAGAAACGATTCCCCCTTCGCCCGGTTGTAATGGGTCGACCGATTTGGCCGTGAGGATTTGATGGGCACCACGCCGACGGCGCATTCCCGCGCAGGTACGTCGCGTGGTGGAGGCACGTCGCCGAACGTGCGCCCGAGTGAGTAGACCTGTCTCTATGGACGAACGCATCGTAATTCGCGGAGCCCGCGAGCACAACCTGAAGAATGTCGACCTCGACATCCCTCGCGAGCAGCTCGTCGTAATCACGGGACTCTCCGGCTCCGGAAAATCCTCGCTCGCGTTCGATACGATTTACGCCGAAGGCCAACGGCGATACATGGAGAGCCTTAGCGCGTATGCGCGCCAGTTTCTCGGGATGATGGAACGTCCCGACGTCGACTTCATCGACGGCCTTTCCCCCGTCATCGCGATCGAGCAGAAGACCGTCTCCAAAAATCCGCGATCTACGGTGGGGACCGTCACGGAGATCTACGACTTTCTGCGATTGCTCTTCGCGCGGGCCGGCAAGGCGTATTCGTACGTCTCGGGCAAGCCGATGCAAAAGCAGTCGGATGACGAGATCATCGACGGCATCCTGAATTTTCCCGAAGAAACTCGCCTGATCATCCTCGCCCCCGTTGTCAAAGCCCGAAAGGGCCATTATCGCGAGCTGTTCGAACAGATGGCGAAGCAGGGCTTTCAGCGCGTGCGCATCGACGGCGAGCTCCGCGAAATCGAGGAGGGGATGAGAGTCGATCGGTACAAGACGCACGACATCGAAGTCGTGGTCGACCGAATCGTGATCCGAGAAGGCATCCGGTCCCGCATCGCGCAGTCGGTCGAGACGGCCCTCGGGATGGGCGGCGGCGCGCTCATCGCCTCGGTGGTGGGTGGACCGGCCGACGAAGGAGACCATCTCTACAGCCGCCATCTCTTCAGTCCGGACGACGGAATTTCCTACGACGACCCGTCGCCGAACACGTTCTCGTTCAACACGCCCTACGGGGCGTGTCCCGTGTGCAACGGACTCGGCACGCGGCAGGAGATCGACCTCGATCTCATCGTACCGGATGCGTCGGCCACGATCGCGATGGGCGGGGTCGCGCCCATCGGCAAGCCGCGCGACGTCTGGATATTCAGCCAGCTTCGCGCGGTTGCCGAAGCGTACGGCTTCGATTTCGAAACACCCATTCAAGACCTAACCGAAGCGCAGCGGGACGTCCTTCTTCGAGGGGCCGGTG
This sequence comes from uncultured Rhodothermales bacterium, assembly GCA_964570345.1. Taxonomy (GTDB): domain Bacteria; phylum Bacteroidota; class Rhodothermia; order Rhodothermales; family VXPQ01; genus CAZMXY01. The sequence goes on along the minus strand of CAZMXY010000125.1, from coordinate 5,365 downwards.
ACGAGCAATTCGACATCGTGTACAAGTACAAGAATCGGGAGGTGCGCTACCAGCATCGATTCGGCGGCATCCATCAGCACGTCCGGCATACCTACGAAAACACCAACTCCGCATCGCAGCGAAGGTGGGCCGAGGCCTTCATGCGTGAGATGCCCTGCAGCGAGTGCAACGGGGGGCGACTCAAGAAGGAAAGTCTGAGCTACCGGATCGGTGAGAAGAACGTCTCCGAGCTGGTCCAGATGGATTTCACCACGCTGCGGGATTATTTCGAGCACGTCGAATTGAGCGAACGGCAGTGGTTGATCGCGCGACCGATTATCAAGGAGATCAACGAGCGGCTCGATTTTCTGGTCAACGTCGGGGTTCATTATCTGAATCTCGATCGTCCGGCACGGACGCTCTCAGGCGGTGAAAGCCAGCGGATTCGACTGGCCACCCAGATCGGAACGCAGCTGACGGGCGTGCTCTACGTGCTCGACGAACCGTCGATCGGGCTCCATCCACGCGACAACAACCGGCTCATCGCCTCGCTGCGTCAGCTGCGGGATCTGGGCAATTCCGTTCTCGTCGTGGAGCACGATCGCGAGATGATCGAGGCGGCAGATTTCGTGGTGGATCTCGGTCCGGGAGCCGGCGAACACGGCGGCCACGTCATCGGATCCACGGTGCCCGGTCGTCTCCCGCTCGCGGTAAACGGCTTTAAGAGCCTGACGGCCGCTTATCTGCGCGGCGTGAAGGCGATTCGAGTACCAAGCGAGCGACGAGCGAGGAGCGAGAAGCAATTGGTCTTACGGGGGGCGACCGGCCATAATCTGAAGGGCGACACCCTCGAGCTGCCGTTGGGCACGTTCATCTGCATCACCGGCGTGTCGGGTTCGGGAAAATCCAGCCTCATCAACCAGACGCTTTACCCAATTCTCGCGCAGCGATTTCATAGCGCGAAGATCGTGTCCCTACCGTTCGAGTCGATCGAAGGCGCGGAACACGTCGACAAGGTGATCGACATCGACCAGAGTCCGATCGGGCGGACGCCGAGGTCGAATCCGGCGACGTACACCGGACTGTTCACTCCGATCCGCGACCTTTTCTCGCAGCTTCCGGAGTCCAGAATACGAGGCTACGGGAAGGGGCGATTCTCCTTCAACGTGAAGGGGGGGCGCTGTGAGCATTGTAAGGGCGCCGGTATCGTGAAGCTCGAGATGAGTTTCCTGCCGGACGTGTACGTCCCCTGTGAGGTCTGCAAGGGCAAGCGGTACAATGCGGAGACTCTCGAGGTGCGCTACAAGGGCGCATCGATCGCCGACGTGCTCGAGATGAGCGTGGAGGAGGCGCTGGCCTTTTTCGAGCACGTACCGCGCATCGCCCGCAAGCTGCGCACGCTCGATTCCGTCGGACTTGGCTACATACGTCTCGGTCAACAATCGACGACGCTCTCCGGAGGGGAGGCACAACGGGTGAAGCTCGCGAAAGAACTCTCCAGGCCCGGAACGGGTCAAACGCTTTACATTCTGGACGAGCCGACGACCGGTCTGCATTTCGAAGACATTCGGCACTTGTTAGGCGTTCTGCGTGCCCTGGTGAAGAAAGGAAACACCGTGGTCGTGATCGAGCACAATATGGACGTCGTGAAGGTTGCGGATTGGGTCATCGACCTGGGGCCGGACGGCGGCGATTCGGGAGGCCGAATCCTCGCGGCCGGCACGCCCGAGCAGATCGCCGAGACGGATACGTTTACTGCGATCTACCTTCGCAAAGAGTTGGGGCGCTTCTTCGGAGGGAATGGGGACGACGAGGAAGTGGACCTCGACGAGCTGACCTCCGAGGACGACGAGGAGGAAGAGGACGTAGAAGAGGAGGAGGAGGAAGAGGAGCCGGTCGAGTGACCTCAGCGCCCTCAATGCCCCAATCAGTCTATCTCCATGGCCGAGCCCCCCTTCGTTCCTGCGTATGAGAAGCCCGATGCCCCAGGCATCTGGATGAATTTTGACAACACGGTTTCCATATATCTCGTCGTGGCGACAGATGATACGTTTGAGGCGGCGGCGCGGGACGCTTTCAGCCTGCTGAAGAGGGCGCAGGAAGAATTTCCTGATTGGCCGCGTGCCTTTTACGTCGACGTCAACGGGCATGAAGGCGATCATGCGGGCTTCGACGCTGATTTGTACGAGTTTCAGCAGGAATTTTTCTTCTCGACCCTGGCGCCCTTTCTGACGGGGTTCGACCTGCCGTTGACGGGTCCGCTCATCAACCCCGAGCCGCAGCGCAACGATTTGCCGGACGAGCTGCTCGTCCAGATTCCGGGCGATTCCCACGACGAGAGCTGAGGCGTGCGCGTGCTCGTGGTCATACCGACGCCGGACGGATTCGATGCGCGCGCGAAAAGCATCGCTCCGGAGATCGAGATCGTCCATTCACGTCCCGGTGACGGCGGATACGAGGAGGCCCTCATGGCGTCGTCAATCGTTCTCGGGCGCCCCCCTGTGGATGACGTCGGACGTTCGCGCGCGACCGAGTGGCTTCAGCTCTCGAGTGCGGGTGCGAACCAATACGTAGGCAAGATTCCTGAGCACGTGACCCTGACGACAGCCAGCGGCGTCTACGGCATTCCGGCGGCCGAACACGCGCTGGCGATGATGCTCGCCCACGCGCGGTCGATTCCCAAGCACGTTCGGGATCAGTCGGGGCGTCGTTGGTCGCGAGACGGTACGCATCGCGAGTTGCACGGTAGCACGTGCGGCGTGCTGGGGCTGGGAGACATCGGAACGGCCGTGGCACGGCGAGCGCGGGCTTTCGGCATGCGAATCCTCGCGGTCCGTCGGAATCCCGGCGACAAGCCCGAGTGGATCGAGAAGCTCTTTCCGCCGGACCGAACGGACGAAATGCTCGCCCAATGCGACTACGTCGTCAACACGCTTCCCGCGACGGGCGCAACCCGGAAAATGATCGACGGCCGGAGGCTGAAAACCATGAAGCAGGGCAGTTTCCTGTGCAACGTCGGCCGGGGAAGCACCGTGGACGAGACGGCGCTCGTCGAGGCTTTGCACGAAGGACGACTCTCCGGCGCGGGACTCGACGTATTCGAGGAGGAGCCGCTCTCGGTGGAAAGTCCACTCTGGGAAATGGAAAACGTGATCATCACACCGCACGTCGGGGGTTCATCGCCCCGTGAGGACGAACGCGTCGCGGACCTCTTCTTCGAGAACCTGGAGCGGTTCGTCCGCGGCGAAGAGCTCATCAACCGCGTCGACCCCGGGCTCGGCTACTGAGAAGAGAGTGGGGCGAGAAGCGTGTCACATGGACGTCACTGGCGAACGCGCGCTGCGTTTCGGCATAGAATCATTTTCTCGACGTCTAGTTTACCGGCTACATGGCAGGTCAAAACAAAGAGCGAAAAAAGCGAGACGAAGCAGATCGGTCCCAGGAAAGGCCGCGTCTCCCTGGAATGGGGATGGATCAGGGCAGGCAACGTCAGGGACTCATCCTTTGGTTGGTCGTCTTGACGCTCGCGGCATTCTGGGCGTGGAGCCTTTTCGACACCCGAGAGCGTGCCGAAGTCAGTTACAGCACCTTTCGGCAGGAGCTGCAATCGGGAAATGTGGAACAGCTGACTGTGAGGGGCCAGCTCATCGAGGGCACGCTGCGGGAACCGGCGACGCGAGTGACGGCGCGGCAGGATAGCGTGCCGTATTCGACGTTCACGACCTATCTGCCGTCCTTCGGCGACGACGAGCTCATGGCGATGCTTGAGCGACAGAACGTGGAGGTTGCGACGAGGCCGGAAAGCGACGTCAACTGGTGGCTGGTGGTGGTCATGGCGCTGCCCTTCGTTCTTTTCCTGTTGCTCGGATATGCCTTCTTCAGCCGGATGCAGAGCCAGGGACAGAATCTCTTCTCGATCAAGAAGAGTGGAGCGAAGCTGTACGACGAGGAAGAGGCCACGACGACGTTCGACGACGTGGCAGGGGCCGAGAGTGCCAAGGAAGAGCTCGAGGAAGTCGTCGCGTACCTGTCGGAGCCCGAGGCGATTCAACGGCTCGGCGGCAAAGTGCCAAAAGGTATTTTGCTCGTCGGGCCGCCGGGTACGGGTAAGACGCTGCTGGCCCGCGCGGTGGCGGGCGAGGCCGGCGTGCCGTTCTTCAGCATTACGGGATCGGATTTTATGGAAATGTTCGTCGGCGTGGGGGCATCCCGCGTGCGAGACTTGTTCAAGGATGCCAAAGAGCGTTCACCGAGCATCATCTTCATCGACGAGCTCGACTCGATCGGGAGACGGCGCGGAGCCGGCCTTGGCGGCGGACACGACGAGAGGGAACAGACCTTGAATCAACTCCTCTCGGAGCTCGACGGCTTCGAGCCGACGGAGAACGTAATCGTGATGGCGGCGACGAATCGACCGGACATCCTCGATCCGGCCCTCTTGCGGCCGGGCCGATTCGATCGCCGGGTCACCATAGATTTACCGACACAGAGCGACCGCGTAAAAATCCTCAAAATCCACGCCAAGGAGAAACCGCTATCGGCCGACGTCGACCTCGGCAAAGTCGCACGCGGGACGCCGGGATTCAGCGGGGCCGACCTGGAGAATCTCCTGAACGAAGCCGCCCTGCTCGCTGCCAGAGAGCGTGCAGATCGTATCGAGACGCGTCACGTGAACGAAGCGATCGACAAGATCATGATGGGCCTCGAACGGAAAGGGCTCGTTCTCACCGAGGATGAACGTCGCATGCTGGCGTACCATGAATCCGGCCACGCCCTGGTGGCGGCCGTGCTCGATCATGCAGATCCGGTTCACAAGGTTACCATCATACCGCGTGGGCGCGCGATGGGCGTTACGCAGCAGCTGCCTGAAAAAGACAAGTACATCTTCAGAAAGGAGTACATGCTGGATCGGTTGGCTGTCATGATGGGTGGGCGTGCCGCCGAAGATCTTGTCTTTGATACGGCAACGAGCGGGGCCGAGAACGACCTGAAGCAGGTCATCCAGCTCGCTCGCAAGATGGTCCTCGACTGGGGGATGAGCGAGCGATTCCGCAATATCGCATTCGGAGGGGAGCGGGAGGAAGTATTTCTAGGCGAGCAGATCTCGCAGAGGCGCGACTACAGCGAGGATACGGCACGCCAGGTGGATAGTGAGATGGAGAAGATCATCGACTCGGCGTATCGGCGGGCCCTCGATACGCTCGAGAGCTATCGAGCCGAGCTGGATCAAATCGCGACGCGGCTTCTTGAGCGAGAGGAAATGCCCGGCGACGAGGTGCTCGAAATTTTGGGTCTGGATCGGGAAGAGGCCTCGAGCGACGAGCCCGTCACCCTTCGACGGTGCGATGTCACGACCGTCGCACCGCGCCCCGCCGCCTCGACTCGC
>CAZMXY010000124.1:0-11623 GCA_964570345.1 uncultured Rhodothermales bacterium | reverse complement strand
ATCGTGCTGGTGGGGAAGGGGATCGTTTTCGATACCGGCGGTCTCTCCCTGAAGCCGACCAAGGACTCGATGGATCACATGAAGGCCGACATGGCCGGCGCGGCGGCGGTCGCCGGGGTGATGGAGGCCATCGCTCGTCTCGAGCTTCCGTTGTACGTCGTGGCGTTGATTCCGGCGACCGACAATCGACCGGGAGAGAATGCCTACGTCCCGGGCGACGTGATCAAGATGCACTCGGGCAAGACCGTCGAAGTCCTCAATACGGATGCCGAGGGGCGGCTCGTCCTCGCGGACGCCCTTTCGTACGCGAAGACCTATAAGCCGGCGCTCGTCATCGACGTCGCCACGCTGACGGGCGCGCAGGTGATCGCCTTGGGATCGGAAGTCGCTGCCGTCATGACGAACGATCGACCGGGCGCGGAGGAACGACTCGATACCATCGAAGGAGCGGGTCGCCGCAGCGGCGATTTCGTTCACAGGCTGCCGATGCTGGAGCACTACGGCAAGCAGATCGAGAGCGACGTGGCCGATATCAAGAACGTCGGCGGCCGAGAGGCGGGCGCCATAACGGCAGCGAAATTTCTGGAGCACTTCGTCGACTATCCGTGGATCCACGTCGACATCGCAGGTCCGTCGTTCATCACCAGCGAAAAGCCCTACAGACCGAAGGGCGGTACCGGATTCGGCGTCCGTCTCCTCGTCGAGTTCCTCCGCGAATACGCCGATCCGCGGCGTAAGTAACGCGCCTCTTCCTTTTCGTTAGTTCTCATCACACCGGATAGAATACAGTGTCGAATCGAAAATGGGCGGCCCTCGTCGCGGCCGCGTGCGTGGGTGCGATTGCCGTCTCCGGGGTTCGAGCTCAGGATCGTTACCTGGAGATCGCGGCGAAGAACGGCCGCGCGAACGTGATTCACGAGGCCGTCGTCCTCCCGGACGGCGACGGGGCAGGGGCGGTCGTGACGTTTCGCGTACCCAACAGTCTCCTGGTGTTCGTGCAAGAGCGAGACGGGTTCGTGTCCGAGGCCGACGTGACCGTGGAATTGTACCGGAACGAGCGGAAAGTCAATGATCGGATCTGGCGAAAGAAGCATCGGGCCGAGACGTTCGACGCGACGCAGAGCCGGACGGACGATCTGAAAGGATGGATACGATTCGCAGTCGAGCCGGGGGACTATTCTTATCGGTTGATCGTCGGCAGCGAAGTCGAGGACGTCCGATCCTCGTCCGGAGCCTTCCATGTTCCCGATTTCGGCCGCGAAGTCATGGGAGCCCTGACGTTCGCCGAACTGCGGCTGGATTCCCAGCACGTCGCCCTCGAGCCAACCGTGCTCGGCGGAGACGTTCCATTCGGTCAGGACGTCCAGGCGATCGTCCCGTTCACGATCAGGAATACGGCGACCTCGGTCGACGAATTCGACGATCCGGGAGGATCCAACGAACCCGGGCGCACCGTTCTCACGTATCGACTCTACCGTATCTCACCGGCGCGCGACGAAAGAGCGGCTCGAAGGGGACGTTTCGCAACCCGCGACGGGCGGTCGACCCCTCGTGACCCCGTGGAGATCGGAAAGGACGACGAGCTCGTATCGAGCGGAACGGTGTCGTCCGACCGATTCCTTCCGGTGGGGACCCTTCTCGAATCCGACGAAGACTGTATCTGCTGGTCGCGGTCCGAGGACGCGCACGCGCACCTGGCCGTTATCCCTATCCGAACGGGCCGTCTCGAGAGTGGGACCTACGCCCTGACCGTCGCGCACGGCGAGGCCGAATCCTCGGAAACGTATTCATTCAGCACGTTGTGGCGCGAAATGCCCTTGTCGCTCTACGACGTGGAAGTCGCCATTCGCCACCTCGAGTTCATCGAGAGTCGCGAGACCGTTCGCTCGCTGTTGAGAGGCTCGAGAGCAATGCGGGTCGAGGCATTCGAATCCTATTGGAAGCAACGCGACCCTACGCCCGAGACGGTTCTCAACGAGCTGATGTTCGAGTATTACCGCCGGATCGATTTCGCCGCGCTCGAATTTCGAACCGGACAGCACCCCTTTCCTGACGGCCTTCGCACGGACGCCGCGCGCATTTACATCGTCTACGGCGCTCCGGACGACGTCACGAATACGCTGCCCTCTTCGGGCGGTGTCGAGCAGACGTGGACCTACGCCGACGGTCGTCGCTTCATTTTTTGGGCGGCCAGCAGTCTCGCTCCACTCGAGCTCCGGGAACGAGACGCACCCAACTAACGCGGCGATCGGACAAATGACCTCGGCAGGAAACGTCCATCAAATCTTCACGTTCTATCGAAGTCCCACGTCGCCTCGGCCGCATGGGTGCGAATTCGTACGGCAAAATCGAGGTCGTACACGTATGACACGTAGCGATTCGATGATGATACCCTCGATAGACATATGTCCGACCAACGGTCATCCTCATATAGACCGGAAACCGGTTCCGATCGATCGAAGCGACCTCGCATCGCGATTACGCTCGGCGATTCGAACGGTGTCGGTCCCGAAGTCGTCCTAAAAAGTCTCCTCGACGCCCGGCTGGCGCGGTTCGTGCAGCCCGTCGTCGTCGGATCGGCGCACGTCCTGAACGTTCACGCTTCCAAACTGGGTTTCGGTGACGTCCGGATCCAGGTCGTCCAAAAAATACCCGATCGCATCAAGGCCGGTGACGTCGTCGTCCTCGACGTCAGTCATGGCGAGAAGCCGGAAGTGCTCTTCGGAAAAGTATCGGCCGATTCGGGACGGCTGGCGATGAAATCCGTGGAACATGCAACCGATCTATGTCTGCAGGGCGAAGTCGACGGCATGGTCACGGCGCCTATTTCGAAGGAGGCCATTTCGCGTGCGGGCTACAAGGATCCCGGTCACACGGAGTTCATCGCGCGGCGCGTGGGCTGCGACGACTTCACGATGATGATGATCTCCCAGGAGCTTCGTGTGGGCCTCGTCACCGGTCACATTCCGATCTGGGACGTTCCAAAAGGCGTCACGCGCCAGGCGATTCTCGACAAGATTCGGGTCATAAGCGCCAGTCTCGTTCAGGATTTCGGTATCCAACGGCCTAAGATCGCGGTGCTGGGCTTGAATCCGCACGCCGGCGACGGCGGCGTCCTGGGACGTGAAGAGGCCGAATCGATCATACCCGCCATTCAGACCGCGTGCGACCTGGGGCATCTCGTCTTCGGACCGTTTCCCGCGGACGGTTTCTTCGCCATCGGCGGTTATCGGCTTTACGATGCCGTTCTCGCAATGTATCACGATCAGGGTCTGGTGCCGTTCAAGACTCTCACGTTCGAGAGCGGCGTCAATTACACCGCCGGGCTCACGGTAGTACGTACCTCCCCCGACCACGGTACGGCGTTCAACATCGCCGGAGAGGGCAAGGCCTCACCCGGCAGCATGCGCAGCGCCATCTATCTAGCGCTCGACGTCGCGCGACGCCGCGCCCTCCTCGACGCGAAGAGAAAGGCCGGATGAGAACGCGCCTACCGCCCCGACGGCATACCTGAGGCGCGCCTGGAGCCGAATTCCCGATCGGCGTCGCACGAAGTACGGATAAACCCCGCGTCATCAATGGCCTCTCCCACCGACACGTCCCAGCCGACGACCACGCCTCCGTACACGATTCTCGCTGCGGGGTACGACTTCGTGATGTCGCACGTGGATTACGAATTCTGGGCCGAGCACGTCCACCAGGTCCTTCGGCGCCATCAGCCTGACGCCCATACGGTGCTCGAGCTCGGATGCGGCACCGGTTCGCTCGCCATCGCCCTCCAACCGAAGGGCGGGTATCGGTATCTCGCGACCGACGCCTCCGACGCCATGATCGACGTGGCGCGACACAAGGCCGAGAAGGAGGCTGCGGACGTTCGGTTCGACCTGGCGGATTTCACGGATTTCAACGTCGACAAGCCCGTCGACGTCGTGCTCTTGCTGTTCGACGGGCTGAATTACCTTCTCGAGACGGATCTGATTCGGAAGATGATGGGCTGCGCATTCGCCGCCTTGAAGCCGGGCGGTGTTTTCGTCGTCGACCAGAGCACGCCGATCAACTCGATCAACAACGGCCCGTATTTTGAGCACAGCGACAGCATCGGGATTTTTTCATACGTTCGCCGCAGTCGGTACGAATCGGAATCCCGTTTGCATCGAACGACGCTCGACATTCTCGTGGAAGATCGAGCCTTTCGCGAAGAGCACGTGCAGCGCGCGTACGAGCTCGACGAGATCGAGGCGCTCGCGGCGGCGGCCGGATTCGAGACCGAGGTCGCATACGACGGCTTTTCCACGACGCCCGCGACGCCGGATTCCGAACGCGTACACTGGGTATTTCGCCGACCACGACCAAACGACGTGTAGAGTACGTTGATAGAGCTTTCGAACGTATCCCTTTCGTACGAGATGCCCGGAGGCCGCCGGCGCCCGGTACTGGAGAACCTGCATCTCAAGATCAAACAGGGAGAGATGGTCTATCTCGTGGGGCCGACCGGCAGCGGCAAGACGACCCTGCTCAGGATGCTCTACATGGACGTCCCTCCGGAAAAGGGAATCGCGCGGATCGGCGACTACAAGACCGACGGCTTGACCGACGAACAGATCCCGTATCTGCGGCGCTCGGTCGGCGTGGTCTTCCAGGATTACCAGCTGCTTCCGGATCGTGACGTCTTCGAGAACGTCGCCTTCGCTCTTTACGTCACCGGCAAGTCGGGATCGGCGGTCAAGAACCGGGTGATGCAGGTGCTGTCTCGTGTCGGACTCAGCCACAAACACAAGAGATATCCGCACGAGCTCTCCGGTGGGGAACAGCAGCGAGTGGCCATCGCGCGAGCGATCGCGAACGAACCCTGGATTCTCCTGGCCGACGAACCTACCGGAAATCTGGATCCCGCGGTTGCCGACGAGATCCTGAAACTGATCCTGAGTCTCCACCGTCAGGGGATGACCGTCATGATGGCGACGCACGACTATCGCCTGGTGAAGAAATTTCCGGCGCGTACGTTGGCGTTTCTCAACGGCCGTCTCGTGGAGGTCGACCCTGCCACGCTGTAGGGACCGGATCGGATCGAACCCGGGACGGGATCGAGGTGCATCTACCCCGATCCGAACGCGCGCGCCGAACCCTCCTAACCGGCGCCTCGTGACCGCAGGTGCGGTTTGCGACGCTCGGAGGTGGGGACTATATTGGCTCCCGTTCAAAAAAGCGGCACATCGTTCCTCTTGCGGTTCATCTCACCGATGAAAGCGGCGGCGGCGAGATTCCACGTCCGATCAGCACGTGTCCTTACTCCCTCAGCACATATCCCCACTCCCGCATGAGCTGGCTTGAAAGCGTCGTCGGTTGGTTGGAGAACGTCGTTTGGAACTTCGGACCGACGGTGGGAGGCGAGACCATTCCGCTCGTCGTCATTTTACTTCTCGGCACGGGCATTTTTCTAACGTTTCGGCTGCGGTTCATTCAGGTTCGACGCCTGGGTCACGGATTCGCCGTCACGTCAGGCAAGTACGACGATCCGGACGAGCCCGGGGACGTCTCGCACTTTCAGGCGCTCACGACCGCACTTTCAGCCACGGTGGGCATCGGCAACATTGCCGGCGTCGCCATCGCGATTCACTGGGGCGGCCCTGGGGCTCTCTTCTGGATGTGGGTCACGGCCTTTCTGGGCATGGCGACCAAATTCACGGAGGTCACGCTCGCACAGAGGTATCGCGACGTCATCGCGGACGACGGCGCCCCGGACTGGAAAGGCACCGTTTCGGGAGGGCCCATGTACTACATCGAGCGGGGTCTCGGGAAGAAGTGGAAGCCGCTTGCCGGATTCTTTGCTTTCATGCTGATGATCACGGCCTTTTTGACGGGCAACGGCGTGCAGGCGAACACGGTGGCGGACGTGATGTCGTCGGAGTTCGGCGTGGCCGTCTGGGTGACGGGCCTGATTACCGCAACCATCGTCGCGATGGTAATCATCGGAGGGATCGAGCGCATCGGCAAGGTGACGGGCATTCTCGCTCCGGTCATGGCCGCCATTTACGTCCTGGGCGCTCTCGTCATCATCGTTTTGAACGTAGATCTGCTGCCGAGCACGCTGGCGACGATCTTCACTGAGGCGTTCAATCCGAGTGCAGGCGTCGCGGGCACCGGTGCCGGCGCGTTCTTGATCACGCTCATGTGGGGTGTGCGAAGAGGCCTGTTCTCGAACGAGGCGGGCCAGGGATCGGCGCCGATCGCCCACTCCGCGGCGAAGACCGACGAGCCGGTATCGGAAGGCGTCGTGGCGCTGCTCGAACCGTTCATCGACACGATCGTGATCTGCACGATGACGGCGCTCGTCATTCTCATGACGGGGACGTGGGAGGAGCGCGTGCCGACGTCGTTCGACCTGACGTCCGGGGACGTGAGTTACGTCATACAGGGTGAACAGGGCCTTTTCGCGGGCGTCTCGCCGCCTGCCAGCTTGCGCATCGAAGACGGCGAGCAGCCGACGGGCGCCGGCTCCATTCAGTTTGCCTGGCACGACGTCGCCGTCGAACGGCTGTACGTGGACGCGAGTCGGACGCAGACGTTCACCGGGGAGCTCGTTCCGTCGGGGAGACGAGCCGTCGACCAGGAGGGCAACGTATATTCGATGCTCTTCGGCGAGGCCGTCGAAAACGGCGCTCCACTGACGCAGCTGGGCTTCCAGCGGGGGCTGGCCCCGCTCGGAAACTGGGGCGGCTACATCGTCATTCTCAGCGTGCTCCTCTTCGCGATATCCACGGCCATCGCGTGGAGCTATTACGGCGATCGCTGCGCATTCTATCTGTTCGGCGAAAAGGCCGTATTGCCCTACAAAATGGTCTTCGTGCTCATGCACTTCGTCGGTGCAACCCTCGCCCTGGCGACGGTGTGGACGCTCGGCGACGTGCTCCTGGGCATCGTCATCCTCCCGAATCTGCTCGCGCTGGTGTTCCTCTCGAAAAGGGTGCGTGAGGAAACCGTCAGTTACTTCAAAAGAGAGCCCTGGAAGGAAAATTACGAGGTGCACAAGCGCGTCGTGGAAGAGAAGAAACGGAGTCACGAGGCCAAAAAGGTGCGTACCAACGGCGGGGTATGAAGAATTTGACGATCGTCGATCATCCGCTGCTGAGACGAGATCTGACCATCCTTCGGGACAAGCGTACTCCGCATGGAGTTTTTCGCAAGACGATCTCGGACGCTGCCGCCATTCTGGCCTACGAGGCGATGCGCGATCTCGAAACGAAGGAAGTTCCGATTGAAACGCCGCTAGAGTCGGCAATGGGCTATCAGGTGGCGCTCGAAGTTTACGTCGTGCCCATCATGCGCGCGGGCCTCGGCCTCGTCGACGGGTTCATTCGCTTCGTTCCGGAAGCGCGCGTAGGCCACCTCGGCTTGCGACGCGACGAGCAAACCCACCAGCCGGTGGGCTACTACCGGAACATCCCCGCCGGGATAGAGGATGCGAACGTATTCGTCGTCGACCCCATGCTGGCGACGGGCGGAAGCGCGAGCCGTGCCATTTCGGATCTCAAAAGGGAGGGGGCCGGTCGTTTCAAATTCGTCTGCCTCGTGGCGGCCCCCGAGGGGGTCAAGGCGCTGACGGATGCCCATCCCGACGTACACGTCATCGCCGCCGCGCTCGATCGCCAGCTCGACGAAAACGCGTACATCCGACCGGGACTGGGCGATGCGGGCGATCGAATTTTCGGCACGTCGAACTGACCATGACCCGGCCCGTCACGTTCTCCGATCACCGCCTCACGTTCTTCGCTGCCCTGGTGGCGGGCTGCGTCCTCACCGCGGTCGGGCCGATGAACGTTCAGGCGCAGGATTACGAATGGGACGCCCCCCGCGTCGTCCTCGTAGATCGCCCGTTCAACATTGAAATCACGGGCGGTGCCCCGGACTCGGCCGCGTCGTTCGCGCTCCGAGTTGACGGACGCCACGATTTTCCGATGCAGCATTCTCCGGACGGTACGCTGCGCGCCGGCGGGGTGACGCTGCGGACGTTCGGCAAGGCGAATCTCGATCTCGTGCGGGACGGCTCCGTGGTCGCCTCACGCGACGCGCAAGTGATACCGGGATGGATTTCCGTTCTACCGCCGGTCATCGCCATCGCCGTCGCCCTCCTCTTCAAACAAGTCATCCCCGCGCTTTTCCTCGGCGTCTGGATCGGCGCGTGGGCGGCACTCGGGATCGATCTTTCCGGCCTCTGGGGCGGACTTCTGGAGACGTTCCAGGTTTACGTGCTCGACGCGCTGGCCAACCCCGACCACGCCGCCATCATTCTGTTCTCGTTGATGATCGGCGGGATGGTCGGCATCGTTTCGCGCAACGGGGGGATGCAGGGGGTCGTCAACTACATCGTGCGCTGGGCGGACTCGGCTCGCGACGGCCAGATCGCCACGGGCGTGCTCGGCCTGGTCATCTTCTTCGATGACTACGCGAACACGTTGGTCGTGGGCAACACGATGCGTTCCGTTACGGATAAACTTCGCATATCGCGCGAGAAATTAGCCTATCTCGTCGACTCGACGGCGGCGCCGGTCGCCTGTCTGGCCTTCGTCACGACCTGGATCGGGTACGAAGTGGGTTTGATCGGGACGGCGGTCGCCGGAATCGACGGTTTCGACGAGTCGGCCTATTCCGTCTTTCTGCAGTCCATCCTCTACAGCTTCTATCCGATCTTCGCCGTTTTCTTCGTCTTCAACGTTGCCTGGTCGCCCAAGGAATTCGGACCGATGCTGAGGGCCGAGCGGCGCGCCCGCCGCACGGGCCAGGTCCTCTCGCCGGGAGCGAAGGTAGACGAGGCGGCCGCGAAAGGCGAAGAGTTGGGGGCGAAGCCGGGGGTGCCTCACCGCGCCTTCAACGCGATCGCGCCCGTCCTCGTGTTGGTCGTTTCGGTGCTCGTCGGCCTTTACGTGACGGGCGAAGGGGACACGCTTCGCGACCGGATCGGCAGCGCCGATTCGTACCGCTCGCTCATGTGGGGCTCGTTACTGGGCGTCGTCATCGCTGCGGCGCTGTCCGTCAGCCAGCGCGTCCTGAATCTGAACGAAACAATCGATGCCTGGTACGCCGGCCTCAAGTCGATGCTCTACGCCATGATCATTCTGGTGCTGGCGTGGGCGCTGTCCGACGTCACGAACGTGCTGCACACGGCCGACTATCTCGTATCCGTCCTGGGCGAGTCCCTGCCGGCCGGCGTGATTCCCGCGCTCGTCTTTTTGATTGCCGCAGCGACCGCCTTCGCGACGGGCACGAGCTGGGGTACGATGGGAATTCTGATGCCGCTCGTCGTGCCGCTGGCTTGGGCCGTGCTCGAGCTCAACGGGATGGCGGATCCGGAGCATTATTACGTCATCTATTCGTCCGTATCGTGCGTGCTCGCCGGGGCGGTCTGGGGAGACCACTGCTCGCCGATATCCGACACGACCATCCTGTCCTCCATGGCTTCGGGCTGTGACCACATCGATCACGTTCGGACGCAGCTTCCGTACGCGATGCTGGTGGGCGTCGTCGCGATCGGGCTCGGGACGCTGCCGACCGGTTTCGGTTTTCCATGGTGGATTTCGATGCTCGTCGGGCTGGCCGTGCTGTTCGTGGGCCTGCGCGTTCTCGGGCAGGACGTCCTGGAGAAGACGCACGTGTGACGGGCGGGCACGATTCAAGAATGCATTGACGAGCGGTTCGATGATCGAATTCGACGATAGGCCCTGGGGGCGATGGGAAGAGTACCTTAACGAGCCGGGTTATCGGGTGAAGCGGATTCTCGTCCACCCGGGAAAGCGGCTCTCGCTGCAGAAGCACGAGCTTCGCGAGGAGCACTGGGTCGTCGTGCAGGGCGAGGGCCTCTTCACGCGAAACGACGACGTCGTGCGCGTGCGTAAGGGGGACTCGCTTCACATCGCCCTCGGCGACGTCCATCGCCTCGAGAACGACACGAAGGAGTACCTGGTCGTCATCGAGACGCAGCTCGGAGTGTGCCTCGAGGACGACGTCATCAGGCTGGAGGACGACTTCGGCCGCACTTAGTCGACCAGCAAGGAATCTATCTCGGGGCGGGCCTGAACTACGGCTTTGTCGGCGTACGGGCTGCGATCGATTATGCGTATACTGATTTCGGCGTCTTCGTGGCGGTCGACCGCTTCGCCGTACGTCTCGGAATCCTGGAGGAAGACGCGCCCCAACATTGTAATCCGCAGAAAAAAGAAGAGCATGGACTCCCCGGCGCTCAATCGAAATCGGCTGTTCATTGGTACCTGCGCGGCTCTCGTGCCGACCGCGGCATCCTTCGCCATCATCGGCGACATTCTGGGACCGCTAAAGCAGGAGTTTATCCTTACGAATTACGAGGTCGGTCTGATAGGCGGTGCCGCCCTCTGGGGAATGGCCGTCTCACAGATCCTCTTCGGCTCGCTCGCCGACCTCGGCATGCGTACTATTTTTCGATGGGCGTTCATCTGTCACTTTCTGGGCGTCGCGATCATGATCTCGGCGAGCGGCTTTGCCGGAGCAGGCATCGCGTTCTGGATTCTGCTGGGCGGTGCGATCATCATCGCGCTCGGCAACGGTCTCGTCGAGGTCGCCGGCAATCCGCTCGTCGCCGCGCTCTTCTCGAAGGACAAAACAACGAAGCTGAATCACTTTCACGCGTGGTTTCCGGGCGGAATGGTGATTGCCGGTCTGGCCAGCTTCGCCATCGGACTGACGACGATCGGCACGTGGGAAGTGCGTCTGGCGCTGATCTTCATTCCGATCGCTGCATACGGTTATATGATCCTCCGAGAGCCGTTCCCGGAGACCGAAGGCAGGCAGGCCGGCGTATCGATCGGCGAGATGTTCAGGGCGACGTTTACGCGCCCGCTCTTCCTGGTTATGCTCTTCTGTATGATGATTACCGCATCGATCGAGTTGGGGCCGATGCGCTGGATTCCGTCGGTTCTGGAATCTGGCGGGATCCACGGCATTCTCGTACTCGTCTGGATCAGCGGGATGATGGCCGTGCTTCGCCTCAAAGCCGCGCCGGTAGTAGAACGTCTGTCACCGACGGGCATACTCGTGGCCAGCGCCGTCATTTCCGGGGTGGGCCTGTACTTCTTCAGCTTCGCCGAAACGACCGTAGTGGCGTTCCTCCTCGCGACGGTCTTCGCGGTAGGTGTGGCGTTCTTCTGGCCGACGATGCTGGGATTCGTCAACGAGCGGATGCCGAAGACGGGCGCGCTCGGGATGGGACTGATGGGCGGAACGGGCATGGTCGCCGCCGGACTCATCGCGATCCCCATTATGGGCGACATCGCCGACGACTACGTGCCCGAACGGCTGCCGGAACAGGAGACGGTCGCCGTCTTGGAGCAGACCGTCGAGAGTTTTCCGGATCGGATGGAGGATGTCGCGCCGGAGCGGCAGGCGGACGTCGAACTGGCCATCACACTGGCTCAGAACGCTCTCGCGGAGTACCGGAATGCGGGTGAGCTGCCGGGAAACCTTACCGCGAACGCCTTTCGTGCAATCATCAGCAGCGGTATCGCGGCGCCCGTGGTCGGCCAGGCACGAACGCTCCTCGGCCCGGCCGAAAATTACGGTGGTCGACTGGCGTTCCGCTTCGTGGCGCCATTTGCCG
>CAZMXY010000123.1:6866-11741 GCA_964570345.1 uncultured Rhodothermales bacterium | reverse complement strand
CGTTGAGCGTGCCGGCGTCCACAAGAGCGGATGCCTGACGCCTCAGACGTACGTAGATCTTCGAAACCGCGCCTATGTCGACGAATCACAAGAAAAAGGTGGCGGAAGGGCGCGCACTCGGCCATGCCGGTTGCGGATCGACAGCGGGCGCGTCGACGTACGGGCCGGACCCCTTGACTATCCTCGGCCATAGCTCGTCTCTCGTATCGAAGACACAAATACGCCAGCCCAAGTAATCATGCAATGGATGTTTGGAGCATCTCATGGGGGCTCGTCCGGTTTGCTGCGGACGCTTCCTCGCTCTCGACTGACGTTTGGCGCGGAAGTCGCCGCTCGATCCGCGCGGGGAACTTTGCGGTCTCCATGGAGGTGAGCCGGCTCGCGAAGCGTACTTGCCTCTAACGGCGCAAGCGCCGTACATTCCGCCTCGCAACTAGATTGCGTAACGACGCGTCCCTCGGTGAAGTGACGCGCAAAGACGAATCGCCCCATGTTCAGCACAGCCCCTTATCAGATTATCGTCGTCCCGGTGAGCCTACTCGCCGCGCGACCGATAGACCGGCCTCGACCGGCTGTGACTCGAACGCCTCTTCTCCTTAGTCGCGATCAGATCCGGACGGCCTGAGCCCATCCCGTCCACTGATCATCGACCGTCCGGGATCGAGTCGCCGCTCTCTTCGGCATCCGCTCAGGTGCCCGCTTTTCGTCTTGACCCCCGGAATCATGTCTGGCCACGATCCTCATTCTTCACCATTCGTCGAACGCCGCAGCCTGTTGCGCGCCCTGCGTGAAGCCGTTACCGGTACGACACAGGACTTCACCTCGGGCAGCCTGGGTAGAGCCATTCTCCTCCTGTCGGTGCCGATGGTGCTGGAGATGTTAATGCAGTCTATCTTCGAGCTGGCAGACATCTTCTTCGTGAGCCGCCTCGGCGCCGAAGCCGTTGCGGCGGTAGGCATCACAGCCTCGCTCCTGATCTTCGTCTTCGCCATCGGGATGGGGCTCAGCATGGCCGCGACCGCGATGGTTGCGCGACGAATGGGCGAGAAGGATCCCGTGGCGGCCTCTGCGGCGGGAGTTCAGGCGATCGTCGTTGCCGTCGCCGTATCGATTCCGATCGCACTTGTCGGCGTCGTCCTGGCACCGGATCTGCTACGGCTGATGGGCGCGACGGAATCGGTCGTGGAGGCCGGCTCGATCTACTGTGCGATCCTGATGGGGTCGAACGTCACCATCCTTCTGCTCTTTCTGATCAACGCCATTTTTCGGGGAGCCGGTGACGCCGTCCTCGCCATGCGCGTACTGGGGTTGTCGAATTTGCTGAACGTCGCGCTCGACCCGGTGTTGATCTTCGGGCTCGGGCCCTTTCCGGAGATGGGCGTCACCGGCGCGGCCGTCGCGACGGCCATCGGACGCGGGGTGGGCGTAACCTATCAGTTCACCGTGCTGGTGCGTGGATCGGGACGGCTGAGGTTCAGCCGTGGGGCCATCCGGTTGAGTCCCCGTCTCGTGGAGCGCATGCTGCGAATATCGGGTCCCGGCGTCGTTCAATATCTGGTCGGATCGGCCAGTTGGATCGCGATCATTCGCCTGGTCGCCGAATTCGGCAGCGCAGCGGTGGCCGGCTATACTATCGGCGTGCGCGTGATCATTTTCGCACTGCTGCCCTCCTGGGGCATGGGCAACGCCGCTGCGACGCTCGTCGGGCAGAATCTCGGTGCGCACAAGCCGGATCGGGCCGAGGCGGCCGTCTGGATCGCGAGTTACTGCAACGCGATCTTCCTGACCGTGGCCGCCTTCGTCATGTTGCTGCTCGACGAGCCGATCATGCGCTTTTTCACGGGAGAGGACGACGTCGTGCGAGCCGGCGCGGAATTCCTGCGGATTATTGCGTACAGCTATCCGTTCTTCGCGCTGGGCATGGTCATGGTTCAGGCCTTCAATGGGGCCGGGGACACCGTAACGCCGACCTGGATCAACCTCTTCTGCTACTGGCTCTTCCAGATTCCACTTGCCTACCTGCTGTCGCACTCCTTTGGGATGGACGTCGCCGGAATCTTCGTCGGCATCGCGGTGGCTCAGGTCGTCTTTGCGCTCACCGGCATGCTGGTATTCAGGCGTGGGCGATGGAAGCTCAAGGTCGTATGAACGAGATCGCGTCCCGGCGAGGTCCTAGCGCACCAGCACTACCGTCTCACCGAGGCCCCGGTCGCCGGCCTGTAATCGGACGAAATAGAGCCCGCTCGGCAGGAGATTTCCGTGCATGCCGTGCCCCTCCCAAACCAGCGAATGATATCCCTCCGGCTCGGTCCGATCCGCCAGCACGGCCACGAGATTCCCTGCGACGTTGAAAATGCGGACGGTAACGTGCGTGGGCCTCGGAAGCGCGTAACGGATCGTCGTCGACGTGCCGAACGGATTGGGGAAGACGGGAAACAGTTCGAATTTGCTGGGCACGGTTTGAACGTCGCCCAGCACGCGGTTCACGTACGTCCGGCTGCCAACGACGAGCCTAAATTCTCGCGCGGCGGCTACGCCCGCCGGATTGAACGCGTAGGACGGATCCGTACGAAGGTCCTTCGGCTGCGCCAGCATATTGTCGACGAGCCAGACTTCCAGATCCGAAGGCACGTCGTCGACTCCGTCGAATCCGAGTCGAACCGGCTCGTCCGAATCGCTTTTCACTTCGAACGTCCATTCGTGACCGTCAAGCGTATTCGATCTAACGTCCGTAGAATAGTGATCGCTCAGCCGGCCCCATTCCGGGTGCGGGAAATACACGGCGACGGATGAGCCCATGCTCGGCGGCTCCGGATAATCCATCGCATCCCAACCCGTCGCCGCGTTGCTCGCTACGGCAGCAACGTTGTCGGCGTCGCGACTCGTTCGATCCCGAGCGGTGATCTGAAGGGCCCACGCCACCTCATCGAGTTGCCGCACCCCTTTTTTCATCGAAGCGTTCGCCGTCGCCGGCAAGTCCGGGTTGACGTACAACGTATCGACGACGGAAGACGGATTGAAGACGGCGTACCCTGAGAAGGGTTGAAGCTCGGTGACGCGGTCTCTTATCGGGTTATTCCATCCTCTCTCGTAAGAACGGAGCTCGACCTGCTGCTGACTGCCCAACGTCACGTTGCCGGCGGGGATCGGAAAATCAAACGGATTTCCTATCAGATTCCATCGAGGATGCACGGCCATGCTGAATCGTCTATCGAGACGTGCGGACACGCCGGCGCCGGTATCGAAGACGTTGCCAGGCTCCCTGGCGATCAGCCAGAACGCCGTTCCTAGGGTCATTTCGTTCGTGTTCGGGTACTCCACGACCGACTCATCGAACGCCATCTCGAAAAAACGCCACTGCGTCGGGTCATACGTACCGAAATCGTCAGCCAGAACGGCCTCCGGATCCTTGTTTTCGAGATTCAACGGCACCGAAATAAGACTGTAAGCCGTCTGGTCGGCCCCTCCGGGGAGCGCGTCGCCGAGTACGAGGCCCGGCTCCGCGACGCGGACGGCCACCGCATGAAAGCCGGTTGACGGCCCTCGCGACGTACGCCCCGTCGAGTCGGTCACCATCAAAAAATACGCGACGCCGCGGCTCGTGACCGCCGTTCCCGGAATCGCGGCTTCGAATTGGCTCGCGCCCCTTCGCTCCATGTTCACGGCCGTGAATTGCGTGTCTCCGCCACGTCGATAATGGAGGAGGGCTTCCCGAACGCCGAACGTCGCGTCAACCTCGGTCATGACGAGAAGGTCGGCTTGTTCGTCGGCGGTGGCGGCGGGCGAATGGATGACGGCCAATTTCGCGATCGGCTCCTGAACTACGAGACGGCCGCCGCTCGTCGCCGAATACGGACCCCCGCTCGTTTCGCCCGAAGGGGACACCGTGCCGGCACTCGAGTACAGCGTGAAGGATCCCGATTCGCTGCGCCCGCCGGCGCCGGCCTGTTGAAAGCGTTCGATGCGAAAGTTCTGAGCGTGCGCCGTCGACAGGACGAGGCAGAGAGCGGCCAGAGCGGGCAGGCTGCGGCGCAGAACGGAGTCGACGAGCGAAGGAGGCGGAAGATGTCGTGCCATGTCGGGCCTGTGCTGTTCGACGTTACCGATTGGCCTGCTGAGCGGGAGCGGCGGTCGACGACGACGACGCGACCAGACGTTCGAGCCGGTCCAGCCGTGCCGTCATCTCGTCTATGGCGCGCTCGCGGCCATCGAGCTGCTCCTGCTGCTCCTTGACCGCTTCGATCAGCACCGACACGAGCCGGCTGTAATTCACCGACTTCGCGTCCACGCCGTTTTCCTCGAAGACGACGATTTCCGGGATGACGGCGCCGACTTCCTCGGCGATGAGCCCGATGTCCTCCCGTCCGTCCTCCTTCCACTCGAACGATACGCCACGCAACCGCTTGACGACCTCGACGGCATCCTTGAGGGGCTGGACGTTCGTCTTCCAGCGGATCGAGCTCTGGGTTTGTGCGAGCGTTCCCGTGTACTCGATCAGAATGTCGCTGCCGGTCTGAGTGATGTTGATGTCAGTTCCCCCCGAAATGCTCACCCCACCCGTAAGCAAGTTCAGACTGGTCACGGCGGCATCTGCGGCTAGTTTCGTGCTGGTGACGGATCCGTTGGCAATGTTGTCGGTGCCGACGGCTCCCGTCCCGATTTTCCCCGCCGTGACTGCTCCCGTCCCGATCTTGTCTGCCGTTACCGCAGCCGTGCCGATCTTTCCTTCCGTGACCGCACCGGTACCGATCTTTCCTTCCGTGACCGCATTGGCGCCTAAGTCCGCTGTCGACACTTCCCCGTCCAAGATCTTCGCGCTCGTGACGGCTCCGTCGGCCAGCTTTGCGTTCGAGACGGCGGAGTTCTCAAGCTTGG
>CAZMXY010000123.1:0-6766 GCA_964570345.1 uncultured Rhodothermales bacterium | reverse complement strand
TCGTCCGCGAGTGCGAGCGTAACGTCGCCGGATTGACCTCCACCGGTGAGACCCGCCCCCGCGTTCACGGCCGTGATGTCGCCACCCTCTTCTGCCGAGATCGTGAACGTGCCCCCGACCTCGGTGATGTCGACGTTATTGCCGGCGGCGATCGTCAGCGCGCCGCGCCGGCTGTTCAGGCTCGTGACCGCGGCATCCGACGCCAGCTTCGCGTTCGTCACCGACCCGTCGGCGATCTTGCCCGACGTCACGGCGGCGTCTTCCAGCTTCTCCGTCGTAACCGCCGCATTGACGAGCTTCGGATTCGTCACGGCCGAATTTCCGAGCTTCGCGCTCGTCACGCCCTCGTCAGCCAGTTTCGACGTCGCGACGGCCAAGTTTGCGAGCTTTGCAGTCGTCACGGCCGCATCTTCCAGCTTCGCGGTCGTCACGCCCTCGTCCGCGAGCACGAGCGTGACGGAGCCCGTCTGACCGCCTCCCGTCAGGCCGTCGCCGGCGATCACCGCAGTGATGTCCCCAACGTTGGGAACCGAAAAGGTGATCGTCGAACCGGACGCCGTGACGACTACGTTGCTACCGCCGGCGAGCGTCACATCGCCGCTGCGCTCGTTCACCGTCGTAACGGCGGCATCCGAGGCGAGCTTGGCGCGCGAAACGGCTTCGTCGGCGAGCTTGTCCGTCGTGACGCCCTCGTCGGCGAGCGCCAGCGTGACGTCGCCGGACTGCCCACCACCCGTGAGTCCGCTTCCGGCCGTCACGGCCGTGACGTCGCCACTTCCTGCCGACGAAATCGTGACGGTGGAACCGTCTTCCTGGATGCTCACGTTGCTGCCGGCTTCCAGGGTCAACGCACCGCTCCGATTATTGACGCTCGTCACCGCGGTACCGGGTGCGAGTTTAGCGATCGTCACGGCGCCTGCGGCCAGCTTTTGGGTGGTCACCGCGCCATCCGCCAGTTTCGATTCGTCGACCGCGCCGTCGGCCAGCCGCAGAAGGACGTCGCCGCGGTCACCGCCTCCGGAAAGGC
The DNA here is from genome assembly GCA_964570345.1 of uncultured Rhodothermales bacterium. Classification (GTDB taxonomy): domain Bacteria; phylum Bacteroidota; class Rhodothermia; order Rhodothermales; family VXPQ01; genus CAZMXY01. The sequence continues at coordinate 5,739 of CAZMXY010000123.1, read as the reverse complement.
CCTCTCCAGCCAACACCGCCGTAATGTCTCCGCTTCCGTCTCCGTCTCCACCCACGGACGAGATGGTGATGATTCCGTTTTCCTCGATGATACTGACGTTGCTTCCGGCGGTGAGGGAGACGGCGCCACGCTGCTCGTTCAGACTGACGACGGCGGCGTCCGCGGCAAGCTTCTCACGTGTGACGGCGCCATCCGCCAGCTTGCCGTTCGTTACGGCACCGTCGGCAAGCTTCGCCTCCGTAACGGCGGCGGCGGCGAGTTTCGAGCCGATGACGGCCCCATCAACCAGTTTTCCGCTCGTTACCGCCGCATCGGCAATCGCATCCGTGTCAACCGACTGATCGTTTACGGAATCGGCGAGACCGGCGCGTAACGAGAATGTCGTAGCGGCCATGAACAACCGCGGCGTCATCTCCGCGTCGTTTTCGACCTGCATGCCCAGATAAAGCATGTCGTGGTCCTCCGGGATGCTCGCCGGCAGCGCGTTGACGCTTCCGAGCAAGACGCTGAACAGCCCGTCCTCAGGCTGTACGTCGTGCGTCTCCGACCAGAGAGGCTGTCCCCCTTCGGGCGTTGAGTACAACGAGAACGTAATCTCGTACGAGCCGAACGCCGGATTGCCGTCGACGAACAATCGCCCGTCGTAGTGAAGCACGCGTGGAACGCTCTGCGCATGCGACGATGCATACCCGAGACAGAGTATCAAGAAGGTCACTGCGACCGGAACGAAGGTTGATCTAAGGGTCATACCGTGATCTCCAACGGTTAAATGGAGAGAGATTCCGTGCTTGTCAGTTCGGGGCGCCTGGTGGCGGAGGAAGCTGAGAGGGACCGCCCGACCCGCCTCCCTGCGCGAGCACCGCCGCGAGTACTCCGCCGACGACGACGGCGCCTCCTGGGAGAATCCATTTTAGATTGGATCGAAACCAGGATCGTCTCGCAGGGGGCTCGCTTGTATCGGTCGCAACGGGCGAGAGCTGCTGTTTGACGATGTCGACGAGAGCCCTGAACGAAGGAGGATCGACGATCGGATCCGGTTCGTATTCGGGATAGACGTCGAGCAGCTGCACGATCGCGGCTCGCGCGTCCGGGAGCTCGTCTTTTCGAATCAGCGCTAGCGCGAGGAGTCGATAGGCGTCGATGGCTTGAGCCGTCTCGACGTCGTTCCGATCCAGACACCTCAGCACGAGCCGGATGGCCTCGTCGAAGCGTCCTTCTACGTAGCTCGTCTCCGCCTCTTCGAGCTGCTCGCCACAGGTATTCGTGTTCTGCCCCACGGCCGGAGCCGCGAAGATCGATAGAAGCATCGCCACCGCGACGAACCGCGCGGGTTGGGCGCACGGGCGGCGGCGTTCAACGTTCTTCTCATCCATGGTGAATCCCCGATGCCCGTCAAGAAAGCTAGATTTTGCCGGAACTGTACTATCCACGTGCCGCGCGAATGCCGAGCCGCGGCACCGTTTCACTGCCGGTCCGACGTGGCCGCCGCAGCGGCGGTCAGGTCGATCGTGATCTGCTGAGAGCTATTCGGCCTCACGTCCACGACCCGCTCGTACTCCTGAAAAGCAGGATGAAATACCGTAATCCGATGCTGCCCGGCAGGGAGTTGTGTCACGTATTGAACGTCAAGGTCCCGACCGTGAAGCTCACCATTGATGAAGATCGTTCCCCAGGGCTTGACCCGGATGGTGACCTGCCCGGATCCGAGGGTAAGGACCTCATGCACGGAGGCCGATTGGCGAGGGCGAACGTCGACTACCGCGGAGGCCGTCTGATGATCGTCCAGGTGCAGGGAAACGTCATGGCGACCAATCGCGACGCGCTGGAGACGGAGGGGCGTCACGCCGACCGTCTCGCCGTCGAGCCGCACCTCGGCGCCGGATGGAGCCGAGGAAATGGACAGCATCCCATATCTCGCAGATTCGTCCTGACGGGGCGTCACGCGTCGCTCTTCCGGTGGCGACTCGGTGGCCGGATCAGCCGAACGCGTGCTCTCGGTCCTCCGTTCCACGACCACCTCCGGCTCTGAGCGTTCCGGAGCGGGCTGCCGTTCCGCGTTCGAGCGGTCTGGCTCGTCGTTTCCAGTCGCGAGTCGTGCATCGGATGCAGTCGTCGCCTGCTCGCGGCGGTCAAGTTCGATCGAAATGGGTCGTTGCTGCCCTCTTTCGCGGACGACGATCACGGTGTCGAGCCTGACGTCGGGTCCGTCCGTCACGGAAAGTATGTAGACACCGGATGAAAGTGCGTGCCCTAGCAGTGGAGTTACACCGATGGAATCGTAGTCGATCAGAACCGTCGCCTCAGGGGGATCCGAAAATACGCTCAGCGTTGTGGATGCCGGCCTCGGCGATGGTTCGAATGTGGACGTCGCGGTGTCCGTCGATCCCGACAGACTTGCTCGGGCCGCGATGAGCTCATTCAGTTCATCTTCACCGAGCGCGTTCGGATCGTCGGCGGATGACATGAGCATGAAGGTGCCGCCCCCGACGATGAGCAGGAACCCGATGCCCAGCGCTGCGGCCAGTCCGTACAAGCGACCTCGCCCGGCAAGTCGCTGGTGACGCGGCATGCGAGGCGGAGTCCAAAGGGGCTCCTCCCCCGTCGAATAAGTCCAATCACGGTGTGTGTCGTGATCTTGTCTCATCTCCGCTCCTCTTCCAGCGAAAGCAGTGGGACGCCCGGTTCAGTAGTGTGTGCGCTCACTCCCCGAGATCACACAAAGGTGGACGGCATTTCCCCGGATGCTTCGCGAGAATTCGTGAGCAAGACGCGACCGCCTTGGGCTCCGGATCGTATTTCGAGACAAGTTAGTCATCCTGGAGAAAGTTGCAATGGCGGTATGGAGCATGCTTGGCGATCCACTAAATGAATACGTCTAGCCGGTGATAGATCCGCAGGGAGATCATTTAGAACGAAAATCCCTTCTCACAGCCCGGAATAGCAGCCGCGGAGACTCGATGCGGGTCTCATCCGAGAAATAGGCGGATTTGCATCATGGACTAATGTCCAAACATTTGCTAACTATACGCTGGATTTAACTTCACCCCGGATCTAACTTCGGACGAGCCGGCGAGAGACCATGACCCATTCCGATCACGAGATGCCCGTCTTACGCGCCAGCGCCGACTTGGCGGGAGGTGGTCCTGCGGTAACCGACCTTCCGTCGGCGACCACGTTGTCCGTGGCCCGGGCGCCGAAAGCCGACCTCGGCAAGCGCTTCATCGCCGTGGTCATCGATGCCGTCATCGCCGCCGTAGTTGGGGCCATCCCGATCCTCGGCGGAATCGTCGGTGCAATCTACATGGTCGTACGAGACGGTCTCGACGTAGAATTCATACAGAACCGATCTCTGGGAAAGAAAGTGATGGGTCTCCGGCCCGTTCGCTTGGACGGGCGACCCGTAGATTTGGAGGCGTCCTTTCGCCGCAACTGGATGTTCGGCATCGGCGCCCTCACGTCCACGCTGCTCTATGTCCCGATTATCGGCTGGCTGCTGATTCCGTTCGTGGCCTTGATCAGCCTGAGTATCGGCATCTACGAAACGTACCTCGTGCTGACGGACGCGCAGGGCCGGCGTTGGGGCGATCGCCTGGCCGATACGAAAGTTATCGAGTCCCGCAGTTAGGCGCGGCCGCGCGGCCACTCATTGCGCGCGGTCGTCCTAAGACGTAAGCCAGGCGATGGCCTCGATCGGGACTGCGTGCGCTCGAATTTCCATACGAAACCACCGATAAACACTACGTTCTCCACCCAAACACCCGCAACTCGATGAACCGCCTGAAGACGCTATCTCCCCTTATTCTCATCCTTGCCATATTGCTGAGTTGCGGTCTGGGCGACAAGGCCAAGCAGGTGACCCAACTGGCCAAGAGTGTCCAGGAAGCCCAGAAGAATCTTTCGGACGGGGACACGTCCGGCGCTTTCGGTGCGCTATTCGGCGGAGGAGAATCAGTGGAGCCCGTCGATTTCCGCCAGCTCACGGCCATTCTACCGGCGAGCCTTCCTGGACGCGAACGGACGAACGCGGGCGGCGAGAAGAGCCGCGTGATGGGCATGGGCACGTCTCAGGCGCAAGGCGAATATCGCGCCGAGGACGGACAGTCTCAGATCGACATTACGATCAACGACCTCGGATCGGTGCGCGGCATAGGCATGTTCGGCTTTAACTGGCTGATGGTGGACGTCGACAAAGCGACCGACCAGGGTTACGAGCGCACCTTGAAGTACGAAGGCAACCCTGCGTATGAAAAGTTCGAGCAGGGCTCCGATTGGAGCCGGGGCCAGATGAGCGTCTTCGTCGCGGACCGGTTCGTCGTCACCGTCGAAGGGAACGGCGTGAGTGAGGCCGAAATCAAGGACGCACTCGGCCGCGTGAACCTCCGTCGACTCGAAGCGATGAGAGACGAGGGGGTTGGTGAGAAAGCGGAGACCGAGGCCGAGGCGAGAGGCTTTTTGCCCGGCTCCTTCGGTGAGGGTTCTCAGTCTCGGGATGCGGAGTCTCCAGGCGTGTCCGGCGCATTCGAAGACGTGGACGGCGGGCGGGCGGCCGAACCCGTCGATTTCCGCGCGTTGAGACCCCTGCTTCCCGACGAGTTACCGGGCCTCGCTCGTATCGACACCGAAGGCGAAACCGGAGGCGCCCTCGGTGTAAAAACGTCCTCCACGACGGGCACCTACGAGAAGGAAGACGACCGATCCGCTCGCGTCACGATCAAGATCTTCGACGCGGGCGCGCTCGGGAGCGCCCTTATGCTGGGCGGATATGCCTGGCTGGCCGTGGAGGTGGACAAGGAGAACGACCAGGGTCACGAGCGAACGTTGACCTACAAAGGTTATCCCGCTTACGAGAAGTATTCGCAGAGCGGCTCGTCCTCAGTGGGAACGCTTCAAGCGGTCGTAGGCAAGCGATTCGTCATCGAGATCGAGGGGCGCGGCGTAGAGATGGCGACCATTCGAGCGGCGATGGACCGGATCGATCTGGCGAAGCTGGATTCGATGAAAGACGTCGGCGTCACGCCCGAAAGCTGACACGACTCGGCGCGCGCCGGTCCATCGAGCGGCGTCGGATCGTCCTGCATAAGATTCGCGTGCGGACGAGCTCAGAATCCTGTACCATGTATATTACGGGTCTCGAAATCCTTCAAGCGCGAACGAAAAAAGATGAACGAACCTGACTTGAACCAGCCCACCTATCCCGAACGATCCCAGGAACCCGTTTCCGATCGAGCCACCGGTCCTACAGAACCCCGCATGCCCAGCGTATTCGCTAAAGATGCTCCGAAGGCGGACCTCGGCAAGCGCGTCATCGCGATCATCATAGACGCGGTGATTGCCGCCGTCCTCGGCGTCATCCCCATCGCGGGTGGAATCATTGGAACCGCCTACATCGTCATCCGGGACGGCCTCGACGTCGACTTCATGCCGAATCGTTCGCTCGGGAAAAAGATCATGAGCCTGCAGCCGGTTCGGTTGGACGGTGGCAAAGTAGACATCGAGACCTCCCTGCGGCGCAACTGGATGTTCGGTCTCGGGGCCATCACGTCCCTCTTGATTTACATCCCCATCGTCGGCTGGATCCTGATCCCGATAATCGGCCTCGTGGCGCTCGGCATCGGGATCTACGAAATCTATCTCGTCATCACCGACGCGGAGGGCCGCCGCTGGGGCGATCGCCTGGCCGGAACCAAGGTAATCGAGGTCGGAGCCTGAGCCTCGCCTCGTGAATCGCCGGCGGCTCGG
>CAZMXY010000122.1:0-11760 GCA_964570345.1 uncultured Rhodothermales bacterium | reverse complement strand
GTCCCCACGTTCTATCGTCCCACCGTCCTAACGTCAAAGGCTTCGATTGAGCCTCGATGACCCGACGTGGTGACGGCCCTGAACAAGGAATTGTAGACCGCTTCTTCCGTCGCCTCCACGACGGCCTGGAAAAGAGGAGACACGCGATCGTTCGGCAGCTCCGCCACGTCGCTGAGTCGCTCGCGGCGATCGGGCGTCCGGCGAACGCTCTCTGCGGTCGAGAAGGCAATCGCATAATCACCGGAACCGTTCGTCATCGGGGAGCCGGTTCGCGCGATGCCGAGGAACGCGCGCCGTGCGAGGCGCTCCAGATTGCGATCCGAGAGGGGTGCGTTCGTGGACACGACGATCATCACCGAGCCGTCGCCGGAAACGCCGTCTACCTCGTCCTGCAAGTAGTACCGGCCCAATTCGACGCCGACTGGTTCACCCATGATGCGGAGCACCCCTCCGTAATTGGTCTGCACGAGGACGCCGACGACGTAGCCTCCGAGCGTATCCGGCAATCTACGTGAGCTCGTCCCGATGCCGCCCTTCCATCCAAAACAGACCGTACCGGTGCCGGCTCCGACCGCCCCTTCCTCGACCGGGCCTGTCGAGGCCACCTGGATTGCTTCGCTGACATGGGACGCCCGCACGACACGCGCTCGGATGTCATTCAGATAGCCGTCGTTCGTTTCTCCAACAAGCGCATTCACGGACCTCACGTCTTCGTTCCCGGGCAGCGACAGCACGTAATCCAGCACGCCGTCGACCGCCTGGGCTACGGAAAGCGTGTTCGTCAGGACGATCGGCGTCTCTATCTCGCCGAGTTCGCGAACCTGTGTGAATCCCATCAGCTTGCCGAACCCGTTGCCGACGGCGACTCCCGCCGGCACCCTCTCCTGATACGGATTTCCATCATGCGCAAGGATGACCGTGACCCCCGTGCGGATCGACTCGCCCTGAATGAGCGTGACGTGGCCTACGCGTACGCCCGGAACGTCCGTAATCGCGTTCAACGCTCCCGGAGGCAGCACGCCGGGCCGGATGCCGACCTCGCGAGCCCTGGGACGCGACGTGTCCTGTGCATGCGCCGCGTTCGGCATGCCGCCGGCTGCCGTCATTACGCATAAGAGTCCGATCGACAGAGTGAAATAGACGATCTCCATAGGTCATTTCGCGATTGGCGATAATGGATGGCGGTCAATATACTGCCCGTGCCGGACGCACAGACGTCCTCGTCGTCTGAAGCGTGAAACCCGATCATGCCACGGAAGACGGACGGAGGGCCGCTCCGACGACGGCCGACACGCTCGTTTGGGCGACGACCCAAACCGGAATGAGCCTCCTTCGTCCGGCCCCGTTCGTAGATACGACAAGGTACCCGAAATATGGCCCAGGATAACATCATCGGCGTAATTGGAGGGATGGGGCCTTATGCGGGCATCGATCTGGTCCGCAAGATCTTCGATCTGACGGAGGCGACGACGGATCAGGATCATCTTCCCGTTGCTCTCCTCTCATTTCCGGGCTGGATCCGCGATCGAAGTGCGTTCCTTGCAGAGATGGAGGGCGACAATCCTGCGGACGCGATATTCGAAATTGCAATGCGCCTCGACGAAGCCGGCGCCGTCGTCCTCGGCATCCCTTGTAATACGGCGCACGCACCGCCCATTTTCGACGTGCTGGAGCAGAAACTCGCCGAGGCCGGCTCGACGCTTCGCCTGCTCCACATGATTCGGGAAACGGCTTCGCATCTCCGGGCGACGGCGCAAGGCATCGAACGCATCGGCATTCTCTCCACGCTGGCCGTCTATCGTCTCAGGCTGTACCGAGACGTACTGGCCGGCGAAGGCTTTCAGCCCGTCATTCCGGACGAAAACGTCCAGGAGAACATCGTGAATCGAACGATATTCGACCCGTCTTACGGAATCAAGGCGCAGGCCCATCCGGTGTCCCAGATCGCGCGTCAGAGCCTCCTGAGTGCCATCCAACATCTCGAGAAGAAGGGAGCGCAAGCCGTCGTGTTGGGATGCACGGAACTGCCCCTCGCGATCCCGGAGGATGAGATCGATTCCCTCCCGATCATCGATCCCACGGAGGTACTGGCGCGGGCGTTGATCAAAAACACGTATCCGATGCGGCTGAAATCCTGACCGACGCAAGAGCCTTCGGGCGGATCATATCACCATAATTCGGGTTGAGCCCTTCGTGAGAAGAAGACATCTACTCCTGGAGCTATTCACGCACGCATGCTTAGCCAGGCCGTCGAAGATTATCTCAAGACCATCTACAAACTCCAATACGGCAGTGAGATCGTTTCCACGAGTGACATTGCCCGGACGATGAACGTGTCGTCGGCATCAGTCACCAATATGGTCAAGCGCCTGGCACAGATGGGACTGGTCGAGTACGAATCATACCGCGGCGTTACCGTAACGACGACCGGAGCGAAGGTTGCCCTCGAGATCATTCGACATCATCGCCTGCTGGAGCTCTACCTCAGGGAGGTGATGGGCTATCCCTGGGACAAGATCCACGACGAAGCCGAGCATCTCGAGCATCACATATCGGAAGAGTTCGAGGACAAGCTGGACGAGATGCTGGGATTTCCGACCCACGATCCACACGGGGATCCGATTCCGACGCGCGAGGGCAACATCGCGGAGATCACGACCGATCCGCTGTCCGGAGTTGAGCCGGGCCAAAACGTCGTCGTTCAGCGCGTATCGGATGCGGATCCGGAAATGCTGAGCTACCTCGAATCGATCGGCCTGTTGCCCGGCACGCTCGTCGAGATCGTCGACAAAGCGCCCTTTCACGGTCCGATCACGCTGCGCCTCGAGGGTTGCGAGCACGTCGTCGGACAGAGAGTCGCCTCCAACGTCTTCGTCGAGCCTGTTAAGTAAGCCGCAGACGGCAACGGCGCCGAAACGGCACCATTCGACGGTTTTCGTCGGCCGTCACGAACGCGCACTCTCGAGAACCACCTCACCGTGCGCCGTCTTCGCTGAGGCGAATGCCGCACTGGGTCGCTGCATGGCATCGATACACACGCGCGCCTGTGCTTCGATTATCGTCGCCACACATTCGTCGTGCGCCTCCACCAGGTGCCAGTTGCAATCCGGAAATCTGGATCGGATCTGACGGCGCGCCTCGCTGCGAAGCAGCCAATAGGCCGCATTCCAGGCGACGCAGTCGGTTCGATCGTTCATAAAGCGGCACGATTTGAAAGTTGGGATTCGGAACGTGGGGTGAGTATCGGTCACCGGGAGACGTCGCTTAAGCAACATGGAATCCCACCGACCGGAGCTGGACGGGACGGCGACGAACGTATCCCGGGTCTGCGACTTGGCGATTCCTGGGCGCAATAACGGACTTCACGCCCGCCCGGGAGGGGCGCTGTGGCTACTCGAGCAGGACTGATTCCTTGCTCAAGGTCTCCTTCGCCTTTTCATACATGTACCGCGTGTTGATGTGCAGCCGCATGCTGCCGCGATTCATCTCAATTGCTCGAACCGGCACATGTTCGACCAGATAGTCAAGGAAATGGGCCAACCGGTCGCGCTCTCCAGCCTCCTTCAAGAACTCGTCGACCAACGCGAGCGCGGGCGGCTGGAGAAAGTACAGGTTCGCGCAGACCCACTGCGACGGGGGATCGTCCGGCTTGTCGTACACCTGGGTGAGCCGACCGTCCTTATCGAAGTCGATCACGGTGTGTTGTTGGAGGACCGCGTGATGCGTCTCCGGAAAGGCGAGGACCAGACTCTCGTCCGTCCGGCAGAATCGCTCCACGACCGGTCCGATCGAAAAACGATAGATGTTGTCTCCGGCCGATACGATGACGCCTTGCGACGCGTCGATCAGCCGGGCGACGAACGCCAGATCGCCGACCTCGCCCAATCGGCTTTCCTCGTTGACGGACCCGTCGTTGTGGAGCATGAGCGTAATGCCGTGCTCCTCACACTTCGGTCTCCAATGCCTCCACCAGGTATAGAAATGAGCTGCGAATCGGCTGTTGACGACGACGTGGATTTCCGTCAGGTCCTTCAATCTACACAATTGGTCCATCTGATAGTCGAGAACCGGTCGACCCGCGATGTCCAGTAAGGCGTTCGGACGTTTCCTTGTGATGGGATAAAGCCGCGTTCCGAACCCGGCACAGAGTAGAATAGCTACCATCGTGCGAATGACGTTAATCCGAAACGAGCACCTGATTGAGCGCCGCCAGCACCTCGTTATGAAGCACTCCGTTCGTCGCGACGATGCCGACGTTCGCGGAAAGTCGCGCGCCGTGACTGAAATCGAGCGGCCGTCCGTGGAGGTCGGTCACTCGTCCTCCCGCCTCCTCGACGACCAGTGCACCCGCGGCATGGTCCCATATCTGCTCGACGTAACCACTCCTCTTCGTAAGTCGAAGGTAGATTTCCGCGTCTCCCCGGGCCACGATCGCGTACTTGGCCTGACTGTCGAGGCGGAGCGGTTCGCGCACGATGCCGAGCAAGTCGGCTAACGCTGCGGCATCAGAGTGCGAGCTGTGCGCCGACTCGACCGACTCACAGAACCGAGCGCCGGACGGATTCGCCTGCTTGCTCACCTCGATTCGCCGGTGACGCGTACCTTCCATCTCATAGCACCACGCGCCCCCTCCTTTTACGGCCGCGTAGATACTACCTTCCGACGATTCGTCCGCTCCTGGATAATCGAGCTTCGGACACGCCATGGCCGCCACGGTCAGCTCGCCGTCGACGACGAGGGCGAGCGCTACGGCATACTGGTCCCCTCGCAGGAACCCCAACGTGCCGTCGATCGGATCGAGCGTCCAGAACCGGTTCGAATACTGGCTGGCGTTTCCCCGATCGATCCAACCACAGACGGCGCGCTCGTTCACTTCGCCGACGATGCGGCTCACTTCGCCCATCACGCGCTCCAACGCCGAGCGATTCGCCTCGTCCTGGAGAGCCGCCGAATTCTCCTCTGCTATCACGGGGTCATCCGGGAAGGCCTCCCCGAGCATCCGACAGATCACGGCCTGGCTTCCGAAATCGGCCACGGTAACGGGGGATCGGTCCTTCTTCTCAATTGGATTGGCCACGAGATTAAACTGAATCGACTTGCATAATCGGGCGGCCTCCCGCACGGCAGCGATCGCCAGCTCAAATTCCACTCCGTACTTCATGAGGAGGTCGGGTTCTCGTTGGCAGATGCCTGATGATATGCCGGCGGTCCGTCGAGGAATCGATAGTGGCCCGTGTCGCTCTCAATCGTCCAGCAATAGTGCGTCATCCCATTCGTCACGGCCAGATATCGAGCGGAAACGAGCCGGTTGTAACGGGACACCTGGTCGAATGTCGACTGCGAGATAGGGACGCCCGGAGCCTTGCATTCCACCATCAAAAATGGGCGGCCTTGCCGATCATGGACGACGACGTCGGCACGGCGCAACATGCCCTGATACTGAAACCCTTTCTCGATCGCCATCAGAGAGGCAGGGTAACCGCAGTAGTACGTAAGATATCTCAGGAAGTGCTGTCGAACCCATTCCTCAGGCGTAAGTCGAACGTACTGGTTGCGGATAGGATCGTAGATGGACGACTTTCCTCCTTCGCCGCGAAGAATGGGTTCGTAGGCGGGCAGGTTCAGGCGGGGCAAGCGGAGGAGTTCCTGAGGAACGTCTCCTTGCGGGCCAGATGGATCATCCACGCGCATTCTCGTCTCCGTGCTCGCCGTGACGCGGATCCCGAGACGTCCGACGTGATCGTCGATGGCCTGCACGAGCTTTGTCACGACCGACACGACCGACGCGACCGACGCGACCGGCCCGTCCGACCCGTCCGACGCGTCCGACCCGACCGTCGCCGCGACGGGTTCGAGTCACGTCACGAACTGCCATGACGCCTTCGCCGCGACGACCGCTTACGTACGGTTCACGACTTTCACTTCGCGGCGCCCTTCCGGCGGACGGTAGAGCGCGCCCTTAGAGCCGCTGATGAAGGCGTTCCGCTGAACAAGCTCCCAGTTGTCTTCAATACTCGTTTCGTCTCCGCTGAAAGGGGCGGATCCCGTGCCGGCGCGGCCGAAGTCGAAAACGAAGAGGTTGTGCGGGTTACCGAGCAGAATCTGTGTGATCACGATCGATCTGGAGGATACTGAGAAAACGATGGGAGAGGCGGTCTCACGAGACCTTGCTCGGTGCGCATCGTCGATTATCGCGTTCAGATGCTCCGAGCAGCAGTACACTGTAACCCATTTGTACTCAATAATGCAACTCCAGGTCCGAATGCGCGAGATTTTGTCGCCCGATCGGCGGGTCGTAGCAGCCGCCTCCGACGTCTCCTCGTTGGATCCCTCGTCCACCGGAGGCTGTAAGTGCACGTCGTGCCGCCGATGCTCGTGCGGCATCAAGAAAGATTCGAGTCGAGAATGAAAGAACCGCTTAGCAACCGAATCCGTGTCGCCGCCTCTCAATACTTCATTCGGCCGATTGAGCGATTTGAACAATTCGCCGATCAAGTGGCATCGGCGGTCGCCACGGCCGCGAGCTATCGGTGCCGTCTTCTCGTTCTTCCGGAATACTTTACGCTGCAGCTCATTTCGCTCAGCGATACGAAGCGTCCGTTCGACGTTCTGGTTCGAGACGTGGCCGCCTACGTCCCGCGATTCGTGGATTTGATGAGCGGCCTTTCCAAAGAGCACGGCATTTACGTCGTGGCGGGAACGATCCCCGTGCTGGACGAGACGACCGGAGACGTTCACAACGACAGCTACGTCTTCGCGCCGTCCGGGCTGCACGGCATCCAGGGGAAGCTGCACATGACTCGGTTCGAGACGGAAGACTGGTACGTAAAGTCCCGAGACCGTCTTCGCGTCTTCGAGACGGATTTCGGGAAGGTTGCCGTCGCCATCTGCTACGACGTCGAGTTTCCCGAGCTCGTACGAGCCGCGGCCCATCACGGCGCCCACATGTTGGCGGTTCCAAGCAATACGGACGAGCGCCAGGGCTTCCTTCGCGTGCGGTACTGCGCACATGCCCGCACGATAGAGAATCAGATGTACGTCATTCATACGGGTACGGTCGGCGGGCTGCCGCGCGTGCCCGACGTGTCGATGAACTACGGTCAGGCGGCGATCCTGACCCCGAGCGATTTCGCGTTTGCGCGAGACGGCATTCTCGCGCAGGGTTCACTGAACCAGGAGGATATGATCGTCGGAGAGCTCGACATGCGGACCATCGACGACAGCCGATCCTTCGGCACCGTTCTTCCGCTCAATGACAGCCACCGCACGAAAGAGCTGGTGGCTCGAGTGGATGAGATGACGCTGTGACTCATGTCCATCATCGTTCGCAATACGATTCCGGCCGATTTCGACGCGATCGAGCATCTATCCCGGGTCACCTACCCGGACGACTTTCCGTGGACGGCCGACTATCTGGCCCGGCATCTCGAGATCTTCCCCGAAGGCCAGTTCGTGGCCGTCGACACCGAAAGGGACGGCGTGGTGGGGATGGCCGCCGGCCTGATCGTTTCGTGGGATGACTACGATCATCTCGACACCTACGACGATTTTACGGACGAGGGCTGGTTTACGAATCACGATCCGTCGGGACGAACGTATTACGGGGCCGAGGTGATCGTTGACCCCGACAGACGTGGAGAAGGCATCGGCTCACGGATCTACGACGCCCGGAAAGACTTCGTGCGAAGTCTGCGTCTTCTCAGAATCCGGGCGGGCGCCCGGCTGGCCGGCTATTCGGCCCATGCCACCGAGCTGGATGCGAAAGAGTACGTGCGAAAGGTCGCCGCCGGCGAGCTGTACGATCCGACGCTTACCTTTCAGCTCAAGCACGACTTCCGAGTCCTGGCGGTCGTCTCCGATTATTTTGCACGTGACAAGAAGAGCCGCGGTTATGCAGCCGTCATCGAGTGGATTAACGACGAGGTTATCACGCCGGAGGAGCGACGGCGCATTAAGACGTTCGTGTAGCGGGGCTGCCGGGCGATCCCTCAAGCCTCGTCCGCGATCTCGCCTCTCGATCCCGCGAGTAGAAAGAGTACGGCCATGCGCACGGCAATGCCGTTGGTGACCTGATTCAGGATCACGGCGCGCTCGTGGTCTACGACTTCGCCCGCGAGTTCGACGCCCCGATTCACCGGCCCCGGATGCATGATGAGCAGGTCGGGATGGCGTTCGAGGTGCTCCAGCTTGATCCCGTATCGTTCATGATATTCTCGTAGACTCGGAAACAGTCCGGCCCTCTGTCGCTCCATCTGAATTCGAAGGGCCATGGCAACGTCGCAGCCTTCGAGCGCTTCGTCGAGTCGGTGCGTCACTCGAGCACCCATCTTCTCGATTCCGACGGGCATCATGGTCTTGGGCCCGCATAGCGTTACGTGGGCGCCGAGCGCCCGCAGGCCGTATATGTTGGATCGCGCGACGCGACTGTGCGAGATGTCGCCTACGATCGACACGTTCAGTCCGTCGAATCGCTCGAAACGATCCGAGATCGTCAGCAGGTCGAGAAGGGCCTGGGTCGGGTGCTCGTGCGCCCCGTCACCGGCATTAACGACGACGGCCTCCACGCAGCGCGTTAGAAAATGTGGCGCGCCGGGCGATGGGTGACGTATAACGACCATGTCGATCTTCATGGCCTCGATGTTACGGGCCGTATCCTTAAGCGTCTCACCTTTGGTCACCGAGGAACCCGACGCCGAAAAATTGACGGTGTCGGCCGAGAGGCGCTTCTCCGCCAATTCGAATGAGATGCGGGTGCGAGTGGAGGGTTCGAAGAAAAGGTTGACGATGGTAATACCGCGCAGCGTGGGCACGCGGCGAATTGGCCGCTCGAGCACGGACCGAAACTGCCGGGCCGTGTCCAGGATCAAAGCGATTTCCTCCGACCCGTATGTCGCCAGACCCAAGAGATGCTGGTGACGGAGCGACGTCAGTTCTTCCTTCACTACAGTTTCTTCGGAATGACCTGCCATCAATGGTTTTCAGACGTCAATTGCTGTCGGACGAGCGAGGGTGCTCCACCAGCCAGACGCCCTCGCGATCGTCGATCTCGTGAACTCGGACCCGCACCTCTTCGCCGGGCAGAGTCGGCACCTGGCGCCCTACGATATCCGGGCAGATCGGCAATTCCCGGAGACCCCGATCCACGATGACGAGGAAGTGTACGGCGCCCGGTCGGCCGATGTCCATCAATGCATCGAGCGCCGAACGAACGGTACGGCCTGTATAGAGGACGTCGTCTACGAGCACGAGATGCCGCTCCGTGATGTCGAATGGTATGTCCGTCGCGCGCACGAGCGGCTGCTTCAGCCGCATGCGGAAGTCGTCCCGATACATGGTCGCGTCGAGCACACCAAAGGGAATGTCCAATTCCTCGACGGCTCGAATCTTCGCCTTCAGCCGCCGCGCGAGGTAGACGCCGCGGGTCTGCATCCCGATCAGGCCGAAATGATTCGACGGATCACGTTCGGGCTCGATGAGCTCCACGATTTGACGCGCCATCCGGTCCAGCGTGCGGTCCAGGTCTCGTGCGTCCATCAACTGCGCCTTGATTCGATCCTGTGGCTCCATGTGGGCAAATTAAGCGATCGAGCACACTTCTACCTGCTTTCGACCGTTCCGTAGGAACCGATGAGGCGTTCTTCGCTCTAACTCAGCACCCGCTCTCGGCGGCCGGGATGCGCGCGGCGCCCCATCATGAGTAAACCGTCCCGTCTCCGTGACTTCGAAGCCGGATTCTTCACTTCAGTACCTCGATCCCGCCATCGTCTCGCGGCTCAAGAACATGGAGCTGCGAGCACGGCTCATCGTGGAGGGCTTCATTACGGGCCTGCACAAGAGTCCCTACCACGGCTTCTCCGTCGAATTCGCCGAACATCGCCCGTACAATCCGGGCGACGCGCTTCGCCTCGTAGATTGGAAGGTGTACGCGAAGACCGACAGACACTACGTCAAGCAGTTCGAGGAGGAGACGAATTTGCGGCACTACGTGGTGCTCGACACGTCCTCGTCTATGCGCTATCGCCATAGGAGTTCGATCTCGAAGCTGGAGTATGGCGCCTATCTTTCGGCCTCCCTGCACTACCTGATGGTCAAACAGCGGGATGCGACGGGGCTCATCACGTTCGATGAGAGTATCCACCAGATCATGGCCCCGAAGAGCACGACGTCGTATCTGCGGCGGATCCTGGTGACGTTGGAACGGACGATCGCCAACGAATCGCGGCGAAAACGCACGAGCGCCGGGGCAGTGCTCAGCGAGGTCGCCGAACGAATCGGGCGCCGATCGCTGGTCGTCCTCATTACGGATCTCTTCGAAAACATCGGTGAGCACGACGCGCTGTTGAAAGCCCTTCGCCATCTGCGCTACCGCGGCCACGAGGTCCTCGTCTTCCACGTCCTCGAATCGGAGACGGAGCGAAATTTTAGATTCCCGGACGTGCCCATGGTTTTTCGTGACATGGAGACCGGCGAAGAAATCTCGCTGCAGCCCGCCCAGATCCGAGCGAATTATGAAGAGGCCGCACGCTCCTTCAGCGAACGATTTCGCCGGCGGTGCCTCGAATACAGCATTGATTTCGTGGAACTCGACACCGCCGAGCCGTACGATACGGCGCTCCTCGCGTATTTGAACCGGCGAAAGCGACTGGTATGAGGTAGCAGCGGCGTCCGGGCAAGTCAAGTTCACGTGCGCGATACACCGGTTCGAAGGCGCTCCCAGAAGAACCCGCCCGCGTTCGCCATTTGACCGAAGGCGAGAAGCCCCGATTGGAACCAGGCTCGAGCCGTCTTTCGATGGGCCAACGGATGTCGAATCAAGCCGGTGTAGAACGATAGCGGCTCTACGAAGAACGATCTGTTCGTGCGCTCACGCCGTGAGCGGTGAAAGTGAAATGCCCCACGGCCATAGGTGAAGTGCTGACGGGCGAACGCGACGAAGTCCATTTCGTGCACGTGATAGACCCGGGATTCATGCACGTACGCAGCCGGAAACCCGTGGGCGTGCCAGCGATCGCAGAAGTCGCGGTCCTCTCCGGCCGCGAGGGGAAACGCCGCATCGAAGCCCCCAACGTCGTGAAAGAGGTCCAGAGGAACAGCCATGTTGTTCGACGCAAAGAATGCAGGCCTCCCCGTCCCGGCCCCATAGTACGCGTAAAGATAGGCGATAAGATGCTGGCTGGCTTCGGAGTAGTCGTTGTCCGGCAGTGCATTGACGGTCCGCCCACCCAACAAACTCATCGGCGCTTCCGCGAATCGCCGATCGAAGGCCTCCAGCCACTCCATGTCGGGACGACAGTCGTCGTCCGTAAATGCCACGTAGGTGCCGGATGCAACCGCCGCACCTCGGTTGCGAGCGGAAGCCGGTCCCGTGTTCGGCTGTCTGAGGAGACGGACGCTGAACCTGTTCCGAAACGGTAGCACGATGGACTCGAGCGCCACCGTACCGCCGTCGTCGACGACGATGACTTCGAAGTGCTCGGGGGGGTACGTCTGGTCGCACAGCGCCGCGAGGCAGGATTCCAACTTCGAAGGCCGTTCATGCGTCGGTATCACCACTGAAAAGACGATTCCGGTCATGGAGAAAGGGGCTGGTGTGTACGGGATGAGTTCGCGTGTCGACGTCCGACGGTTGGATTTCGTACGGCCGGGTTGCAGCCAATGCGGTCACATCGGCACGAGAAGGACGCCGGCCTCGTTCCGAAATACGACGTGATACAGCGGCGAGCTCGCGATGGCTTCGAGCGTCTCTCGTCTCTCCGTACT
>CAZMXY010000121.1:0-11792 GCA_964570345.1 uncultured Rhodothermales bacterium | reverse complement strand
GACCGATCTCCGGCGTCCGCGGATCTTCCTGACCCGAGATCAGCATATGGCCGCCATCGAGGTACGCTCCCTTCTTTCCGAAAGCGTACTGCGAATAGTACTTGGCCCAGAAATCGCCCATCCGCAGCAGGTTGCCGACCCGAATGTCCTCCGCCTGGATCCAGTCCATCAGCAGCGGATCCTCGCGCGGAGAACGGCGGACGTGAATGTGGTCGTCCGCCGAATACCATCCCATCGCGGCCGTGTCGATCCATCGTTCGAGCCGATACTCCCGCGATAGGTCCTCGGCGACCTGCAACGTGTCGCGCACCTCCAGAAATTCGTTGCCCTTCGAGATCGACACGACGTACGGGCCCGGAGTTACGGCGAGCTCGAAAAAGCCGTCCACGTAGAAAGAGCTGTCAGGCTGGTAGCCGTATCCGTCGGCGTGATCCCACATGCCGTACATGATGCCGATGGCCTGGTCGGGAAGCGGCGTCGCGTGCCCGTTCTCGTCCGTCAACTTTACGCGGACCGGGGTGCGGTCACCGCTCGCGGCATCTACGACCGTGACGCGCAACGTTGGCTCGTCGTCCTGCACGACGAGCGCCCCGACCATGGCGCCAACGAGGAGGACCAGAGCGACGAGCTTCACGTTCGGCCAGATCAGTTGATACGCGTCCATGGACGTGCGGTGAGACCGCGATCCGCAAAATGAAGAGGTGGACGGCTAAAGTCGAACGGGTGTCAGCTGCGATCTCAGCCTGTCTCGAAGGTGCCGTAAGGCACGGCCCATCTGAGTTTCGACGGTCTTGACCGAGATCTCCAGCGTTGCGGCTATCTCGGCGTACGTCAGATCGTGCTCCCGCGAGAGGATGAATATTTGGCGGCGGCGCTCGGGTAAATCACTGATCGCTCGCTGGGCGACTCGTGCGAGTTCCGTGTATTGCAACGCCTGCTCCGGATTTTCGCGGGACGAGAGTCGATCAGCCGCGTCGTGCCGTCGTAGATAATTCTGTGCGCGCACGCGTCGATTAAAGTTCAGCGTCTGATTTCGAACGGCTCCGAAGAGAAATGCCTTCGCAGAACGTTCGGGATGCCAGGAACACCGTCGTTTCCAAAGGTCGAAGAAGACGTCCTGAACCAGGTCCTCTGCTACCTCCGGGGAATGGACGTAGCAACACGCATAGCGGCACAAGGCTTCATAGTGCGCGTGGAACAGGTCGTTGAACGCAGTTGGGTCCCCTCGGCGAACGTGCTCCGCCAGTCCGGAGCCGCACGGCCGAACGTCCTCTGTACGCCGGATCTCACCATTCCACCCCATGACAACTTCGAGGCCTTACTACAACCTAGAGCGTTTCGGCGGCTTCCATCGGAAGCTGTGAAGCGTAAATTTTCACCTATTTATAACAACAGAACTGAACTTATCCAAGCGTCGGTGGGAAGATTTGCGCTCAGCGAGCAGGCGACGTAACCCATGATTGAAAAATACTCGTCTCGCTAATCTTGAATGCCGCTTATCGCCCAATGACCGTGACCGACTCCACCCAGAGGATCTCACACGAGCCGGCGCCCTTGTCGTCGCGACGCATGGAGGTGGTCCATCGCCAGCCGTCCGCGGCCGCCACGTCGACCAGGTAGCCGCGGAGGCGAACGACGTGGCCCTTGCGGATGCGACTTAGCCCGTCGCGGACGGCATCGCCGGAGGGAATGACGTGCACGTTGGCACTCTGAATCGTGACTGAGTCTCGTGGAATCGGAAGGCTGCGGGACGACCACCAGTAGAAGCGCCGCGATTGCCAGATCGAAAACGCCTCGAGCAGCCCCTCGTCCGACATCCGCCCCCATCCGAGCGCGAGATCGTAGGGCGACAAGCGTGCTTCGCGCCCGAGCCGGTACCGCTCCTTTCCGAGCACACGCGCCTCAACCTCGAAATGCGCACGCGGCCGGAGGCGGAAGTCCGCGTGCACGAAGGAGCCCGACTCGGCGGTCTCCTCCTGGACGGGCGCATTCGGAGCCACCACGCCGGGACCGTGTCGAACCTCGCGCTGCTCCCACCACACGAATCCGACCACCAGAAGGATCGACACGATAAGGATTCTAAGCCACAATGCTGCCCCTCCGAGTCGCGAATTCGCAAGAATGGTTTCGACCTGGAAGGTAGCGGATCGCTTCGCGTCGCGCCACCGGATACGCCACCCGACGGCCGGCGACCGCTCGAAAACCTATTTCTCACGTTTGATCGGTCGCAATTTTTCTACGTTTGGTTCCCGAACGAAGACCTACCGCTCGACGCGACACAAGGAATGATCGAAGACCTCTGGTACAAGAACACCGTAATCTACAGCCTCGACCTCGAGACGTTCATGGATGCCAACGGGGACGGGGTCGGTGACTTTGAGGGCCTGAATCGTCGACTCGATTATCTCCAGTTCCTCGGCATCGGAGCGGTCTGGCTGGCACCGTTTCAGCCGACGCCGAACCGAGACAACGGCTACGACGTCCGCGACTACTACGGCGTAGATCCGCGGCACGGGTCGAGCGGCGACCTCGTGGAATTCGTGCATCAGGCCGAGAAACGAGGTATCAAGGTCCTCATGGATCTCGTCGTCAACCACACCTCGGACGAGCACGCCTGGTTTCAAGAGGCGCGAAGCAACAAGGAGTCTCGCTACTACGACTGGTACGTCTGGTCGAAGAAAAAGCCGCCGAACTGGGACGAAGGCGTGGTCTTCCCGGGCGTCCAGGAGGCGACTTGGACCTACGACAAAAAGGCACGAGAGTACTTCTTTCATCGGTTCTACGATTTCCAGCCGGACCTCAATATGGACAATCCCTACGTGCGCACGGAAATCCGGCGCATCATCGGTTACTGGCTTGAGCTCGGCGTGGCCGGCTTCCGGTTGGATGCCGTGCCGTTCATGATCGAGAGTACCGTGCCCGGGGAGCATCGGGCGGAGATGCATTTCGAGTACTTGCGCGAATTTCGTCGGTTCGTGCAGTGGAGGAAGGGCGATGCCATCTTGTTGGGCGAGGCCAACGTTCTGCCCGAGGAGACGTTGCCCTATTTCGGACACCACGGGGGCGACGGCGTCCACATGATGTTCAATTTCTTCGTCAATCAGCATCTCTTCTACGCGCTGGCCACCGGCGAAGTCGGACCTCTTGTCGAGGCCCTCGCCGCCACGCGAGACATTCCGGACACGGCCCAGTGGGCCCACTTCCTTCGTAATCACGACGAGCTCGACCTCGGACGACTGACCGACGAGCAGCGCGAGAAGGTCTTCGCCCGCTTCGGTCCCGAGGAAAACATGCGACTGTATGATCGCGGCATCCGTCGCCGGCTCGCGCCGATGCTGGGAGATCGACGGCACGAGGAACTGGCCTACAGCGCCCTGTTCTCCCTACCCGGCACGCCCGTCATTCGTTACGGGGACGAGCTGGGGATGGGAGACGACCTCACGCTTCCGGAGCGCGAGGCGGTCCGTACGCCGATGCAGTGGTCGAACGATCGGAACGGCGGATTTTCAACGGCGGACGAGACCGTGCATCCCGTGATCGACGAAGGCGTCTGGGGCCATGAGCACGTAAACGTAGCGGCACAGCGTCGAAATCCGGACTCGCTGCTGACCTGGACGGCCGATATGATCCGATTGCGCCACGAATGCCCGGAAATCGGATGGGGCCGCTACACGATACTTGATACCGACTCACCCCACGTACTCGCGCTGCAATACGACGGGCGCGGGAATTCCGTACTGGTCGTTCACAACTTCGCCGAGCGACCACACGAAGTGCGGATCGAGCCGGACGTCGAAGGTGCAGAGCGTCTGTCGAACCTGATCGACCGAGAGGATCTTCGCGCCGACGAGCAAGGTGGATTTCGGATCGCCCTGGATGCGACCGACTACCGCTGGTTTCGCGTAGGCGATTTGGACTACGCCATCCAGCGCACGAAGGAATGACGATACCGGGCTCTCCGAGAGGCCGATCGACGTGCACACCTTCACGCTTCGTCGGATTAGCGATCGTCGAGGTCCTCCAGCGTCACGGCGTCCCTCGCCTCTTCGAGAAGTTCGATTACCTCCGCGTCCGATGTCTGGTCGAAGTTGTCGTACCAGAGACCGACGGCTCTGAAAGGCTCGGGCGCGAGGGCACAGACTACCTCGTCGGCCTCTTGCTCGACGTCGCGGATCGTCGGTCGCGCACACACGGGAACGGCGACGACGATGCGGTCGGGCTCTCCCTGTCGCACGGCACGCACGGCAGCGATCATCGAGACGCCCGTGGCGAGTCCGTCGTCAACCACGATTGCCGTGCGACCCTCAACGTCCGGCAGGCTGTCGTCACCGCGATACTCGTCGAGGCGCCGGCGCATCTCGACGAGTTCGGACCGGATCACCCGCTCGAGATCGTCTTCCGTCAAACGCAGCTGGCGGATTGCGTACTGGTCGAGAATCATGACGTCGCCCTGCGCGATCGCGCCGATCCCCAACTCCGGCTGCATGGGCGCACCGATCTTACGTGCGACGACGACGTCGAGCGGGGCGTTCAGCCTGCGAGCAATCTCGAAGGCGACCGGTACGCCGCCCCTCGGCAGGCCGAGGACGACCGGATTCCGATCCGCATATTTCATCAGCCGTCCAACAAGAATGCGACCGGCGTCTCTGCGATCTCTGAATCTACCCTCCATCATCGCCATCTCAATACCTCCCTGCATATGCTCCCACGCCGCTGCTGCAACTCGTCCATACGTAACGGCGCCGACGCCTGTGCTTGAAAACGTCCCAACGTCCCAGACGTTGCCGATTCATGACATCGTTACGCGTACGTCGTCCTTCCACGCACCGCTCGCCTACTTCGACACCAGCGCCACCCAGTTCCCCGCACCCGGCGCGGACAGATCGACGATCCCTCCACCGCGCAACTCCTCCGGCTCCTCCCATCGGCTCCGCTCGAGGTCGAGCCAGCGGAGCTCCAGCCGGCCGAAGACGCCCGACAGATCCAGACCAATCGATCCGCCGTCCGGAAAGTAAAGGGCGTACTGGCGGCCGGGCACGTAAGAGAGATAGGCCTCGTCCGGCCGGCGGCTGCTCAGCAGGGCGCTCTCCGCGTCGGGCCTGGCCTGAAAAAAGTCGAAGGCCCCGGCCAGCGAGCGAGCGCTCTTAAGGTGCGCCTGCGCCCGGGACCCGAGGCCGATCCCCGAGGGGGGACGATGGAAGCGAACGGCGGCCGCTCCACCCAGGAGGCTGCGCCAAAAACGCTCGATCCCATGGGCGTCGCCGTCCGTCCACTCGACCGCGTCTCCACCGTACGTCTTGGTGTGATTGATGGGGCGAGGATCGTCCGAAAGGTAACGACGCACCCATTGCAGCTTGTCCCAGTGCTCCTGATCCAGCATGCGGCTGTTCTGCGAGACGTCGACGAAGTCGAAGACGTCTGGACGATCGAACGAAGCGCGATGCTGCTCGTGCTCGACGTCGTGGTTCTGGTACATTTCCGTAACCGAGACGGCCGCCCCCGCACGCCCCGCACGCTCCTTGACGTAGCGTCCCCAGTACCATCCCCATTCGGGCGAGTACTGCGTAAAGATTTCGTTCGTGATGCAGTAAAGCACGTTGCCGTACTCGAGCGTCACGGAGAGGAGACGATCGACGAATCGTCGCTGATAGGCCAGCACGAGGGTGTCGGCGTGCAGCGCGGGGACGCTGTAGAAGAAGTCGTGACGGGACGTCCAGTAGTCGCCGTAATCCGTCGCCCGCAGGCGCGTGTCGGTCGTACCGTAGTTGACGTTGTTCGCCGGATTCCACGGATTCTCGAGCCAGTGCTCCCTCGCGACGTCATGGAATGCCCATATTTCGATCTGGACGATGACGTCCCGGAGCGCCGCCTCCCGGAGCAGCCTGGACAGACGATCCCAGTACTCCGGATTCCACGCGTCCAGGTCGAATCGACCGTCTTCGAGACGTCGGAAGGGCTGGACGTTGCCGCTGTCGCGGGCGCTCAACGTGTTTCGGACGTAATTGCCGCCCGAGCGCACGAGCAGATCGAGGTGATCGGTCAGCTGCGATGCGTTCCATTGGAACAAGTTGTCGTCGTCCGTGCCGCCAAGCAGCAGGACGGGCCGTCCTTTATACTCCCAGAAGCGCGGATGCTCGGGCGAGGTCCGGATCCGTCCCTCCTCGCGGGCTACGGGCTCGTACGGCAAGTCATGCGATTCGACGATTGGCGCGTGGCGCGGACCGATCGCCTTCGCCGTCTCGGCCTGCACTGTCTGGCCGGTAACCGGCCTGGCGATCGCAGCCGTAATCGCCGCGAACGCGAGCCACGTCGTTACGACTTGAAAGTGCCGGCCGTGGTGGAGGCTTCCGTACGTCGTTTTCATGCAGACGTGAGACCGTTCCCTCGCTTCTTCTCACAAGATAACTGTGACCGGACCGGACCGAAATCCGTTGGAGAACGCATATTGCGGTTCATTGAGGTCGCGCCTGTGCACGATCAGCGACAGTCGGCGCTCTACCTTTCGTGCCGTCCTTCGTCGTCGGGAAATTCGTAACATTCCCGCCGCTTTGGGGCGCCGAGCAGCGGATTTTCGGTCGAGCTTTGCCGCTACAGCGAGTGGATACCGTTGGCACGATGGTTGTGTTATCCACGTTGAAATCATCCAATTATATAGGGATTCTATGAAGACGTTGCATACGAGAGTCAGGAACAGGACGGGGGCGCTGATCGGATTCGGCCTCGCGTTGACCTTCGCCGCGTCGAGCTTCCTCTCCCTCCAGAACGGCTCCAGCCGTATGACCGCTGCGGCCGTTGCGGAGGGTGGGGATCGGACTTCGGAGGTCGCGGCTCAGGTCGTCCTGCCGGATGCGATCGCGGAGAATCTGACGACGAACCCCACCGAGAAGGCCGCTGCGTCGAGAAACGCGCGGACGCTCGGATCGGGTGAGGCAAGTTTTTACGGGCGCGAGTTTGCGGGCCGCCCGACGGCCAACGGGGAGACGTTCGATCCTGCCGGTCTGACGGCCGCGCACCGAACGCTTCCCTTCGGATCGAAGGTGCGCGTGACCAATGCGCACAACGGCCGCTCCGTCGTCGTTCGAATCAACGACCGCGGACCGTTCGTGGAGGATCGTCTCATCGACGTGTCGAGCCATGCGGCGAGGCAGCTTGGCATGGTACGGAGCGGTACCGCCCGGGTCAAGCTCGAGCTCCTGTCGTAGGATCTGCCTTCTACGTGCGATTGAAGACCGTCCACGAGAAATGGCAACGGCCGAAGACTTTCTACCGGAGCGAATCAACCTGGCGGCGTTGAAAAAGGCAGCCGCCGGCTGCCGCGCCTGCGATCTCTACAAGAACGCCACGCAGACGGTCTTCGGCGAGGGGCTCGTCCGGGCTCGCCTCATGCTCGTCGGCGAACAACCCGGGGACCAAGAGGATCTGGAAGGAAGGCCGTTCGTCGGGCCGGCGGGCCGCGTGCTGGACGAAGCGCTCGCCGAAGCCCGCATTCCGCGGGAAACGGCCTTCGTCACGAACGTCGTGAAGCATTTCAAGTGGGAACCCCAGGGCAAGCGGCGATTGCACAGTAAGCCGAATCGCACGGAGATCCTCTCCTGCCTGCCGTGGCTGCGATCCGAGCTCGACGTCGTCAAACCCGACGTCCTCGTGTGTCTCGGCGCTACGGCCGCGCAGGCGATTCTGGGCAGCGACTTTCGGGTCACGAAGCGGCGCGGTGAGCTCGTTCCGTCGGATTTCGCGCCGCGCGTCATGGCGACGCTGCACCCCTCCTCGATCCTCCGCCAGCGAACGAGCGAGGCGCGCCGCAAGGCGTTCGATGATTTCGTGGATGACCTTCGGATAGCTGCCGACTTGCTCGACGAGACCGGATAATTGCGTTGCGCGCGCAGGGCGTTGTCCCCGAGTCACGAGCGAGTCACGTCGGAGAACGCCCGCGCGCCGCGTTCAGCTCTTCCAGCTCTTCGAGGGTCCGCGGCCAATCGTCCTTCAGCAGGCGCGACAGCGATCGGTCGGCGAAGACTTTACCTCCGGTCTGGCAACCCGGACAGTAGTTCGCCTCGTTTTCTGCGTATACGATGCGCTGGACCGGCGCTCCGCACCGCGGACAGGCCCGGCCGAATTTGCCGTGCACGGCCATCTCCGGCCGAAACGCCGTAACCTTGTCCGGAAAGCGGCTTCCGACTTCCGCCCGGAGCCGATCGATCCACTCCCGCAGGACATCCTGCGACGTGTCGTACAAACGCCGTAACTCGTCATCCGACGCATCGCGCGTCAGTCGAAAGGGGGACAGTTTCGCCCGGTGTAGGATCTCATCCGAATAGGCGTTTCCCACGCCGTCGACGATCGACGGATCGGTCAACGCCCGCTTCAACGTCCTGTTACGCCGGCGCAGGACGTCCGAGAATGCTGCGGGAGAGGCCGCGAAGACGTCGAGGCCCCCGCGATCGAACGGCTCGAGCGCGCCTGTGCCGTGGACCAGATGCAGCGACGCCCGGCGTTTCGATCCGGCTTCCGTGAGCACGAGGGAGCCTTCCGTGAAATCGAAGGCGGCCAGGCTGCTCTTCTGCGCCAGCGACGCGCCAGGCTTTCGCCAGCGGAGACGCCCCGCAATCATGAGATGGATGACGGCGAAATGCTCGTCGTCGCATCCGAGCACGATGCGCTTGCCGATGCGCTCCACGGATTGAAGAGAGCGTCCGGCGAATGCATCGGGCTGCGGCTCGACGGTTCGGAGCACGAACGGACTTCCAAGGCGGATCCGTTCGAGCCGCCTGCCGGCCGCCATCGCGCGCAAGCGTTCGACGTAGACGGTGACGTCTGGGAGTTCCGGCATGATCGTCCATACGGTGATTCAAGGCGGGACGCGCGCATGCGCCGCACGACAGGCGGCGGGAGCGGGCACGACCGGCGGCGACGCACGGGCACGACCGGCGGCGACGTGCACGGGTGCACGACGTCCGCATCACGGGTCTCACCTTCGCCCTTCGAGCAAATTTACGAGAACGATGCACGGTACGTTTCTCGCGCGAAGCGACCTCCCTCCGAGCCCTTCGCCTTCGAATTCCGCGAACGGTGTTGACTTTAATATTAGATTTTAATATCAATATCAACACACGCACCAACACACACGCACACGACCCACGACAGAAGGTCCCACCAACCGAAGGACGGGCGCGCAGCATGGCGGATGATTCGAATACGGAAGAGCGCATTTTCGAGGCCGCCCGGCGCGTGTTTCTTGAACAGGGACCGCGAGCGCGCATGCAGGACGTGGCCGAGGCGGCCGGCATCACGCAGTCCCTCCTCCATTATTACTATCGCAATCGTGACCGCCTCTTCGAGGCCGTCTTCCGGAAAGAGGCCTCGCGGATCATCCCTCGAGAGATCGGCATCTTGAATTCCGACTTGCCGATCGAGGAGAAGGTCGAGACGATCGTGGCCGATTATCTCTCCTTCCTCCAGGAAAATCCGCACCTGCCGCCGTTCGTGGCATACGAGATCAATTATCATCCCGATCGACTGGCCGCGTTCCTGGGAACGATCGGAAAGCCGGACATGCAGAAGCTGCGTGATCAGATCGATGCCCTCGTCGCGGAGAAGGCCATGCGCCCGATCCAACCGGAGCAATTCCTCGTCAACTTGCTCTCGCTGTGCGTCTTCCCGTTCATCGCGCGTCCGATGCTCCATGCGGTCCTGGGCTTCGACGACCGGCGATTTGCCGCATTCATTGACGAACGCAAGCGCGAGCTGCCCGCCTTCTTTCTGAACGCCCTGCGCCCTGAGGACGAGCCTGCATGAGCCGGTATTACGATCATAGCCCCCTCCGCGCGTCCCTTGTCATCGCCGCCCTGGGATTGGTGACCGCTCCCACTCCGTCGCCCGCGCAGTCGACCGTTCCCGACACCGTCCACCTCGGCCTCCTCTATGAGATCGCGGAACGCGGCGACCCACGTGACCGCCAATTCGGGCTTCAGGATCGCGTCACGGACCTTACGCTCGAAACTCTGTCCGCACAGCGCCGCCCACAGCTCGATCTCAGCGCTACGGCCACGTATCAAACCGAAACGGCGTCGATTCCAATCGACGCGTCGGCGTTTCCGCTCGGATCTGCCCTTCCCACCCCGCCCAGAGATCAGTACGAAGTGGCGGCAGAGATACGCCAGCTCCTCTATGACGGCGGCCGCCTCGCGCACGAAGGGCGGATCCAACGAACGCGGCGGACCGAGCGAGCGGCCGCGATCCGGTCGTCACTCTACGGCCTTCGAGGCGAGATCAACACCGCCTTCTTTGCCGTGCTCGTTCATCAAGAGGAGCGGGCCCAGCTCGACGTCCTGGCCGACGACCTCGAAGCGCGACGCCGCCTCGTGAGCGTGCAGGCTCGCGACGGCCTCGCGCTGCCCTCCGACGAAGCCGAGCTCGAAGCGGAGCTCGTGAACGTGAGGCAGCGAGTCGCGGCGGCCGAGGCCGCACGTCGCGCCGCGCTCCGCCGTCTCGAATACCTGTCGGCGCGCGCGTTCTCGGCGGGCGACGTGCTGGCGACGCCCGATCTCGAACGCGAGGCGAAGGCCGCGGCGGCTCAGGCGCTGGAATCGACCGCGTCGGGCTTCGATCTCGCCGAGACGTCGGCGCGGCCCGAGTTCGAACGCTTCGAGGCGGCACGCGAGCGTGCCCGCACGGAGGCCGCGGCCTTCGAGTCCGCACTCAAGCCGCGACTGACCGCTTTCGCGCGGCTCGCCGTTGGTCGCCCCGGATTTGACTTCTTCGACGACCGCTTCCGTCCGTACGGCATGCTCGGCCTCCGCGCGCAGTGGCAGCCCTTCGACTGGGGCACGTCGACGCGCCAGGCGGAAGCGACGAGGCTGCAGGCGGAGCTCATCGCGGCCGACGAAACGGCCTTCGCCAACAAGATCAAGCGGGACGTTCTCGACGCCGTATACGCCATCGAGCGGCTCGAGTCCGCTCTGGTCGCGGACGAGCACGTCCTGCGGCTCAGAGAGCGTGTGGAACGTGCGGCGCGGCGCCAGCTCGAGGAAGGCGTCCTCCTGGCTGCCGATTACGTGCAGAAACGAAACGACGTCTTCGAAGCCGGGCTCCAACGGAGCAGGCATCGCGTCGAGCTGGCCGAGGCACGCGTGCGCCTCCTCACGATGGTCGGTGTCGAGATCCCGGGCGGCGCCGACGGCCTGCGAACACCCGTCGCACCGGCCATTCCATTCGAAGCGTCCCTGATCGACCAGCCTAGTCAGGACCAATGAGTGCAATACGAATCTCCCTCAGATTGATCGCGATTGCGGCGATCGTCGCCGGCTGCGCCGCCGAGGACGAGCCCGACGCCTACGGCAGCTTTGAAGCGACGGAAGTGACCGTATCCGCCGAGGTCGGCGGGCGGCTTCTCGAATTTCAGGCCCGAGAAGGCGCCCGGTTGGCCGCCGGCGAGATCGTCGGATTGATCGACACGAGCGCCGCCGCCCTGCAACGGCACGAGCTGCTTTCGCGCCGCCGAGCGGCCCAGGCGCGGGCTGCCGAGATTGGTGCGCAGATCGACGTGCTGCTCGTTCAGCTCGGAACGGCCGACGTGGAGTACCGCCGATTCCGCAGACTGCTCGACGACGAAGCGGCGACGGCTCGGCAAGTCAACTTGCAGGAGGGCGAGGTCCGTGCGCTGGAACGCCGCATCGAAGCGGCACGGATCGGCCGCGACGCCGTCGTGGAGGAAGTGGCCGCCATCACCAGTCAACTGGCCCAGGCCGATCAGCGGCTCGCCGATAGCCGCGTCCGGAATCCCGTGGACGGCC
>CAZMXY010000120.1:10335-11882 GCA_964570345.1 uncultured Rhodothermales bacterium | reverse complement strand
ACTGATTTCCGCGATTACTCCACCATGCAAACCTATGACGCGATCATCATCGGTTCAGGTCAGGGTGGCAATCCACTGGCCCACAAGCTGGCCGACCTCGGCTGGAAGGTAGCACTCGTCGAGCGCGAGCACCTGGGCGGCTCGTGCATCAACTACGGCTGCACGCCGACGAAAACGATGATAGCGAGCGCCCGCGTGGCGCACGTGGCGCGGCGCGCCGCAGACTTCGGCGTGCAGGTGGGCGACGTACGGGTCAGTTTGCCTGAAATCGTCGCGCGGAAGAACCAAATCGTACGAAGGTGGCGGGAAGGCCAGGAAGAACAGGTCGCGAAGCGTCCCACGCTCGATCTTTACCGCGGCCATGGACGCTTTGTCCGCACTCGTAGTGTGGAAGTAAACGGCGTGACGCTGCAAAGCGAGCACATTTTCATTGACACGGGCACGCGACCCCGCGTCCCAAACCTCTCCGGGCTGCACCGTGTGCCTTTCCTGACGAACCGCACCGTCATGGACCTCGAAGACCTGCCGGAGCACCTCGTGGTGCTCGGCGGATCCTACGTCGGACTGGAGTTCGGGCAGATGTTTCGGCGCTTCGGCAGCAGGGTAACCGTCATCGAACGCAACGACCGAGTCATCCCGCGTGAGGACCCGGACGTTTCCGACGCTCTTCGGGAGGCACTTGAGGCCGAAGGCATGCGATTTCGTCTGAAGGCCTCGGTGCAGGCTGCTATGCCGACGGCCGAGGGAATCACCTTGACCCTGGCCGGCAACGGGGGGCAGGACGAATCAATCACGGGCACGCATTTGCTCGTCGCCGCGGGACGCGTGCCGAACACCGACGATCTCGGCCTCGAAGAAGCCGGCGTCGCGACCGACGGTAACGGCTTCATCGACGTAAATGACCGTCTGGAAACGAACGTGCCCGGCATCTGGGCGATCGGCGACGTGAAAGGCGGACCGGCCTTCACGCACATCTCCTACGACGACCATCTCGTCATCTTAGACAACCTGATCCACGGCAAGGATCGCAGGATAACCGGACGCGTGGTACCCTACGCCCTCTTCACCGACCCCGAACTGGGCCGCGTGGGTATGACCGAGGCCCAGGCTCACGCCGCGGGACGTCGCCTGAAGATCGGCAGCATTCCGATGAATCAAGTAGCGAGGGCCATCGAGCGCGACGAGACCGCCGGCTTGATGAAAGTGGTCATCGACGCGGACACCGAGCGCATCCTGGGAGCGACGGTCCTCGGCGTCGAGGGCGGCGAGCTCGTGCAAATCCTCATGACGCTGATGCGGGCCGATACACCATGGACCGTCCTGAAGGGAGCCGTGTATATCCATCCGACCCTCGCCGAAGGATTTTTCAAGCTGATGGAGCAGGTTCACCTCGTCGAGGAAGGCGCGCCACAATTGCTTGAATGAATCATGAGGCGGACGAAACGTGGTTCAGGCGACGCAACAGGAGAGCTTCCCGACGTCTTTGCGGAACGTGAGCGCCGTTAGCTTGACGGCCTCCGAGAGCGTGAGGTACGGGTGGAACGCCT
>CAZMXY010000120.1:4315-10235 GCA_964570345.1 uncultured Rhodothermales bacterium | reverse complement strand
CGCCTTTCGTACGCGTTGCGGGCGGCGAGGGCCCCCTCGTAGGCCGCGGTGTAGACGTACATCTTTTCGCCGAGCACGTCGCCTGCACCGAATACGGTCGGCACGGCCGTACGCATCGTCTCGTCGGTGGAGAGGAAGCCGCGGCGGTCGGTCCCGATTCCGAGCCCCTCCAGCCCGAGCCCCTCCGTGTTTCCGCGGCGGCCCGTGGCGAGAAGGAGGTGCGAGCCGCGTACCTCCTCCTCTCGTCCGTCCACCGTGATTTCGAGGACCACGTCACGGCCTTCGCGGCGGACGGCCCGCGTCGTGATGCCGGTGCGGACGGACACGCCATCGTCACGGAGAAAGCCAGTCAGAGCGTCGGTGAGGTCGGACGCCTCGTCGGGAAGAACCCGAGCGGAGCGCTGGAGCAAGGTGACGCGACTGCCGAACCGCGCGAACGCCTGCGCATTCTCGAGCGCGACGTAGCGCCCGCCGAGGACGACGAGGTGGGCAGGCCGCTTTTCCAAGCGGTAGAGATCCTCGTTCGTGAGGTAACCGACGTCCTGCAGGCCTTGGATATCGGGTACGAACGTCCTTGCTCCGGTGGCGATCAGGACGTTCTTTGCGTGCAGCGGCGGTCCATCGTTCACCTCGACGGTATGGGCGTCGGCCAGCCGGGCGAGGCCCTCGACGAGTACGACGTTCGGGTCGCCCGCCACGACATCCACGTATTTTTCCTGGCGAAGGGTCTCGACTAGGGCCTGGACCTGCTTCATCACGGCGCCGAAGTCTTCCACCTGGGCCGTCGTGCGAAGGCCGTCAAACGGGGTGCGCTGCGCTCGGTGGACGGCCTCGGCCGCACGGATCGTCGCCTTTGAAGGGACACAGCCGACGTTCACGCACGTACCGCCGGTAGGGAGACCGCCCTCTTCCGGTCCGGCGTTGACGATGGCAGCGCGCCCGCCGAGCTCGCTCGTCCTGAGGGCTGCGGCGAAGGCGGCCGAGCCCCCGCCGATGACCACGAGGTCGTAGGTGTCCGGGCCTGCGCTGCCGGAGTCGCCCGGGGCGTGCTCGGCGCGCACGGCGGCGGCGCTGGGCACGCGCTCCAGGCCGTCGGGGACCTGAGAGACACCGACGTCACGCGTGCTTTCTTCTATGGCAAGGTCGCTTTTCTTCACGGATGTCGGGGGATTCTTGGTGGATGGAAAGCGGGCGATTCAACAACGGGCGCCCGCCGCGACGGCCGCTTCGAGGGCGGGGATGAAACTCAGGGCGGACTTGCGGTCCGCCGGTTCCTTGCGGCCGATGGGTTCCATGGATCCGGGCCTTTACTCGAAAGGGCCGGTCTCTGCGTCGAGGCCGTCGTCGTGGCGGAGCGCATCGAGGATCGGGCAAGCGGCCGTCGGTAGTCGGGCGTGGCAGGCGGCGATGAGGCCGTCGAGGGCGTCGCGCACCCGCGCGAGATCGCGGAGCTTCGCCTCAACGTCGGCTCGGTGCGCCTGAGCGCGAGCACGCACGGCGTCACAGTCGGCCTCAGTGACGGCGAGGGCAAGGAGGTCGGTGATCTCGGCCAGCGTGAAACCGAGCGCCTGCGCCCGCTGCACGAATCGGAGGCGCTCGACGTCCTCGGTGGTGTAGACGCGGTAGCCGGCGGCCGTACGGGCCGCCTCGGGCAGCACGCCCACGCGCTCGTAGTAGCGAACGGCCGAAGGCTTCACGCCTGCCCGCCGCGCCAGTTCGCTGCGTGTCATCGTCACAGCGGCCTCCGCTCAGGCGCCCACGCCCTCGGCGCGGAGCGCGTTCTCGGTCACGCCGGGGCCCTCGCAGCATCCGGCAAGGCGGCCGTCCACGACGACGGCAGGGACGAAGCGGACGCCGAGGGCGGCGGCGCGCTCGGCCACGGCCTCGACGCGGAGATCATGCACGGTCACTGCCTGTTCCGGCGCGGCGATGCGTCGAACCTTCTCGACTGCGTCGTCGCAGAAGGGGCAGCCGGAAGTGTAGACGTCGATTTGTTGAGCGGGTGGCACAGTCGTGTTGGGCATGGTTCAACTCGATTGATGAAGGTGTCGCAATGAAGGTTACGCCGTGCACGTTGGTACAGGGTTCTTCACGTTACCTGATGATCACAACTCGCGCGCCGCGGCATGGATCTCTTGCGATATCGCCGCCACCCGTCGCGCGAAGTCGTCGTGATGAACTGCCGCCGGCAGGTCGGTGCCGGGAGCGTCACCGAAGCCGGAATGGACGAGAGCGGGACGAGGACCGGGAGCGCCCGTTCAGCAACCACGGCGTGGCGGCGCCTGCCTACTGGGCATCGAACTCTCCCGCATGCTCGCGCAGAAACGCGAGCGTCATCTCGACGAGAGCCTCCGGCGGATCCGGGTAGATGGAGGCCGAGTCCCGCGTCAGCTCGATCGTATGACGGTACTGGTCCAGATAACCGCGGCACACCTCACACCGCGCGACGTGCTTCTCAAAACGATGCCGGAGACGCTCGGAGAGGGATTCGTCCAGGTAAGCGACCAAGAATTCGTTGACGTCCTCGCACGTAAGCATCATGCGTCGGCGCATTCGTTTCAAGATACTCATGAGGGATTGCTGAAATAAGGTTCTAATAGGGCGCGCAGCGCCTGGCGGGCACGATGAAGACGAACCCGCACGGCACCGGAGGTCATCTCAAGAATTTTTGCCGTCTCATCCGTAGAAAACTCCTGGATGTCGCGCAGCTCAAGCACGACACGGTAGTTCTCAGGAAGCTTCGAAATCGCCTGATGCACGAACTGTCGCCGTTCGGCCTTCGAGGCGACTTCGTCGGGCTGCCACGGCTCGTACGATTGGGTGTATCGGCCTATGGAAAACGACGGCTGGAGCCTGTCGATTTCATCCTCACGGAGAAGGTCCTGCCGCTTCTGCTTGCGGTACCGTGCGCGCGCTTGATTTATTCCAATCGAATAGAGCCACGTCGTAAACTTAGCATCACCGCGAAATGAATCGAGGCCCTCATACGCTTGGAGGAACGTTTCCTGCATAATACTTCTCGCCTCGTCTTCATCGCGGACGTATCGAAGAAGTACGTTGAAAAGGCGCGGACTCTCCCGCTCCACGATCTTCTTGAATTCGTTCGGATCGCCTGCTAAAAGCGACGTCAGATCTATTTCGTCGTGATTCACACTTTTCGTAGTAACTGACCTCACGATAGTGAGTAGCATTTCGATGCGTCATGACCTCTACTCCGCGACACCGAAAGCCGCGCGTAAATCCTTTTTGTGTCGGAAGCGTGCATACTGTTACATGGGAGGACGGCCTACGTGCGAGGACAGCTGTCCGTACGCGGCGTGTCGATCAAATGCCTGAACGGCGATCCACCGAACGTGTGCACGGCCTTCAGCTGAGGGCAAACGTCCGCGTTTCACCCTGCGCCACCGCGTGCACTTCGTGCCGAAAACCTATCCGCACGGTCTCCGACCAGCCGCGGTCGAACGAACGACGAGATCGTGTCGTCGACCGTGCGCGTGTGCCAGGGCGCCGAGCATCATGGACTAACGAAAAAGCGGAGGTGGATCGTCCGTGTCCAGCTTACCTACGCCGAACCTTCTGATCAGGCTGACACTGAAGCCTATCGTCGAGCCGAGCTGGCCGCCCCTGTAGTACTGGAAGATCGGGACGTCAACGAGCGTCGTGACCACCAGCGTTCGTGAAACGGCGTAGCTGAGCTGGGGGCTTAGAAAAACCTTCGTAGACCCGGTCACCGGGATCGGGCCGCTCTCTCGCCGATCTCGGGCGCGGATCTCGCTACGCACCTGGAGGGCGGCATCCCAATGAAGGCCCAGGCTAGCAGAGCCGAACACAGACGTCGACAGGAGATTGCCGTAGCGATACCCGTCGGGGTTGGCCGACTTGATTTCGATGTGGTTGACGGCGAAGAAGCGGAAACCTCGCTTCAGAAATCCCTTGTGGAGGAAGAGGGAATGCCTGAAGTCGACGGCTCCCGTGGTCGGCTGGACGTCGAGCGGGAGAAGGGCGCCCTCCCGCGCCTGGCGAAAAGTACCGAGCGGATATTTCATACCAACGCCGCTGGTGAGCTCCCAATGCGCTCGGCGATCTCGAAAGAGATTGACGTGAATCATGGCGGACCAATCTCCCACCCCGAAGCCTCTTCTCGATGAGGGCAGCGCCCCATCCACGTACTCCTGAACTTTGCTGGCGAAGTACGTGACTTCCGATTCGACCGTGACACGATCACTGACCGCGTATGCGCCGTTCAGGCTTACGTGATGAAAGAATCCGCCGTTCACAAAGAACGGATCGACTACGCTGCTTCCCCGATAGTACGCACCGGACCGGCTGTAGGAATACGTGGCCGTCATCTTTCCCTCGCCGCCGGGCAGTGCGCCGAGGGTGCTGCGGCCACCGATCGGATTGCCGGGCGAGCAGCACTGCGCACGCACGGCTACCGGAAAGACGGCACCGGCGAGCACGCCGAGCAGCATCATGGTAAAAGCAGGACGCACGCGCATCTGAGATGAGAGGCAACGGCTAATAGACGACGACGGTTTGACTTCTACGGTTATTCCGATTGTCGGGATTGCCGTCCGCTACGAACCGAGCGATATACACACCCGACGACAGGTCGGCAGTCGAAATGCGAAAGACTTCGAATCGCGGACTCGATTTATCGAGACGAATCGGACCGACCACGCGCCGGCCCAGGAGGTCGTACAGGGTGAACTGCACGAACAGCGCCGCGGGGTTCACTCCCCAGTCAACGTGGACGGACGCCTCACCAACGGCGGGATTAGGCGCAACGTCGGCGATGTGAGTGGAAATCTCCGGGGACGCTGCCAGGAAGGAACTAATGTTCGTCCACACACTCACGTCGGTTTCGCTCAAGTAGACGCGAGTGATCCAGTAATACCAGGTATCCTCTTGGAGATTGTATTCGACGGCCGACGTAGACGTCACAACGTCCTGCCGCGTGTCGCCGGGACAGCCGGAGAAACACTGCGGATTGTCGCTCAGCACGTACTCGTACTTGACCGCGCCGGGTACTTCCTCCCATTCGATCACAAACGAATGCGGAAACGGCCCGGGTGCACCGATGCCGCCGTGCGGCGGATTCAGGTGCCGCTGAGCCTTGGCCGCGCTCGACGGCATCAGGCCTGTCCCTACTATCGCAACGAGGAGCAAGAGACGCATCATAGCGGAAGAATGAAGACGGCGTCCTGCGACCGCGCAACGTCCGGATCCGCGCTCGGGCTCGATTCCGGTCGCCGCTGGACTTTATGATCAGTAGCCGCATGGTCGGGATTATTACAGCCTGATATCGGCCCCCGCGCTGCATCGTGCGGCCGCAGGCCGAGGGCACATTTCAGGGAGCTCCGAACTACTCCGGTCGCAGGAAACGGTACAGCGGCACGATCAATAAATGCCGAAATACACGTCGAGTTCGGGATGGATGTAGGTAAAGTAAAGCATGATGAGCATGAGCCCCGACGCGAACCAGAGCAGAATCCGTTGCACCCTCAGGCTGCCCGGAATGGCGCATACTTGCCCGGGTTCGCAACTCTCCCTCCGGGGGCGATACACCGAGTAGAATCCGATTCCGAGAACGAGCACCGTCAAGCCGAGAATGTAGGGGCGGTACGGTCCGAAGACGTTTCCGACGGCGAGCATAGTACCGGCGCTCAGGCCGACAAAGGAGAAGGCGACGGCCAGCGGCCCGATACAGCAGGCCGAGCTGACAACGACCAGCAACGTTGCGATGAACGAGGTGCCAGTGGCAGGAACGGAAGATTTCACCCTTTGTCGTACACCTGAGTTTTCGGCGTCACTCGTAAATGTCGGCTTCGCTGGGGAGTGGCTAGCGTCCGTAGTGCGCGGCTAGGTCCCTGTGCGCGGCTAGCGTCCGTAGTGCGCGGCTAGCGTCCGTAGTGCGCGG
>CAZMXY010000120.1:0-4215 GCA_964570345.1 uncultured Rhodothermales bacterium | reverse complement strand
GTGCGCGGCTAGCGTCCGTAGTGCGCGGCTAGCGTCCGTAGTGCGCGGATAGCGTCCCTGGTGCGCGGCTAGCGAGGACGGCTCGACGTCAATCAGCCGGCCCGCGAAAGCATTTCCTCGATCTTCGTCTTCAGCAGGTCATAATCCAGCCGGTCGGCCGTCCGGCTCTGACCCTGATGCTGCCAGTACGCCGGCGCCGTCGGTCCGTCGTCCGGCCATGTAGCCGTGTCGTCGTAGAGGAAGTAGACGTCCCACGCGACACCGTCCAGCTGGAGCACTTCCTGCCACTTTTTGCCCGTGATGCGGTCGGCATCCCACGCCTGATAGATCATTCTGGGATCATCGGCCTTGCGACTCATTCGCTCAGAAAGCTCCTTGGAGTCGCCCGAGAGCATTGATTCCCACACGACGTACATCTGGAGGCGTTCGTCGCCTATCTCGTCGAGGATCTTCCGCATGTAGCGGTAGCCCTTCACGCAGTATCCGCAAGAAGGCGACAACAGTGCCACCAGGCGTACATGGCCTTTGTTCTGGTTGAATACCTGCTGCAGCGAGTCCAGGTCGGTCAATTCGTCGATGGCGCGGGCGTGGTCGGGTTCATCGGCAGGCTCTTCGCCGCCACCCACTCGGGCGGGCCAAATGGCGGCCAGGGAAAGTAGCAGGAATAAAAGGCCGGCAACGACGTGTTCGGTCATCATGAGTCCACCTCCGGATTTCATACGCTCAAAAGCCCACGGGTGAGTCACTTTTCGTCTGACGATAGAGCCTCTCACAGAGCACCGTCCGCGCGTCGTGAAGTCTCCGTTGGCACGTCTCGCGGTCCACGTTGAGAATCACCGACGCATCGTTCGCCGTCATTTCGCCGACGTCGCAAAGCGCCAGGCAGAGCCGCTGATCTGCATCGAGCCCGGCAATCGCGTCCAGTAGCACGGATCGAGAACCGTCGGATTCCGGATGCCCCCTGCGCGGTGCGAGGCCGCGAGCTCGCCGAACGGCGGCGCCGTAGAGTCGACTTGTGAAACGCGCGTTACGATGCGGCACGCCGGACCGCATCGCATCCAAAAAACTTTCGCGCATTATGGTCGTCGCGAGCCCTTCGTCTCGAAGGAGGAACATGAGTACGCGGTGCAGTCGCGGTGCCTCATCGCTAACCAGTTGCCTGAGGCGGCCGTCGTCGAAAGCATCATTTGCTATGTCAGTCGCAGCCTTCGAGTGCTCGTGTCCATTGGCGTGCATGGCATTCCCTCCTTGCGTGATCCTAGCGATCCTAGACAGCCGAGTAAACGATCTCCAGCATCGGGTCGTCGTATCGACCTACGACGGTGTAAGTGGCTTCACTCGTCCGGAAGCAGAAAGCCCGATAGTCACCGCAGCGCACCTTGAGGCAGCGCCGCCGGCCGATCACCGTAGGCTCCGTGGGGTTATCAGCAAAGGAGATCGTATAGCGGCGAGGTTGAACGAACAGAACGACCTTACCTCCGGGATGGGAGAAAACGAGCTGGGCCATCCGAAATGTGGACCGCTCGATCATCGAAGCTCCTTCCAGCACCAGCTCGGGAGGAAGGGCCGCCCAATCGAGCTCCACCTTCCGCGCGACGTTCCAAATCGCATCCGACGCAGAAACGGGCGTTTGTCGGTAGGCATCCGGAAAGGACGGCAGCCGGCCGGTACGGTCCAGCGCCTGCAAATACGGACCCAGATTGAACGGTGCCGAAGCGGCCAGGACCGGCAGCGCGCCGTCCCGATCAGAAAAGAGCACGTCGCCACCGGAAGCGACCTCTTCCAGACCCGAGAATTCGCTTCTCGAAATCAAGAGGATCGACGTTAGAATCACTGCGACGAGCGCAGCCGCTGCGGCGATGCGGCGGCCGCGCGGGCGGACCCGA
Organism: uncultured Rhodothermales bacterium; assembly: GCA_964570345.1. GTDB lineage: Bacteria > Bacteroidota > Rhodothermia > Rhodothermales > VXPQ01 > CAZMXY01. The sequence continues at coordinate 2,329 of CAZMXY010000120.1, read as the reverse complement.
GCCGGCGCCGCGGCCTCGCGCAGGCGCTCGGCGGCCCATCCTGGATGGCCACGCCGACGGCCCGAACGCCGCGGATGCGCGGCCAGGGCGTCCTCGATGGCCGTCCAGAGTGCGTCCGGCGGGGCGGGCGACGAAATAGACCGGATGCCGCTGCGGACCAGCGCCATCTCGTCCAACTTCCGCCGGCATAGACCGCAAACGTGCAGGTGACGTTCGACGGCGGGTCGTTCGTCCGGCGCAAGCTCACGGTCGAAATAGGCGGCCAGCCGTTCCTCAGGAATGCAAGTGGATAAATTCATATTCGGATTCATTCGAAGTATGCGGCATCGATGCCGACGGCTCGAAGGCGCTCGGCGACCTGTTGCCTCGCTCGCGCGAGCCGGGAAGCGACCGTGCCTTCGGCGCAGCCCAGAATGGCGGCGATCTCACGGTACGAGAGATCTTCGACGTCCTTGAGAATAAGAGCAGCCCGAAGCTCCGGCGCGAGTTCCACCATCGCCTCGTCCACGTAACCCCGAACGTCTTGCCGAAGCACCCGCTGGTCAGGCCCGTTCGCGGACGCCTTCCACAGTCGCGCATCTCTATCATCGACGCTGCCGCCGTCGTAGGCCGACCGGCGCGTGTTCTTCCGCACGTGATCGTAACACACGTTGACGGTCAGTCGATAGAGCCACGTCTTCAAGGCGGATCGTCCGTCGAAGGCTTCCATTTTCCGGAAGAACGTGACGAAAACGTCTTGCGCCACGTCCAGCGCTTCCGCAGCGCCGACCAGCCGATGCGCCGTTCGGTAGACCACGCTTTTGTACGCGTCATACAGCATGCGAAACGAGCGCTCGTCGCCCTCTCGAGCCGCGGCGAGGAGCCGTTCGGCCTGATCGTCTTGTAGCTCGGACCGGTGCATGTATACGTTTAGACGACGCGTCGCGGCGAGATCTTCCTCCGGGTCGAAAGAATAGGGATCGTCCATCTTTCCGCCGTGAAGTGTGCGCATTCGTAAAGCAGATGACTTGACCGCAACGACCGACATGAGAAAATGGTCTCGCGCCAGCGCGTCCGGTGCGCGATATACGGAATGCGGGAATGCGGCATCCAGGATCCCGGCGGCTTCGACTTCGCCTTTGCCGAGCCCGCCTGATCGAAGACGATACACCCGACGATCCGCTTCCGGGACGGCACGTGATCGCCCAGCCGTAACGGCGGCCGCGAAAGGAATACGGAGCTGACGGGAGGACCTGCTCACTTCTTCTTCACGTTCGATCTTTTCTCAGACTGAATCATGGATAACGCGACGAAAAATACGACCAGCCGACTCGAGCACCTCTTCGACGCCGAACTGTTCTATCAGGAGCACATGGACGCCCTCGTTGGGCCCGACGGTCGCGAAGGCGACCTGATCGGCAGCGGCGACGGAACGGTAACCGGAACCCGCCTTTCAGGCGCGCTCCGCTGGTCGATGTACTCCGGAAATTGTGCGTATCTCCTGGTGAAAGCCGGCATTGAGCCGGATCAGGGACGGCACCTCTGCACGGTGAATCCCGCCGGGATCATCCAAACACACGACGACGCCCGCATCTGGTTCGATGCAAAGGGATTCGGGCTCCGGGGCTACGATCCCGAGCGTCCCCATCTGTGGCGTCTGGCCATGTCGGCGCGCTTCGAGACGGACGACGACCGCTACGCGTGGCTTGATTCGGTCTTCGCGACGTGGCACGGACTGTTCAACGAGCGAAGGGGAACGGCGACCTACAAAGCCTACGTTCAGCATACCGGCTAAGTTTTCCCGGTCACAAACGGCCGTGCTGCGACGTCTAAAGAAATAAAGGCCACTGGATTCTCGATGTCCTCTTTGGGAGACGGGAATAGCGGTGGAGCGCCGCCTGACCACGCATGCGTCCTCTAACACCGTCAAAATCATGCGCTCTCAACAGCTGCATTTCGAAAACGAACGCGGCGACCGACTCGCCGCGCTGCTTGATCTTCCGGCCAATGACGAGCCCATCGCCTACGCGCTTTTTGCCCACTGCTTTACCTGTTCTAAGAATTTGAAAGCGGTCGGACACATCAGCCGTGCCCTGACGCAGTCCGGCCTCGGCGTGCTGCGCTTCGATTTCACTGGGCTCGGCGAGAGCGAAGGTGAATTCGCCGGGACCCACTTCGCGTCGAACGTGTCCGATCTTGTTTCGGCCGCTCGATTTCTCGAAACGCGCTTTGAAGCGCCGCGCCTCCTGATCGGACATTCGCTGGGAGGCGCGGCGGTACTGATGGCGAGCGGCGACGTCGAATCCGCTGTAGCGGTCGTGACCATCGGTGCTCCGTGCAGTCCCGATCA
>CAZMXY010000119.1:0-12022 GCA_964570345.1 uncultured Rhodothermales bacterium | reverse complement strand
GCTTTTCGTGGAATCTTTAAGGAAGATGTGGTGTCAGATTCCGTGGTTAAGCGGCGTCCGGCAGCAGTCTGGACGGCCCGACGGCCACGTCCACCCGCCGCAAGCATGTACCACCGGCTCCGAATTTCCGATGATCGAGATTCGAGGTCTCACCAGGACGTACGGCACGGAGATAGCCGTCGACGACATCTCATTCGAGGTTCGCCCGGGCGAAGTGCTTGGTTTTCTCGGGCCGAACGGGGCGGGTAAAACCACGACGATGAAGATCATCACGTGCTACCTGCCGCCGACGAGCGGGACGGTCTACGTGGATGGGATGGACGTCCGCGAGGACACCCTCGCGATCCGTCAACGGATGGGCTACTTGCCCGAGAACACGCCGCTCTATCACGACATGATCACGTACGATTATCTCACGTTCGTGGCCGCGCTACGCGACGTGCCGAGGGAGACGCGCATGCGGCGTCTTCAAGAGATGGTCGACGTCTGCGGCATCTCCGACGTGCTCGGGAAGAAGATCGACGAGTTGTCGAAGGGGTATCGCCAGCGGGTCGGGCTTGCCCAGGCGATGATTCACGATCCGCCCATCCTCATTCTCGACGAACCCACGACCGGGCTCGACCCGAATCAGATCGTCGAGATTCGCGAGCTCATCAAGGCCGTCGGACGAGAGAAGACGGTCATCCTCTCAACCCACATTCTGCCGGAGGTACAGGCCTCCTGCGACCGGGTACTGATTATCCACGAGGGGCGCCTGGTCGCAGACGGCACGCCGAGGGATCTGCAGGAGACTTTTGCGGGCGCACAGCGCGTGCAGTTCGGCGTGCTGAAGATCAACGGGCTAGCACAGGCCGTGCCGCCGGCGATCGAGGCCTGGGGCCGGGCGCGTATTCTGGATAGCCGGCAGGAAGGCGAAAGCACGGTCTATACCCTCGTCAGCGAGGAGGTGTCCGACCTCCGACCCGCCCTCTTTCAGCTGGCGGTCGAGAAGGGGTGGACGCTCACGGAGCTGCACCGCGAGCAAGTGAATCTCGAAGACGTCTTCCGGCAGCTGACCTCCTCCGATGGGCGGACGTCGTCCTCCTCCTCCGACGGACCGATATCGACGCCCTCCGGCACGTAACCTCGGCATCAGACGAACACGCCACCATGCGAGAAATTTGGACGCTGACGAAGAGGGAGCTGCGGGCGTACTTCGACGGCCCAGCCGCGTACGTCGTGCTGACGGTATTCTTGCTGATCACGGGTTGGTTTTTCAGCTCGACCTTGTTTCTGGAGAACGTCGCATCACTGCGCTCGGTGTTCGATATCGTGCCGTTCGTCTTCCTCTTCTTCATCCCGGCCGTTACGATGTCCACGTTCGCCGAAGAGCGCCGATCCGGCACGTTAGAGCTCCTCCTCACGATGCCGGTGCGCGACGTACAGGTGATCGGCGGCAAGCTCCTCGCGGTCAGTCTGGTCCTGCTATCGGCCATCGGGCTGACGTTGTTCTACGCGCTAACGATCACGTTCCTCGGGGATCTGGACGTCGGTGCGGCCGCGGGCGGCTACCTCGGAATCTTTCTCTTCGGCGTCACGGCCGGGGCGATCGGGATTTTCGCATCAAGTCTGACGCGCAACCAGATCGTCGCCTTCATCCTGGGCTTCGCCATCATCTTCGTCCTCTTTCTTTTCGACAAGGTGACGCCGTTCGTCCCCGGCGGGCTCGGACGCGTGCTTCAGTACCTGGGCATCGACTATCATTACCGGAATCTACTGCGGGGCGTCATCGATTCGAGGGACGTTCTGTACTACGTTTCGATGACGCTCTTCGCGACCATCTGTACGGCGTATACGCTCGCGCGAAGACCTGAGTAGCGATCACGATGAGAAGAGACTGGACGTCCCGAGCAAGCCTTGTCATGATCGGATTGATCCTCGTCGTGATCAACCTGATCGGCCTCAACGTGTTTTTTCGCGTGGACCTCACGGACGATAAGGTTTATTCACTCTCGGACGCGTCCATCGAGCTCGTCGAAAACCTCGAGGATCCCGTCACGATCACGGCGTTTTTCACGGAGGATCTTCCCGCCCCGTACAGCTCGAACCGGCGGTACTTGAAGGACAAGCTCGACGATTACCGCGCCTACGGTGGGCGCAACGTCCAGTATCGGTTTGTGGACCCGGGAAGCGACGAAGAACGGCGTCAGGAGGCTGCCCGTCTGAACATTCCGCCCGTTCAGATCCAGGTGATCGAGGAGGACAACGTTCAGCTGAAGAACGCCCACATGGGGCTGGCCATTCAGTACGGCGGCGAGCGAGAGGCCATACCCGTCGTCCAGGACCTCTCCACGCTGGAATACGACATCACGAGTGCCATCCGGCGATTGACGCGCGACGAGCTGCCGGTCGTCGGATTCCTGAGCGGCCACGGCGAGCCGAACACGTTTCAGGATCTTCAGGTGCTTTCCGAGGAGCTACGACGCAACTATGAGGTGCGGACCGTAACGGTGCAGGATTCCGTCCTGAACCCGGAGCCCGACGTGCTGATGGTGATCGCCCCGACCGATTCACTCAGCGATGGGGCCCTTCGCTCCTTGGACGACTACGTAATGAACGGCGGGCGCGTCGCGTTCCTGCTGAACCGCGTCGACGCGAACCTGCAGATGGGCCAGGCTCGCGAACTGTCCGTCGGCGTCGATCCGCTCCTTTCGGCCTACGGTGCGGGAGTGAACGCCGATCTCGTGATGGACGAGCAGAGCTCCTCCGTCACAATACAGCGCCAGCAGGGTTTCTTCAACCTGGCTCAACAGATCCGGTACCCATTTCTGCCGATTGCGACACGGTTCGATTCGGACCACATGATGGTCAATCGGCTGGATGAGGTGCTGTTCTACTTCGTGAGCTCCATCGATACGTCCGTGGCCGTTCCGGACGGTGTTCAGCGCGAGCCCCTCGTCTTCTCATCGAGCCGTAGCGGCGTCCAGGTGGGCTTCTTCATGATCCAGCCAATACAGCAGCAGGCCCAGCTCTCGGGAGGCCCGTACGTTCTCGCCGCAGCCTACCGCGGCACGTTCCCGAGCGCCTTCGTACCGGGCGAGACGAGCCCTCCGACGCGGATCGTCGTAGCCGGCGACGGCGACTTTTTGAACGAGTCGATCCTGGGCCGCATCCCCGGCAACATCGAGTTCGGGCTGAACATGGTGGACTGGCTGGCTCAGGACGACGCGATGCTTTCCATCCGGGCCAAGGACGTCTCGCCGCGGCGCCTGCCCGACGTCTCGCCAGGCCTCCGCTCCTGGATCAAATACGCCAACCTGATCGGGCCCGTACTGATCATCCTTTCAATCGGCGTCTGGCGCTGGCGTCGGCGAAAGACGCGCGAGATCGCGCTGGTGTAGTCACAGGGGCCGGCAAGGAGGGCAAGGCAGAGACACTGGACGTATTCACGGTCGTCAGACGTGTCATGAAACAACGACAGCTCACCTGGCTCGGAGGAGCGCTCGTCCTCCTCCTCGTCATCGCCTACCTCGCGGGCGTGTTCGACACGGAGATCTCGACGGTTCAGGTTCCGGACGTCCGGATTCCAGCGGGCGAGGTGAGCGCGATCCGCGCCACCGGATCGGACATGAGCGTCGGCCTTCGGAGGGACGGCGAATCCTGGCGTCTCACGGATCCCGTCGACGCCGCCGCCGATTCAACGACGGTCGCCCGTGTGCTGGAGGATCTTTCGGCGTTGGAGCTCCGATCGGTTGTCTCCACTAACCCGGAGCGGTACGGCCGCTACGGTGTGGATTCGACGGGCACGGAGATCGACGTCGTGTGGGAGGCCGGCCGCCTGACGCTCGTCGTAGGCGAAAACGGTCCGGATTTCGGATCGAACTACGTGCGGCTCAGTGATGACGAAGCCGTCTACCTCTCGGCCGGCCGCCTCCAACTTCCGGAAAACGTGGACGGCTGGAGGGATAAGACGATCGTGGACCTGCCCCCGGAGCGCGTCTCGCGCGTGTCGGTCCATGGGCCCGGCCAGTCCTATGCACTGCAGCGGCAGGAAAGCGAGTGGCAACTGACGGAGGATGCATCGCCGAGCACTGCGGATTCCGCTGCCGCGATCCGCTATCTCGAGCGTTTTAATCCTCTGCAGGCCGACGGCTTTCTGGAGTCGGTGCCTGCCGACCGCGACTCAACGTACACCGTTCGCTTCACGCTCGGCGACGGCACCGAGCGCGTCGTCGAGCTCGTTCCCGCGGAGAAAGACTATGCGGTGACGCTAGACGGCGGCGTGACCGTTTATCGGATGCGCGGATCTCGCCGGTCCCAGTACGCGCCCGAGCTTTCCTATTTTAGGGATCCGTGAGTTGGGGCAGCGAGGCGCGGTGTTCCGGGGATCGGAACCGGTTGCTGCGGCGCGGGGCCGAACTGGTAGCTGTCGGGAAAGAGGTCGAGATCGGACCCGCTGATCTCGTCCCACGTGATCGATTTACCGGTGTACGCCGACTCGCGTCCCATGATGGACGTGAGGGTGCTGTCGATCGCGAAATCGAGGAGATCGCTCCTTGCGTCTCCGGCGCGCATGCTTTGTATCAGCTCCATGTGTTCGTAGATCAGCGCGTTGTGCATGACGTCATCCTTCTCCGGAGAGCGCCACCGATTCGTTCCGAGGATCGAGCGCCGGCCGTCACTCTCGCCGAGCTTGCCGATCACCCTGTTCTCGTTCTTGTCGTCGCTCTCGTCCCACTGGCGGCACATCAGGTGGACGTGTACCCCACCGGGGTACTCATAGTCCACCGTCATGTGATCGTAAATGTTGCCATACTTGGGATCAGTCCGCTGGGTCCGGCCGCCCTGCGAAAGCGCGCTCACCGGTGTGGCGCCCATCACCCAGTTCATCAGGTCGATCTGGTGGACGACCATCTCGACGATCTGGTCTCCGCCCAGCCAGCAGAAGTAATACCAGTTTCGCATCTGGTATTCCATAGGCGACCAGCTCGGGTCGCTGCCCCGGTGCCACAACCCGCCGCCCAGGCGGTGGATGCTTCCGTCGACGATCTCACCCAGCGCCCCGTCGTGGATGCGCCGTACCGTCTCGATCACGGCGAGATCGTGCCGGGCGTTAAGTCCGACGACTACGCTCAGCCCTTTCTGCCGGGCTTTCCGGGCGCTGTCCCTGATCGCCCGGCAGCCGACCGGATCGGTGGCGACCGGCTTTTCCGCGAACACGTGTAGTCCGCGGTTCACGGCCTCCTCGAAGTGCAGGGGTCGAAAACCGGGAGGCGTCGTCAGAATCACATAGTCCAGATCCAGCGCCATCAGTTCTTTGAAGGCATCCGGTCCGATGAAGATGGCCTCCTTCGTCACCTTGATGCGCCGCTGGAACGCATCGCCCTGCAGTTCATCCGCCTGCCTGAGGGCCGTCAGGCTCTCTTCGACGCGCTCCGGAGCGATTTCGGCCATGCCGACCAGCTCGACGGACGGGTCGGCCATCAGCGCGTTGGCGCAGGCGCCGGTGCCGCGCCCGCCCGTTCCGACGACGCCGACTCGGATCGGCTCCTGCATCGCATCGGCGGTACGCACGAACGGGAATCCGGAGACAGCCGCCGCCGCTGCCGCGCCTGTCGCGATGAATTCACGCCGCGAAAGATCTCGTGTCGTCATATCAACCTCATCGATCTACGTGCATATGTGCTCCTTCATTCCAGCTCCCTCACGAACAGGTTGGCGAATTGAACGGGTGCACCGTAATCCGCGAGCCCGATGGCCCCTCGCGCGGGCACGCCGTCCGGCAGTTGCTGGTCGGCTATCGGTGTGCCGTCGAGCTCGACGCTCACGTGCTCCCCGCGCACCGTGGTGATGAGACGGCTCCAACCGCGGGACGAGCGGGACCCGTCGGCCGTCGCCCGGACGATCGCAGTGTCGTCGGGCGGGGCGGCCTCGCAGCCTACGAACACCTCCGCGTCGGTGCTTCCTCTCAATAAGATGCCGCTCCGCGTAATCGCGGCCGCGTCGGATTCGCACTCGACTCGCCAGTCGGCGATCAGCTCGAAATCGCCGTACGTCTTCTCGGTCCACAAATGAGGTCGTTCGGCGGTGTCGCCGGATTGGTTCAGCCGCTCTCCGGCCCCGGCGCCCGCGTTTCGAAGGATCCAGTCATCCGCCTGCCATGGCGCCCTGGGAGCCGTCTTCCACCCTGCGAGATCGACCCCGTTGTAGAGCGAGGCGAAGCCCTGATACGTATCGGCCGTCTCCTCAGGGGACGGATCCGTCGAGGGCAGCTCCTGGATCCGGATATTTCGGAAGTGGACCTCGGAGCCTTCGGATTCGAGGCAAATGTACCCCTTCCGCGGCGTCAGCTCCGATCCGCCCGAGACGACCTTGCCGTTGACGGCCAGTGTCAGGCGGCCGTCGCGGCTCTCGACGCGGTAGTGGTTCCATTCGCCGGCCGGCCGCGCACGCTCCTCCGTAGGCAGCGAGCGCATCCAGCCCTGCGGGTGAGGACGGTCCGGCACCATCGTGGCGCCGTGGATCGCGAACACGTCGCCGTGGTTGCCGTCCAGGATCTGGCACTCCGTCGAGCGCGTGAACGGCTGTCCCCGAGCGGGGAGCGGATCGCTGTGGACGAACAGGCCGGCATTTCCGCCCTCCGTCATGTGACGCCAGTCGAGCTCGAGCACGTAGTTTTCATAATGGCGGTCGGTACACAGGACGCCGGTTGGGATACCGGAGCACGCGATCATCCCGTCGCGGACCGTCCACGTGCTCGGCGCTCCATTCACGTTCTTCCAGCCCGAGAGATCGCGGCCATTGAAGAGCGGCACGAACTCGGGTCCGGAGCTGCACCCCGCAAGAAAAAATATGCCTAAGACGTGGGGAAAGCTTATCACCGGCCGCATGAGAGTGGCCTCGAGGCTCGTCGAAAGAGGATCACACCTTTAAGATAAACGAAATGAGTCGACGGCGCTTGGGGAAGGCGACGGCCGCTCGAGGACCCGAGATCCTTCAATCTCTAGAGGAGAATGCCCGCTTCGTCTCCAGCGCTAGTTGTAACAAGGCGAGAGCCCATCGGCACTGCGCCCTCTCGCCAACCCGCTTCGTCTCCAGCGCTAGTTGGAACCCTATTGGAAGAAGGCCCGCCCTACGGGGACGCGAAGGCGCTATTGCCCGAGGTTTCGAAGGTATGAGAGGATGCCCTCGAGGTGCGCCCGCGCAAGCCTCTCCTGGAAATCGGCGTGACGAAGCGCGGCCTCCTGCTGCGGAAACATCATGAAGAGGGATTCCGTGAGCGTCGACGGCATCCAGGAAGGCCTGACCAGCGCCAGGCTTCGCTGCTTCGCCCCGAGATCCGGGAGGCCGGTCACCTTCACCAGCTGCTGCAGCAGCGCTTCGGCGAGCGGCCTGGAGAACGGGTGGAAGTAATAGGTCTCCGTGCCGTAGTTGTCGAAGGGATTGACGCCGTCGGGAAAAGCGTTGTTGTGGATAGAGACGAGCAGATCCGCATTCTCGTCGACGGCCAGGTCCACGCGTGCCCAGAGCTCGATGGCGGTGAGCGAATCGCTCACGAGGCCCGACGCCGTCGTGCGCGTCATCACCACGTCCGCGCCGACGTCTCTCAGCAAATCCGCCAGCCTGAGGGCGACGTCGAGATTGGCCTCGGCCTCCGTTAAGCCCGTCGGACCGATGGCTCCTCCGGGGGGATGGCCGGGATCCACCATGATGCGGAGACCGCGCACGGGGTTGGACGGGTCTAGAACGGGCGGCCTCCGCACGCGCACCACCAGCGCACCGTCATCGTCGTAAAAAGCCTTGAATCCCCAGAGCGGCCCGGACAAATCGAGCTGAAGGTTGGCACTATCGGAGGATGCACCTTGCCAGGCCGCTCGTTCGATGAAGTCCGGTGTCGGCGGCACGGCCGCCGGAGCGGAGCGTCCGTAGACCACGATGCCCAGGCCTCTGACGTCCGGAAGGATCAGGAAAGGTGCGCGATCGGCGTCGATTTTCACGTCGACGTAGCGTTGAGCCGGAGCGAACTCGACGGATCCGACGGAAAGGGATCGTTCACGAACGGGTTCGCGGAAGCGGACGTTTGAGGAGTCGATCCAGGCGTCCGTCTCGCCTGTCATCCGGATCCGAATGAGACCGCCCGAGCGTCCCGTCGCCGTAAGCTCGGTTCCGGGGGGGAAGAACCATCGCCGTTCCGCGTCGGGAGCGGGATAAGCGTGCACGATCTCCGATCCCGTGGCGAGCGTATCGCGGCCTCCGACCACTACGGCATGAAGCGGGGCGTCGAACGCCTGCACGACAGGCGTGGCCGGCGGAGGGGAGGCATAGGAGTAGACGAAGGAATCGGCGGCACCGTCCGCTCGCGCCGTCAACGTGTAGCGGGCGTCGTCCGGAACGGGGACATACGCCAGGAAGGCGCCGTTCGGAGCTAAGGGAATGCGCAGCCCGTTGATCGTGAGCTCCGCATCGCCGGTGCCCACCGATCCGAACAGGAAGGTCGAGTCGGCGTCGGGCTTCAGGGCACCCTCGCGTGGGTAGACCAGATCGACGTCGAGAAGGCCGCGCCGTTCAGGGATCGGCGGAAGCTCTTCGATGGGAGCAGGGGCACGCGCGAGCCGACCGGAAGGCGCACAGGCGCTGATGGCGGCGAGGACGGGGAGAACAAAAAGGATCCGGTAGCGACGCGCCATGTTCAGATCTATGTCTTGCCGACAAGCTGCTGAGAGATGGAAACCGCGATTTAATCGCGATTGCCGAATCGAATGAACCCTTTTCGGCGTTGTCGTCATGGCCGCAGAATGCCGCGTATTATGGCAAAAGCTGGTGGCGCCGTCGACCCGTCTTCAAGGTAGCTCAGTAATGGCGACAAGCCGGTAGTGAATATGATCCCTCTCTTCACGTCCGCGTTTATGATAGAGACAAGTATCCCACGGCCGCCGCGGTGTGAACGTCTTGCGGCGACCGGCCGATCGATTAGCCGTGTGCGTCAAGTTCTCATCAGAATACCCCTAACCCATGTCTTCATCCCCTTCGTCTGAACCGAACCCTGATTCCGCGAAGCGGGACGCGCTTGCGCTCGATTCACCCCACACGGCGTCGGACGCGCGCAGACTGGTCGAAGCGCGGGGTCTCACCCACGTCAAGGTCGGCGTATTCGATGCGGACGGGGTCCTGCGCGGAAAATACATGGAACGCGAGAAGTTCTTTTCCGCGCTCGAGAAGGGATTCGGATTCTGTGACGTCGTGTTGGGCTGGGACAGCAACGATCAGCTCTACGACAACGTGACGTACACCGGATGGCATACGGCCTATCCCGACGCGGCCGTTCGGCTCTTGCCCGAGACGTGCCGTGTGCTGCCGTTCGAACCGGGGATGCTGCTGTTCCTGGGTGAATTTAGCGACGAGGCCGAGGCCATCTGCCCGCGAGGCGTCTTGCGACGTGTCGTTCGACGTGCCCGTGAGATGGGTTTTCTCGCACGCGCTTCCTTCGAATACGAATTCTTCCTTTTCGACGAAACGCCGCATTCGATCCGTGAGAAAGGATATCGCAACTTGAAGCCCATAACCCCGGGAAACTTCGGCTATTCGATGCTGCGAAGCTCGGTCGCGTGGGAATTTTACCGGGACCTCTTGCGGACCTGCGAGGACATGCGGACGTCTCTGGAAAGTCTGCACACGGAAACCGGACCCGGCGTCCTCGAGGCGGCTATTTCGGTTCAGGACGCCGTGGAAGGGGCCGACCGAGCGGCTCTCTTCAAGACCTTTACGAAAGTCGTGGCGCAGCGCCACGGCATGATGGCCACGTTCATGGCGAAGTGGTCGCCCGACTACCCGGGGCAGAGCGGGCACATCCACCTTTCGCTGCAGAACGTCGATGGCGTACCCGTCTTCTATGACGAAGAAGCGGAGGGGAATATGAGCGCCGTGATGCGGCATTTCCTCGCCGGGCAACAGCGCTGGATGCCGGACCTGCTCGCCATGGTGGCGCCGACGGTGAACGCGTACACCCGGCTCATCCCCGGCTTCTGGGCGCCTACGACGGCGAGCTGGGGGATCGAGAACCGCACCTGTGCGCTTCGGGTCGTCCCGGCGCACCCGGACTGCCAGCGCGTCGAATACCGTATCGCCGCCGCCGACGCGAACCCGTACCTTGCCCTCGCTGCCGCTCTCGCGTCGGGACTCTGGGGTATTGAGCAGCGGCTCGAACTCCCCGCACCCGTCTCAGGCAGCGCGTACGACGTGACGAACGGGAGCGCGAGCAGACGGCTGCCGGCCACGCTATGGGAAGCGGCGCAGCGGCTGAAGGCCTCGAACGAAGCCCGCCGGCTCTTCGGAGACGCATTCATCGAGCACTTCTCCGCGACCCGCGAATGGGAAGAGCGCGAGTTTCGAAAGCACATTACGGACTGGGAGTTGAAGCGGTATTTTGAAATCATTTGAGGCATCACGGTGAAGCATCGTCGCTCTGAGAGTACGCCGGTCGGCTCGAATTTCGCGGCGACCTACCGGTGCGTCAGTCCCGTCGACGGACGTCTTTTTGCCGAGCGTCCGCTGACGTCCGATCGCGCCGCCGACGAGGCCCTCGCGGCGGCCCGGACCGCGGCGCGATCGTGGCAAGCCACGCCGATCGACGAGCGTGCGGCGCTTTGCACCCGATTCGTAGACGCCTTCGGAGCCAGGCGAGACGCGATAGCCGAGGAAATTACCTGGCAGATGGGCCGGCCCCTCCGTCACGCTCCGGCGGAGATTCGGACGTTCGAGGAGAGAGCTCGCGCGATGATCGGCCTTGCCGCCGAGGCGCTGGCGGATCTTCAGGTTCCGCCGACGGGCGGATTTACGCGCTTCATCCGCAAAGAGCCGCTGGGAATCGTCCTTGTGATGGCCCCGTGGAATTACCCGTACTTGACCGCCGTCAACGCCGTAGTCCCGGCCCTTCTCGCCGGAAACGTCGTACTTCTGAAGCATTCCGAACAGACGTTTCTCTGCGCGGAACGCTTCGCGGACGCCTTCGAGGCGGCGGGCATGCCGGAGGGCGTCTTCCAGGCGCTCCGTCTGAGTCACGAGCAGAGTGCGTCGCTCATCGGAAGGGACGGGGGTCCCGATCTCGTCTGCTTTACGGGATCCGTCGGCGGGGGCTCGGCCGTTCAGCGTGCCGCCGCGAATCGGAGGGATCGGTTCGTCACCGTGGGACTGGAGCTCGGGGGCAAGGACGCGGCGTACGTTCGTGCGGACGTCGATCTCGACGCGGCCGTCGCCGGACTCGTCGACGGCGCCTTCTACAATGCCGGACAATCGTGTTGCGGCGTGGAGCGGATCTACGTGCACGCCGACGTTTACGACCGTTTCGTGAAGCAGTACGTCGACGCCGTACGGGCGCTTCGACTCGGCGATCCCACCGATCCGGGCACGACGCTGGGTCCGCTCGTGCGCACGCGGAGTGCGGATTTCGTTCGCGAGCAGATCCGCCACGCCGTGGGAGATGGGGCGCGTACGCTAATCGACCCCGCGGATTTTCCATCAGACGAGCCCGGCACGCCCTACCTGGCGCCGCAGGTGCTCGTCGACGTGAATCATGCGATGGACGTCATGGCCGAGGAGACGTTCGGGCCGGTCGTCGGCATCATGAAGGTCGACACGGACGCGGAAGCCGTCGGTCTCGTGAACGACAGCCCGTACGGATTGACGGCGTCCGTCTGGACCGTGGACGAGGACGCCGCCCTCGATCTGGGCTCGCAGCTCGAGGTGGGTACGGTCTTCATGAATCGATGCGATTACCTGGATCCCGCGCTGGCCTGGACGGGCGTGAAGGCATCCGGACGCGGCGTGACGCTGTCCCGGCTCGGATACGAGCAGCTAACAAGGCCAAAGTCGTTTCACCTTCGCCTCGCCTCGACCTGACTCGTCATCTCTTCCGACTCACCTCTTCGCTCCAATCATGCATGACCAATGCAGGACCTTTCCGCCGCTGACTTGAGGGCCGATTGGAATTACCCGACGGCCGTCCGGTTCGGGGACGGCCGCGTAAGGGAGGTCCCTGACGTGTGCA
>CAZMXY010000118.1:7210-12141 GCA_964570345.1 uncultured Rhodothermales bacterium | reverse complement strand
TCACAGGCTCTCGCGCGGAGCCGTCTGAAAGCTTGGACATGCCGCCCTCAGTCCTCGACGACGTGCGTTTCAAAAACGTCTCGATAGGCCCGCCATCTATCCGCGTCGAAGGTACCGTCGCTAAGGCAGTCTGCGGCCGCATACGCCATCGCCAGTGCGTGATGCGTGTTGTCATGGGCGAATAGACCCTGCCGGCCGTAGCTGAGCAGGCGAGGGAGTTGATCCACCCAGCCGTCGAGTATGGCAAAAGGCCGCTCATATCCCCGGGCGTAGATCGGGTAGGCCTGGCGAAGTCGCTTTACGTGAACGGCAGTGGGAGAACACGTAAGGGGAATATCCGCACGGGAAAGATCATCCGACACCAGCCGGCCAAGATCCTCGTCGCTCATGGACCACACCTCGTCGTCGGGTGAGCACGGCAATTCGGCGCAGAGGGTCGTCCGGCCGATCGGACGAGAATCTGCCGAATAGTTCTTCGGCTCCGACAGACGCGTGATAGAAAGTGAGGTCTCAGGGAAGTAATGGGCGTCGTATTCCGTGAATCTGTCGACCGGTAGTTGAAGGTAGATCAACAGCATCGCACGATACTCCAGAGACGCGGCTGCAGCGGCTATCGCAGAAGGCGGCGAAGGTTCCACCAATCGGGCCAGCAGGCTGACGGGGATCGTCGACCAGACGTAGTCGGCGTGCAGAGTGCGCGGCTCTCCGCTCTGATCGGCCACGATCGTCCATCGGTAGTCCGATTCGTTCGGATGCAGAAGACGCGTCACTCTGCATCCGAGCAGGAGCTCGGCGCCGTTCGAGCTGGCTGCCTGGCTGAACGCCTCGCTGATCTGGCCGTAACCGTTTCGCGGATAATAGAAACGACCACTCTCTCCACGGCGAAGTCCCGGCACTCGGTCGAGCACCTTACGCAGCAGTTTCGCGAAGGAATGTGCGGAAACTCGTTTGCGGGCCTGCACGGCCGAGAGTTCCTCCGGATCGCGACCCCAGATTTTTTTGGCGTACGGGAAGTAGAATGAATGACAGATGGTGGGTCCGAGGCTCTCCAGAAGTACGGAGGAGAACGTGTCTTCTCCCCCCGGTGCCTGGACGGAGCGCCTCGATAGTGCGTCCCGCAACGCGCCGAGGGCGAACCGCCCCTCCGTGCGAAGAAGAAGATCCGCCGGTTTGAGGGGAAAATGAATCCACCTTCCGTGAAGGCGTATCCGCCCATGTCGTGAACGACGTATGAGATCGTCTCCAAGGAGCGTTCGGATCGCGTCGAGGATCGCGGGTTCGCAGGCCGGATGAAGTCGGTGGCTGCCGTAGTCCAGTCGTTGACCGCCTAGCTCAAAGCTTCCTGCATTCCCCCCGACCGTATCTCGTTGCTCGAGGACGGTAACCTCGGCGCGATCCAGCTGACGAAGCCGATAGGCAGCACCTACACCGGCGGGACCTGCACCCAGAATGACGACGTGCGGCTTACCCATGAGACCTCGTCGACGAGCCGGTGAACGATAGAACGTCGTGCGCGACCTCGGGCGAACGGCCGAGCGTCCACCACAGCAGACCGCCGAGCAAGCCTCCGCCGATCATCACGCTCGTCCATGCTAGCGAGGCCACGAGACCCTGTGCGGGAGGCACCCCGAAGGGCACCAGCAAAGCCGCGAGAGTGGCGTCTCGAACACCCAGACCACCGAGACTCACCGGCAGCAGACCGGCAGCTTTGGCCAGTGGCCACACGAGAAACCATACTGCAAGGGGCACGTCAATTCCGAGGGAATAGCCCAGCCAGGCGTTTAGTAAGACGAAGCTGCTTTGCATGAGCAAGGCGACGGCGAATGCGCTCATCGTCGCTCCCGGGCTTCGTCGCAGGCGCCGGAGGGAAACGAGAGTTCGACCGATGCGGCGTCGATGCCGCGCGGGCCAACGCCGAAGCGGTCGACTGAGCAGAAGAGGCGCCATCATTACGCCGCAGCCGACCAGTACGAGGCAGAGAAGCAAGACGACCGGCGCGCTCCAGCCCGACAGCACCCCGCCCGTCAGGAGGCCGCCCCCCGCGACGAGAACTCCGATGGCCGCCGTGTCGATTATCCGATCCGCCAGCCCTCCGAGCACGACGGCTTCCGGTTGGCCGATGCGCTTTCCTGCCAGGGCAGCCCTCAAAACGTCTCCGCCCACGATGCTGGGAAGACAGAGGTTGGCGAAAAGTCCGGCGGCGTAGAAGCGACAGGCGTCGAACAGGGCGAGGGGGATCCGACTTGCGTTTACGTTTATGATCATCCGCCACTTGATCACTCCCAGGAGGTGGACGACGACGAACCCGGTCAGCATCGCACTCCAGAGGACCAGCGAAACGTCGCGCCAGGTTTCCACCACCTGCTTCCACGGCAGCAGCACGAAAAGCAGCCCCAGGACACCAAAGCTGACCAGAACCTTCAGCCCGCGTTTCATCATCCCTTTGGCGCCCTCACTTGCTGACTGTGGATGCGTGCATTCTGGTCCGCCAGCAAGCCCACGGCCCAAACGATCAGCGCTCCCAGAATGCCGAGCAGGGCGCTCTCGGAAATATTTCCCAGCGTCACGTCATACGCGAACTTGCCGATTCCCAGGCAAGCGAGAATGAATCCGATCGGAATGAAGACTTTGAGCGGGTTGAAAAACACGATCGTCCGGAGGATCAACAACATGAAATCATAGGCATGCCGTGGACGGATCTTCGACTTTCCCAGCCGAGCATGGTAGTCGATCGGCACGAACGTCACCTCATGATCATTGCAGGCAGCCGCGAGGGTGATCGTCGTGGTAAAGGAAAAGCCGGACGGCAGCAGGTGGAGATAGGTCTCGACCAGATCCTTACGCATCAGACGGAGACCGGAATTGAGATCCGGAAGCTTCTGGCCTGCGAGATAACTCGCCAGATGGCCCAGAAACCATTTTGCCGGCCGCCGCGCGAAGGGAATCTTCGCATCCGGTCCGGTGCGTGCTCCCACGACCATTTCTTGTCCAGGAGCACGTTGAAGCAGCCTCGGAAGTGCCGAAATCGGGTACGTACCGTCGGCATCCACGATCAGGACCCAGGCGTGCTGAGCGGCGGCGATCCCTCGCTTGAGCGCCGCACCATAACCCCGGTTTCGACGATGCCGCAACACGCGAATGCCCTCCGCTTCCGCATTCCGACCCGTCTCGTCCGAAGATCCATCATCTACCACGAGAATCTCGTAGTCCCACCCCGATTCGTCCATGATCTTCCGGACGGCCTTGATCTGACCGGCAATGTGCGGACCTTCATTGAAGGCCGGAAGGATGATCGACACCGCGTCCGCGAATTCTTCATCGCGATCGTCCCGAACCATCTCTACGAGAAGAGGCTGATCGGAGGCCGTTGTCTGCGTCATCGCATATCGCCGTGTTTGGTGGAATCGAGCAGCAGCAGGCCGTAGATGCCCACGGCCAGGATCGCCACGAAAGCATAGTCCAGGACGTGTTCGAAGACGTGTCCTCCCACCATGGCGGCGAGGCCGTGTTCCGATTGGCCTGCGTCAATGACGTCGCCCGTCCATGAGACCAGAGCGAGGAATAGCGGGATGGCGAAGAACAGGGCGAGAGCGAACCACGTACCGCGGTTTCGACGTAGTATCGGCAGCGCGCTTTTCTCGCTTAAGCGTCGATGACGACGAAGGCGCATGGACACGACGTGAAGGGATCCCAGTCCCAGCAGGGCCGTGATGGGCCCATGCGTAATGATCTCCCGGGCTTGATGCCCCGCGTATCGAATGTCGACGAACGTGTCGATGGACACTCCGAATGCGAGGGTGAGCGCGAAAAAGTAGATCCACGGGAGCCACGTGAGCGCTTTGCGGCGAGGAAGCGCTCCGTCTGTGCCTCGGCCGAAAATAGCGGCTGAGAACGGGACGAGGAGCATCGCCGTCGTACCGAACCAGATCGTGCTCAGCCAATGAAAGTGCCAGTGGGATCCATAGGCGTACAAGTCGTCACGAGTACGATATTGCAGCAGATCACGGAACGCGCTGCCGAATCCTTGCTGCGCCGATGCCGCCACAAGTGCCAGTACCGCGAGAGCGACGGCCGCACCCATCGCTCCCGTCGCAGTCGCCGCCGCGCGCTTTCGAGAGCCGGAGCCGACGCCCCCAGAGACACCTACGAACTTCGCAAAATACGTGGCTAGAAAGAGTGCATAAGCCACGTCCACGGGGATTTCGCGCAGGAAATGGCTGAAGTAAAAAATCGTGTGTCGCAGCGTATGATCACCGCCCTCGTGAACGACCACGTTCCACAACCACGGAGTCCCGTGATCAACGGCTAGCCATACGTAGCTCCCAACCAGCAGGCCCAATGGAGCACCAAAGTAGGCTGAAAAAAGCAGGCAGCTGCGAGTCGTGAGCAACGAATGAGCTGGGGCAGTCGATAACTCAGTTTCCTGCATCGTCGACGTTCTGAGAACCGAAAGGAATAGTCGGATAAACGAAGGGTTCCGGGTCCTTCACGTACAGAATTGCGCGGCTGCGAAGCGCTTGTACGTCGACGCTCGGTACGTATCCCGCTAGTGCCTGACGCATTTCCTCGGTCGTCGTTTCGTAAGCTCCCCATCGGGGACTCTCGAAGAACAAGAGCCAGACGCGTGCAGACGGGACATCGCTCAGAGCGTCGGCATAGTCATCCGCTACGTACCTGGGATTGAGGGAGTCGATATAGTAATAGAGAGGAGTCGAGACCCAACTTCTGTTAACGACGAAGACCATGTCTCCCGGTTCGAAATGCAACGCCATTTTGCGACCCAGATCGCCGTAGTCTCTCGCCTCGGTCGGATAAGACCGGAAGTGCAGGATACTGGCCAGGTGGATCCCTATCAGGATCGCCCCGAGCACGACCGCCAGCGAACGCCGCCTTGAGAGGTTCATCACCCCTCCCGCAATGACGATCAGCAG
>CAZMXY010000118.1:0-7110 GCA_964570345.1 uncultured Rhodothermales bacterium | reverse complement strand
CGCGCCGCGCCTGAGAAATATCCCGGTCTGAGGCCGACCCACAACATCTGAGCGGCAAGCACCGTCCAGAAGAACGTCTGCGTATAGATCGCAAGCAGCGAGGAGGCCACGTATGCGAACTCCCACCAGTGACGCTTCTGAGTGTCGCGCAAGACGTGCAGAAGGGTAATCGTCGAGACGAGTGCCAGCAGACAGCCCATGGTGTACATCCGCGCAAACTGGCTCCAGTATATTTGGAATCCACTGAATGCCACGAATGCGGCGCTCAGCAAACCCACGCGACGGTCATAAGTCAACGATCCCACTACGTATACCAGCACAATACATCCAATGCCGAATAGTGCCGACGGCATTCTAAGCGAGGTAATACCCGTGCCGAAAAGCTTGGTCCAGAACCACATGAAGAAGTAGTAACTCTCCGGATGCCCCTCGCTGTGGAAATGCCACCAGAAGGTGTCGTAAAATGAGTAACGCGCTGGTGGCCACGAGATGTCCGCCGGCCAGGCGATGTTCGGAACGATCGCCTCCGTGTGCGTAAGCGTCTTGCTCGTCAAATCGTCCAGTCGCAGAAAGGAGCCACAGGCGACGATCAAGACGAGTAGTGCGATCGCCGTGCGCCGACTGCCGATCCCCGCAGTCTGATGAGGCTGTACGGTCTCTGATTGCACCCGATTTCGTCCTTGCTCCTCATCTCGTACGCTGGCTGACTTTCGGAAGTCGTTCACGCGGATGCCCAGCAGACTATGTATAATCCGTCCGGATCGAGGTGCACGGGAATCCATCATCGTTTACGCTCCATCACAAACCACTGTACCACGCCGGAAATCGTGCCGAGTGCATATGCCAGATCCCCAAGTCCGCGACGGGGCTCAGAAGGCATCCGGCGAAGCCCCCGGTATAGGCGAAATTTCACATCAGAAGCCAACCGCCATAGCATATAGCGGTCGTACAAGCGGATATGCTTTCCGTAATATGCGCCTTGTCCGCGCCCGTAATGCCACTTGAGAGGCACGTACTTTCGATGGGACCGCCATGCGCGGTGGTATATCACGACCTCAGGCGCATAGACGATGCGGAACCCCGCTTCAAGAAGTCGGAAACAAAAGTCGTTATCCTCTGCACCGGCGTAACGCGATCCTGCACCGAGACGCTCGTCGAACTCGCCCACTCGTTTCATCAGAGATGCGTACATCGCCATGTTGTGCGGATAAATTACGTCGGCGCCAATACGGCCCTCAAATAGTGCCGGCGTCGAGTCGACCTTGGTCGACGGTACGAATCCGCCCGGTCGCTCCCGTGCCGGAAGCACCTGGCCCGTTACCAGCGTCTGAGGTCCATGGTTCAGAACGGCCCGAACCAGCGAGCCAAACCACGAAGGAGTAACAGAGACATCGTCGTCCGTGAAGGCCATGATGGCATGCTTCGCCCTGGCAACTCCCTCGTTACGCGCCCGACTGAGTCCGATAGAATGCGTCGGACAGTAGCGCAGATCGCATGCACGATCTACGACCATGTTAGCCAACTCGGAGTTCAATGAATCACTCTGATCAATGATGATCAGCTCTGTTGGCACCTCCTCCCCGTTCAAAACGGAGGCCACTGTCTCAACCAGCAGCTCAGGGCGATTCCGAGAGCAGATGATCAGGGATGATGGGGGTAGCTCACCTTCAGGCACGGCCTGCTGCATAGAAAGTCAAGCGGTACGTTGCGGATCCCTCACGTACGATGTCAACGATAGTGGTATCGACAAGGATTAGGTACACGAAAGCGAAGCTCTGCACGAAATTGATGAATCGTTGGGCCGTCGAGTTCGGGGGCTACCCCGGTTAAAGTGTAGATGACCCGCCGGAGCCATCTCGCCGCCGGTGGTGACGGTTCAGCATCGCCGTGGAACGCTGCGTTTCTATTGCGAACTACCTGCCAGGAGTTTTCGGTCGATCTGGTCGAGAACGTCGGAATCGATGGTTGCATCGAATTTTCGTGCGAACAACGCCGGCGAGGAAGATAGCACGTCAAAGTCCTCACATCCGAGCACGGCCGGGTGATCGTCCTTCGGTCCCCAGCGAATGAAGCGGAGATTATCATTTACTACGCGTTCACGGAAGGGGGAATTCATAACAATGGTCTGGAAAAAAATTTCATCAGGGACATCGACGTACCGGAAAAAACGCACGAACGCCCGGTTCAGTCGCACGAAATCTTGGACATATTGCAGCACATCTTTTGGTATGCACCAGTAAGACGATCCTCCAAACGGCTTAAAACCCGCGGGGAACGTGCGTTTTATCGGAATGATACGTTGCGCAAGAGATTGGAACTGATTTACCAGCCGATATTTCGATGGTGAACGTTTTGGAAATGCGAAGTGCAATCGACCCACGCGCAGGTGCCAATTCTCAATCCGATCCATCCCATCGTCCCATCGTTCGCTTGGAAGTGCGAAGGAGCGAATGAAGATTGCCTGGTTCCCATGCCGCAGAGTTTCCCGTATACGACGGTTCGACTTGATGGGATAATCCTGGCCCGTTAGGAGAACGGCGTAGTCGAACTCCACGTTCTCCGAGAAAATTGCCTCGATACCTTTCAACGTCGCCCGCACGTGTCCGAAATCGCCCCAGTAACAATTGTGGCGACGCATAAAATGCACGTTGGAATTGCCCGCCAGCTGTATCGTGAGTTGTCGATATAAGTCATCCGAGCATTTTTTGTCGACGTGTATGAAAAACGATGATGCGTCAGAGTCCAATTGACGCACGAGACGAATGACCTGATCAGGATACTTGTACGCGGAGATAATGTACGCGATTGACACCCTATTCAGCGGCGAGGCTTCTCTTCTTTATCTGCATCTGGCGTGCCACTCAACTTCCCGGAGATATCGCAGCTAATCCAGGTATAGGATGCCGATTCCTGCCCATTGCTGCGCAGGATCCTGCACGAGCTCCTCGTGTGGATGCTGAAGTTTCAATTCCTGCCATACGTCGTGCACATTGCAGCTTTCGTCGGGATGCTTAACGATGTCGTGGAGTGCAATGATGGCATGAGGAGCAGCCAGGCACAATGCCAACTCGACGTCCTGGCGCACTCCTTCGTATGAGTGATCGCCGTCAATGAAGATGTACTCGAAACGGCGACCGTCGAGAACGCTCTCCAGCCGCTGGCGCGTGCGATCCGAATGCGAATCCTCCCGAAGGAGCTCCAGATCCTGGTCGGGCCCGGCAAATGCCTCATAAAGTGGTATTCTCCACGAGTCATAACCACCACCAAATTCACCCCCTGGTAAATCAATGCTCACTAACAGAGCGTCTTTGGCCGCAAGTCGGGCATGTGCGAATAGAGTACCACCATCCGCGGTGCCAATCTCGAGAAGAGCACGCGGCTTTCTCGTTTCAACGATTCGAGCCAATCGAAGAAATTCGTCCTTGATTTGCCACGGCGTAATGAGGCGGGCTCTCTCAGAAAAGAGGAAGTCCGTCACCGAGTTTGCTGAAAGCTCGCCGTCCAATCTGCGTATCTCTCGAGTCAGCCGCGTGCCTTCCCTCTTCTCACGGATGTCATGTAAAATGGATTTTATCACCGGATTACCTCAAGAAATTGAGGCACGTTTGCATGTATTCGACTCCGCCTCACGCAATCGCACATCACTCTTGCACACCCTCGTCAACGGGTGATCTATAAGATCGACCGATTTCCTCAGCGTGGCGCCGTGACTGCCGGTATCGCCCCACTCCGATCAAAGCCCCCTTTAACTCGGCCAGAAAGAGGCCACGTGGAAAACCCGGGTCCTTGGCAAGCGAGGTAACCCACCGCGACAACAGTCGCCGTATGGCCCGTGCGCCCAGTCTCAACAATCGGATCCGTTCCTCCGGATAGAACGTTGCGTTGCGTGCCAGGCAGGCAAAGAAGCCCGTACCCCAGCCCTCGATCTGTTCTCTCAACTGGCCATATTCCCTGCGATGTCGATGCCGGACCACGGCCTTGGGTTCGTATACGAGTGAAAAACCCTCTTTCATCACGCGATAAAACATGTCGATATCACCGCCACCGTTCGTAACCGTGCCGACGTCCAGTGCCGGGTCAAACAGCCCGACGGCGTTAAATAGGCTTAGACGGAAAGCCATGTTGGCGCCCGTACCGCACTCGGCCATCTGGCCGGCATTGAAGGTGGCGCCTCCCTCACGCCCATGATCGAGCGGGAAGCGACGGCGTTCGAATCCACACCCGAATCCCCCGTAACGCTCAAAAAAGATTTGCGTGTCTGTCTCGAACTCGAGAGCGACAACCAGGCCCGTCGTGGCCATAACGGTATCGTCGGCAAAGGGTGCTACGAGAGCATTAATCCACTGCGGTTCCACGACCACATCGTCGTCGGTGAAAGCAATAATTTCGCCCGACGCCTCGTGAATAGCCCTGTTCCTCGCCCAGTTGAGGCCCGGGCGCTGCTCGCACACGTACCTCACTCTTCGATACCTCGAATGCACCAGGCACTCAGTTTCGTCCGTGATCGGTGCGTTGTCTACCACGAGTAGCTCAACGTCCGGATACAGAATGCGAGACAATGCATCCAGACATAAGGAAAGCTCGTCGGCACGTTCATGCGTACAAACGGCAACGGTAACGCTCGGTCTAAACGAGGTGGCTGCTGAAAGCGATTCCGTCTCCGCAGTGTAGGGACATTCGAACATGGCAGGTACGCGTACGCCGCATCACAAGGGTGGATTCCTACGGTTCGCTCTCCCCACGAGTTGCTTCACCGGCATCAGCCGGCAAGGTACATTTCAAGCTTCCGAGCAAACTTCTCGCCACTCTCATTCGGAGCGTCAATACGAGGGAGAAGAAAACGCTCGCTGTTGCGACGTACCGATTGTCCCATGCAGGCGCAGGCAAAGTCATATCCTGCCTGGGAAACTTCAGCGACCGTTGATTCCGAAAAGGACCCGTAAGGGTACGCGAAGCTCCGTACGGAATTACCGAGCCACTGTGCAAGGATGTTCTTGCACTGCCGGATTTCCTCACGCCGAACTCGTTCCCCAACGGTAGGCAGATCGGGATGGCTGATGGTATGTCCTCCGATGTCTATCAATCGCCCGTCGCCCAGAACACACACCTCATCCGGCTCCAGCGCCCGATGCGTCTCCCTTACATATCGCTCTAATCCGGCCCATTCTAATAGGCGATCGAGCGCCGCGGTCTGCGTCTCGGGGCTCTGTAGGCGAAGAATTGGATAGAGGACTTGAAAGGCGGCGTGCCTGGCGGTGGGCGGATCTGGTTCCATGACCGTCCATGTCCGATGCGGGCGAGGTGCTTCCATCGACGCCTGCCCGTAACCCAGATCCATCTCGATGAACTGGCCACTAACCTCGAGCTCCATCCGATCCGGAAGGGAGTCGGTCGCGAAAAATATCCGCTCCAATTCGTCCCACCAGAATTCTCGTTGGCGCCCGACGCTTCCAGTAGTCATAAATACGGTAGCAGGGATGTCTAGTCGCTCGAGAATGGGCTTGGCCGTGTACAAATTATCCTGATACCCATCATCAAAGGTAACGCACACAGCACGTTCCGGCAGGTCGTCGGCGCGCAGACGCCGGACCACTTCCGTGAGTCGCATCGGCGTTGCGATATCATGGATCACCTGCATCTGCTCCTCGAAGTGTTCCGGTGACACGCACAGCCCGTAGGGGTCGGACGCGCTATCTGCGACGCGATGATAGAGCCAGATGACGCATCGCGGCCCGAACCTCGCTTTTACCCGGCTCGACATGTCCCGAATACCGCGGAAAATTCCAAACGTCATGATGGCTCATTCCCCTTTTTCGCGCGCACGGTGATCAGCACTTCGTAATCCGGGTCATGATGTCTCAACTCGGCGCCTGTCAACTCACCGCGACCCAGTCCGTAGAGGAAAGCGGCCGCAACGAGTACATTTCCGTGAGACTGAACGCTCACATTCTCTTTCGGAAAGTGCTCACTGAACA
The DNA here is from genome assembly GCA_964570345.1 of uncultured Rhodothermales bacterium. Lineage (GTDB taxonomy): Bacteria > Bacteroidota > Rhodothermia > Rhodothermales > VXPQ01 > CAZMXY01. The sequence continues at coordinate 1,135 of CAZMXY010000118.1, read as the reverse complement.
GGCGCCGCATGGAGAGTGCCGTGAAGTTCCATGACCAGTAGTCGCCCCAGGGCTCGGTATCATGGCGATTGATCTGTGAAATCCCTGGAGCTGTAACGAGCGCGACACCCCCCGGCTTCAAGATGCGGTGAAGGGTACGGACCGCCGAACGCACTTCGTAAATGAGTTGGAGCGTCTGCGTGACGATCACGCAGTCGAACGCGTTGGAAGGAATATGCTCGGCCGAGGTAAGGTCTGCAATGATCGTGGCATTCGGGTTCTCATCCTCATGGTATGCAAGAATGTCGATCCCCGTAACCTGGCCGCCTCCAAAACGCCTGGAATAGACGTCTTCAGCGATCTCGAGTACCCGTCCATGAACGTCCGACCTGTTGGCATCAAGGAAGCGCTCGATGAAATAGCGGTCGACCGGTCCGCCCCGGTCCTCCCCCCATTCACGGCTGATGGGATTCACGCGTCGCAGGCTGCCGAAGCGCACGAGCCCTACCGGAGGTATGTCTTCCGGACCTTCCCGGCGACTGCGGAGCCACCGCCGTACTGGCGGCAATGTTGCCTTAAATGCAGCATTAGAGATGAACTGCCGTACCCTTTTCCGCAGGTGCATAGATTCATTCAGAGGAGTTAGCCGATAAAAAGTGCCACGCTTATGACTCGAACATTGGTTCGAATTTAGTTCCCCGGTAATTCTCCTTCAGCTCCTCCAAATTGATCACCACATTTTTCAAGTTGTCATCCGTGTTCTTCAAGACGGCGGAATCCAAATCGTATGGTTCCACCTCCAAGAAGCTGAACACGGCGTCAAACCAGGCTTCACGGTCGCGAAGCAAATCCGAATACTCAAGGCGCATCTTTGGAACATTAAGGTAATCAGCAAATGCGCGGAGTATCCTCTGATCAGAAATTACGCCCTCTAGCACTCGGCCAAATTCAACCGTATCTACCGCGAAGGGAGGGGGCCTTCTGGCGTCGAGTTGAAGATTCCACGCGTTGGTCGCCTCATGTAGTCGCCGCGCATTCAGTCTGCTTATCGTCTGTTTGACAAGGTTGCTTCGCTCCATAATAATCGCTCGGACCTCCCGATCGTCGAGGACGCTCTTAAATCCCCGTAGATCGAAGATGTCGCGCACCTTCCCGG
>CAZMXY010000117.1:0-12213 GCA_964570345.1 uncultured Rhodothermales bacterium | reverse complement strand
CGATCAGGATTACGATCCCGAACCGCGCGCAGCGGCCTACGCCTGGGCCGTACAGATTATGGCCGGCCTGACACCGGCACAGGTTGTAACGGCCACGAAGCGGGCGATGGCGTCCTCAAGCGAACAGGGGGAGAGCACGGTTCCGTTCGCGTATCCGGAAATGGTGGACCTCCTCGGATTTTTGCTGGTGCACGGAATCCGTGTGTTCATCGTGTCCGCCACGAACGTCTGGACCACTCGCTGGGCCGTGCTGAACGTGATAAATCCGCTGCTGAGCCAGCGGTTCGGCGCCGGCGTCGCAATCCGGCCGGAATGCATCATCGGCATCAGCGTGCTGATGAAGGAGCGTGAATCGGGCAGGCTCGTGAGTGACGCTCGCCTGCTGCGTATGGACGCCGCGTACCGCCGGCTCGACGCCGACGCGCTCTCGCGCTTTGAACTGACGCCCCTGCTGTCGTTTCCCGTGTCGACGTATGCGGGCAAGGTCGGATGCCTCCGCGTCCTTGCCCCCGGCGAGCGTCCGCTGCTGGCTGCGGGCGACAGCGACAACGATCTGCCGCTGCTCACGGAGGCGAAGCACCGGCTGTGGATCGCGCGCCTGGAAGAGCCGAACCTACAGCAGCGCGTCGCGGATACGCTCGCACCGTCATCGAACTGGATGGTGCAGCCTGTGCTGACCGGTGCACATCCCGGCTTCGTGGCCTCGCCGCAGGACCTTCTCCGGCGAGAACCTCCAGGGTGCGCCGAGCAGGCGCTCGATCCCTGGCGTCGGGCGGGTCATCTCCGCGGAATGTGAAAACCGGCCGGGACCTCCGATACGTGATTTCGACACACCATTCACCAGAGATTCGTCGATCGGTCTCCATCGGCGACAAGCTCGACGAACATCATTCGCCATCCAAATAGGATACCGATTCGCCATCCACATAAATGCAAGATAGAAGCATCAGCACGACGCCGTTTTCGGTAAACGGCCGCGCGTACGATCCGCCCGCGAGTCCCGTGGTTGTCGTCTGTATCGACGGCTGCGCAGACGAATACCTGAGCACGTCGCTTTCGAAGGGATGCATGCCGAACCTCGCGCGGATCCTGGCCCGCGGCGGATATCGAGGGATGGTCCGCGGAGCGCTGCCGTCGTTCACGAACGTCAACAACGCCTCGATCGCGACCGGCGTGCCTCCGGCGGTCCACGGGATCGTGGGCAACTTTTTTCTGGATCCGGATACGGGGGAGGAGGTCATGATGAACTCCGCCGCCTATCTGCGTGCGGGCACAATCCTGGCCGCAGCGGCCCGGGCGGGACGAAAGGTCGCGATGGTAACGGCCAAGGAGAAGCTCCGCGATCTCCTGTCGCACGAGCTGGAAGGGATCGCCTTTTCCGCCGAGATGGCGAACCGCGCGCGTGAGGAGACTCACGGCATTTCGGATGTGGAGGATCTCGTGGGCGAACCGACGCCACCGATCTACAGCGCCGACGCGAGCCTGTTCGTCCTTCGCGCCGGCGTGGCGCTGCTCGAGGAGGGAGCCGCCGACTTCTGCTATCTCTCCCTCACCGACTACATGCAGCACAAGTACGCGCCGGACGAAGAGCCGTCGCTGAACTTTTACCGCGCCCTCGACGCCGAGCTCGGGCGGCTTGTCGAGCTCGACGCCGTCGCCGCGCTGACGGCGGATCACGGCATGAACGCGAAACAGCGCCCGGACGGCGAGCCGAACGTGATCTACCTCGAAGACATTCTCGCGAAGCAGGTGGGAGAGGGCGTGCGCGTCATCCTGCCGATCACCGACCCGTACGTGCTCCACCACGGCGCGCTGGGTTCGTTCGCCGTCGTACATCTGCCCGACGGCGTCGACGCCGCGGATGTGGTGCGCACGATCATGCAGATCGACGGCATCACCGAGGTGTACGATCGGGAGACGGCAGCGCGAAAGCTCGAGCTTCCGGCCGATCGGATCGGTGATCTGGTCGTGCTTTCGGGCCGCGACGTAGCGCTGGGCCGCACACCCGAGCATCACGACCTGAGTGCCGTGAAGGAGGGACTCCGATCGCACGGCGGCCGTTATGAAGAGATGGTGCCGCTGATCACGTCGGCGCCGCTCACGGCCGAATATGCCCGCAAAGCGGCGGCAGATCCGCGGAATTTCGATGTCTTCGACTTTGTCGTGAACGGCGTTACGACGGATATGAGCGCCGAAGAGCACACGCGAGCTACGGCCGAATACGAAAACTGAACTATTCCAGAAAAGGCTGTTATTGATGTCAGAATACACGAAGCCATCTGCCGTATCATCCGGCTCCGCCGACGACGGCAAGTCCGGCCCCGTCGACGGCGCCGCGTCCGGCTCGTCCGCCGCCGCGTCCCGCTCTCCCGCCGCAGCGGCCTCCCTCACCAGGTCACCCGAGGTGCTCGACCTTCCCTGCTACGTCGCCGGGCGAAGGATCGAATCGGAGCGCAAGCTGGAGGTCACGAATCCGTACACCGGCGAGCGGGTCGGTTGCGTGACGAGTGCGGGCCGCGAAGACGTCGAAGACGCGATCGCGGCAACGCTCGAGGGAGGGCAGCCGTTGACGCGATACGAGCGATTCGAGATTCTCAACCGGGCGCGAACCCTCCTGCTCGAGCGGGAGGAGACGTTCGCGCATCTTATCACGGCGGAGTCGGGGCTCTGCCTCCGCGAATCGACCTACGAGGTCGGCCGGGCCGCCGACGTGCTGCAGTTCGCGGCCATGGAGGCCCTCCGCGACGACGGTCAGATCTTCTCGTGCGACGTATCGCCGAAAGGCAAGGCGCGCAAGATCTTCACGCTGCGCGAGCCGCACCGCCTGGTCGCGGCCATCACGCCGTTCAATCATCCGCTGAATCAGGTCATGCACAAGGTGGCGCCGGCGATAGCGATCGGGGCGCCGATGATCCTCAAGCCGACTGAGAAGACACCACTCACGGCGGTGCGATGCGTCGAGCTGCTTTACGAGGCGGGACTCCCGCCGTGGATGCTCAGCGTGGTCGTGGGTCCGGTGGCCGAGACGGCCGAGCCGCTTGTGCGCGATCCGCGCGTAGAGCTCGTCAGCTTCACCGGGAGCGCCGCCGTCGGCAAGAAGATCGCCTCGATGGCGGGTTACAAAAAGCTCGTGCTCGAGCTCGGCGGAAACGCGCCGCTCATCATCCTCGACGATGCGGATCTCGACCTCGCCGTATCCCTCGCGGCGGAGGGCTGTTTCCGCAACTCCGGGCAGCGCTGTACGGCCGTCAAACGCCTTCTCGTGCAGGACGGCATCCTGGACTCCTTCACCGAACGCTTCGTCGAACGCGCCGAGACCTATACGTACGGTGATCCAATGGATCCCGAGACGCGGGTGGGAACGGTGATCGACGAAGCGGCGGCCATGCGGCTGGAGCGGGTCGTACGGCAGGCCGAGGAGCGCGGCGCTCGCGTGCTGCTCGGTGGTGAGCGCCGTGGAGCGCTCATCGCGCCCACCGTCATCGCCGACGTGCCGCGCGATGCCGAGATGGTCTGCGAGGAGTCGTTCGGACCGCTGGCCCCGATCATTTCGGTGCACGATCTGGACGACGCCATCGAGGTGGCGAATGGTACGCCGTACGGCCTATCGTCCGGAATCGTCACGCGCGATATGGAGAAGGCGATATCGGCGGTCAAGCGGATTCGCGCAGGCACCGTGAACGTGAACGAGGTGCCCGGATACCGCATCGAGCTGTCGCCCTTCGGCGGCATCAAGGACTCCGGTCTCGGAATCAAGGAGGGCGTGATCGAGGCGATGAAAGGCATGAGCTATATCAAGACGTTTTCGCTGCCCTGGTAGGCACCGCATGGCGGAGCGCTCCCCTTCCCATATCGCCGTCGCCTCGCTGTTGGCGCCTGCCGGCATGACACTCTTCCTGCTGGGAACGGCCGGTCCTGGCCACCTTCCGTTCCTGGATGACTTTGAGGACGGGGACTTGCTGGGATGGACCATCCGCGACGACACGGCCGCACAATCAGGTCCGAGCGACTGGGTCGTCGTGAGCGGCGAGCTCGTTCAGCGCTCGAACATCTGGTCGTTTGCGCCGGTGGATCTGGAGACGCGATATCACCTCGGGACGCACGCCGTGACCGGAGAGGCCGGCTGGGACGACTACACCCTGAACGCGGTTCTGCACTCCTCCGACAACGACGGTATCGGGCTCATAGCGCGCTATCAGAACTCCCGCAACTACTACCGGGTGCTTCTGATGAACGACCCGGCGTGGTCAGGCCGGGACAGTGCCGGCGTGGCCGTCAACAAGCCCATCCAGCGGATCCAGAAGTTCGTCGACGGCGAGCCGTACATCCTAGCAGAGAGCAAGGTGTCGGCGGCCTATCCTGCAGGCTATTTCGCGCTCACGCTGGAAGTCCGCGGCGACACGCTTCGCGCGTATTTGGACGGCGAGCTGATCCTGCAGGCTCGCGACGATACGTTCGACAGGGGGATGGTCGGGCTGATGTCGTACGCGAACACGGGGTCGCATTTCGACGACGTCTCCGTCACGCGCGAACGGATCGTCTACGATGCCCCTTCCCGCACCGTCGAATACCCGGTTCGTGAGACGCGCGCTCCCTACATCCAGCGTCCGACCGGGACGTCCGTCGACATCGCATGGCGCTCGACGAGCGAAGAGATCGGCCGGGTTGTCTACGGGGCCCGCAAGGGCATGCTTGACAGCGAGGTCGTCGAGGACGCGCCGGCGACGAAGCATCACGTGACCCTGACCGGCCTCGACCCCGGTGAGCGCTACTACTACGAAGTGTACAGCGGCGACGAGAAGGTGGCCGCGGAAACCGATGTTCGGGCGGCGCCGCCGGACGACGCCGGCCGGTTCTCATTCCTCCTGGTCGGCGACAGCGGCACCGGCAGCGAGGCGCAGTGGGAAATCGCCGGCCGGATGCGCTCGGCGATGAACCAGCGCGAGATCGACTTCATCGTGCACGCAGGCGACGTTCACCAGGGAAGCGGCGACTATTACGACGACATCTACTTCAAGCCGTACCGCGACATCATCAAGAACGTCAACGTATTCACGGCTCTCGGAAATCATGACGTTGTCACCGACCATGGCGGCGTCTATCTCGACGACTTCTATCTGCCCGAGGACCCGCTCTCCGGCAGCGAGCGCTACTACTCGTTTCGCTGGGCGAACGCCTACTTCATCTGCCTCGATACGAACATCGATTACTCGCCCGGCTCGCCGCAGTACGACTTCCTTCTGGCCGCTCTTTCAAGCAGCCGGCGGAGGTCGGCCACCTGGACGTTCGTCTACGCTCATCATCCGCCCTACAGCGAATTCTGGACTGACTATTACGGCGAGCCGGATGTGAGAGAGCATCTCGTGCCGGTCTTCGAGGAGCACGGTGTCGATGTGGTGATGAACGGGCACACGCACAGTTATGAGAGAGGGACGCTCAACGACGTTCATTATGTGGTCAGTGGCGGCGGCGGAGGTGCGCTGGACGCGTACTTCGTCGACTACCCGCACGTCTCATTCTCGGCGGGCGCGCACCACTTCGTCAGGTTCGACATCGAAGACGACGAGCTGGTCGCCACCGCAATCGGGTCCGACGGCTCCACGATCGACCGATTTGCGATCGCAAAGACGATCTCCGCCGGCCGAGGTGTCGACTTCCACGGGAGCCCGTCGGCCGTAACGCTCGAGCAGAGCTTTCCGAATCCGATGCGGACGACGACCGCGATCCGATACGCCGTTCCGGATGCCGTCCACGTACGTCTGGTCGTGTACGATGGGCGGGGCCGTCGGATCGGAACGCTCGTCGACGCTCCGCATGCACCCGGTTTGCACGCCGTCACGTTCGACGGCTCCGGCCTCGCATCTGGAAATTACATGTACCGGCTCGATGCGGGCGGGGCAACGCTTGCTCGACCCTTTACGGTGATCAGATAGGTGCCGCGTGACGCTGATAATACGAGCGCGTGGCGGCGCCTCGACATATATGCATCGAATTTCAGCTCGCATGAATCGACAGAGTAGAACCAGTCCAGGCATAATTAAGATGGTCGCGTTTGCGGCGATGCTCGTGCTCCTCCTGTCTTCGGCAATTGCGGCGAACGGCCCGTATGCCGACGGCCGGCAATCCGATGCCTTGCCTACCGATGGACCGTACGCCGGCGATTCGCGCGCCGATAGCCAGGACGCTGAAGGCCGGGACACCTACGGACGGCACGCTGAAGATGCCGGCCTGCTCGAATACACCATCCGCGACGATTCCGGGGAGCTGATGCCGGGGAAGCTCGTGTTCTTGCAGGACGGCGATCCGGTCGACATCCGTGTTCCTTACGACGGGGGCCTTACAGCCACGTACTACGCCACGCTGTACACGGCCTCGGGGGCCGGATCGATTTCGCTGCCGGCGGGCTCGTACGAGGTGTGGGCGGGCCGCGGACTCGAATATTCGGCGGACGTGCATCGAATCAGCCTGGAGCCCGGCGAGACAGTCTCGCTCGAGGCGAATCTCAGGCGCGAGGTCGACACCCCGGGGTTTATCAGCGCCGACATGCACGTGCACGTCGAAAATGTCGAGCATCTCGAGGAGCGAGTCATATCGATTGTGGGGGAGGGGCTCGAGTGGGCCGTCTCCACCGAGCATAACGTGCATATCGACTACAGTCCGGCCATCCAGAAGCTCGGACTGGGCGATCATCTGCTCACCACCGTCGGCAACGAGGTGACGACCTCCATCGGCCATTTCAACGTGTTCCCTGTGGATCCCGACGCGAAGCCTGTCGACCACCGGTTGATGGACGCCCACGAATTGTTCGCGCGCATGCGGGCCGGGTCCGACGACACCATCATCCAGGTAAATCATCCCCGGTGGGACGGCGGGGCGTACTTCACGTACATGGGAGTCAGCCCGGCCTCGGGCCTGACGATCGAGCCGTCCTACAGCGAGGATTTCGACTCATACGAGCTGCTGAATGAGAATCGGGGATTCGGATGGACGGCCGAGCCGCCGAACAACTCGTATTCGGTGCGCGACGACTGGTATCACCTGCTGAACCGCGGCATCCGAAAGCCAGTCTTCGGCAACTCCGACAGCCACTCCATCGCCGGCATGCTCGTGGGCCTGCCTCGAAACTACGTGGCGAGCTCGACCGACGACCCGGCGGCGGCCTCCCAGCAAGCCCTTCGGAAGGCAATTCGGGAAGGGAGGGTTTCCGTGAATCGCGGGCTGTATGTGGAGGCGTACGCGAACGCCGGCGGCGTGGGCGATCTCGTCCCGCTCCGCGACGGGGAGGTACGGCTTCGCGTGCGCGTGCAGGCGCCCGGGTGGATCGATTGCCGCTCCATCCAGGTGGTGGCAAACGGCTCCGTCGTCGCGGCGCTTGAGCCGACATCGGAAGCGGGCGTGCGCCTCGATACCACACTCACCTTCCGGCCGGAGCGCGACACGTGGTACGTCGTAACGGCGGAGGGCTCGGCGCCCATGCGTCCGCTCATCCATGATGCCCCCGTGCCAATTACTCCGCTCGGGGTAACAAACGCGATCTGGGCAGATGCCGATGAAGACGGCCGCTTCACGCCGATGTATGACGATGTTGCGGCCGAGGTCGAACGTGGGCGCGACAATCCTGCCGGACTCGTATCCCGCTTGGCCGGCCATCCTGACCGTCTCGCATTCGCTCTGGGCTACGTGCTGGCAGGAAATGTGAATGAGCCCGGTGACCTGATCGAGGTGCTGCTGCCGCACGCGCCGCCGCACGAACGCCTTCTCACCTACCGGCGCCTGGCGGAGATCGGAACGGAAAAAGGGCTGTCGAAACTGGAAGATGCGGCCGACTCGGCTTTCGAGCGGATCGACCGGGCCGCCGCCGCGCTCGAGCTCGCGAAGCTTGGACGGGAGCCGTACGTGACCCGCATGATGGCCCTGGTGCGCGAGCTGGACACGGCGGAAATCGGCGTCCTCGATTTCTCCGGCTTCGAGCGGGGTCGTGCCATCGTCGACTGGCGGGTTGTCGGACCCTTTCCGTTCGACGGGGCGCACGGTCTCGACGACGTGCACGAGGTCGAGGAAAAGCCGGATCCCGACGCGACGTACACCGGCGAGAACGGGGCCGCGCTCACCTGGACACCGGCGCGCGCTGCAGCCAACGGCCTGGTCGATCTAACGGAGCATTACGGCACGCTCTCGAACACGAATGCGTATGCGCAGACGAAATTCGAGGCCGCCGCTGCAGGCGACGTCCTGCTCCTGCTCGGCAGCGATGACGGCGTCGTCCTCTGGTTGAACGGCGAGGAGCGCCACCGGAACGACGCGCATCGCAGCGCGGACGTAGGAGACGACGTGCTGTTGCTTCCGGTTCAAAAGGGGACGAACACCATACTCCTTAAGGTGGAGAACGGCTCCGGCGACTGGGGTTTCGGCGCCGAGCTCGTAGATCTGGCCAACATCCTGCAACCGAGAACTCACTAAGCAGCGAGACCAACATGCAGCACGCCGGCACTCAGACCACCCGCACGGCGGGGAGCTCATTGGATGTCTCGCGCTCTCTCGCCGCGTTTCCCGCCGGATCGAACGGCGAGTTCAACCTTCCCGCCGATCAGGCGACGGTCCTGGCGCGCGGCGAGGGCTGCCGGGTCTGGGATACCGACGGCCGCGCATATCTGGACTTTTCGATGGGATGGGGATCGGCGCTCGTCGGGCACGCGCATCCCGAAATCGTCGATGCCGTCGGGAGCCGCCTTCCGCTCGGCGCGAACTTCGCGTACGTCACCGACGCCTCGCTGGAGCTCGCTGAGGAGATCATCCGGATCAGCCCCGCGAGCGATCAGCTGCGGTTCTGCGCTTCGGGTACGGAGGCGACGATGTACTGCCTCCGACTCGCACGCGCTTATACCGGACGGCCGAACGTGCTCAAGTTCGAGGGAGCCTACCACGGCGCGCACGACGTCGGCGTGACGAGCCTCTTTCCGCATCGCCTGCTCGATTTTCCCGCCGCCGACCCGAGTTCGGCCGGTCTCGCGCCCGGCGCGTGCGACGGCGTGCTCGTCGCGCCTTTCAACGACGCCGAGACGACGCAGCAAATCATCGCCGAGCATGCGGACTCGCTCGCGGCGGTGATCGTCGAGCCGCTTCACCGCTGCCTGCCCCCGCGAGCCGGCTTCCTCGAAGCGATCCGTGCGGCGACGCGTGCGCACGACGTGCTGCTCATCTTCGATGAGGTCGTGACCGGCTTCAGGCTGGCATACGGAGGGGCGCAGGCGTACTATGGCGTCGTTCCCGATCTCGTGGCCTACGGAAAAGCGCTCGGCGGCGGATTCCCCATCGGCGCCTTCGGAGGCGCTGCAGGGATCATGGAGCATGTCCGCGAAGACCGCCTCGGCCAATCGGGCTACGTCTGGACGGCGTCCACGCTGGGCGGAAATCCCGTGTCCACCACCGCGGCCAATGCAGCGCTGCGCGTCTTCCGCCGGGATGGCGTCTACGAGCACCTCCACGCGCTAGGGGCCTACCTTCGCGACGGTATGCGGGAGGCACTGCGGCGCCGGGGCGTACCTGGACAGGTCATCGGCGACGGGCCGCTCGCGCAGGTCGTGTTCACGTCCGACGGAGCCGAAGTACGGGATTATCGCTCGACCCGCCGCGCCGACACGGCACTCAGCCGGGCGGTGATGCTCGGACTTTTTCGAGAACGCGTCTTCCTGAATCCGATGGGCACCAAGCTGTACCTCTCGCTCGCGCACGAGAAAAGCACGTGCGATGACTTTCTGGAGCGGTTCGACCACGTCCTGGGAGCAGAGATCACCAGGTCAAACAGGAACTGATGACCGACGGCACACACGTAAACAGCACGTTCGCGACCTCGCGGTGGCGGTACCGCATATTCGGGGTCACGTGGCTCGCGTACGCCGGGTTCTACCTGGTTCGGAAGAATTTCAGTGTCGTCATGCCGATGATGTCGACGGACCTGGGATTCACGAAGACGGATCTCGCGTGGGTGATTACGGGCTACAGCCTGATCTACATGCTCGGGCAGTTCGCGAACGGCATGCTGTCGGATCGCTTCGGGCCGCGGCTGATCGTCGGCATCGGGATGCTGGTCGCGATTGCGTCCAACGTCGTCATGGCGTTCGGCGCGTCTCTCGCGGTCTTCGTCGCGCTCATGTGGATGAACGGATACGGGCAATCCACCGGCTGGTCGGGACTCGTGAAAAACATGGCGACCTGGTTTCGGCACGACGAGCGGGGCGTCGTGATGGGCTGGTGGTGCACGTGTTACGTCGTCGGCGGCTTTGCGGCGACGGTCCTCGCGACCTACTGGGCCACGAACGATCTCTTTCTGGTCGAGCTGGGATGGCGCCGCGGCTTTCTCATCCCGCCCATAATGCTGGCCCTGATCGCCACGGCATACGTGTACTACACGCGCAACAAGCCGTCCGACGCGGGATTTCAAAATTTACCGGAGGACGACGAGGCGCCCGAAGCACCGGAGGAGGCGAAGGATCCCGATGCGCAAAAATCGGAAGTACTGCGCGCGGTACTCTCGAGCTCGGCCGTATGGATCACCGGGGCCATGTATTTCTTCGTCAAGATGACGCGCTATGCGTTCCTGTTCTGGCTTCCAATCTACATGACCGAGGCGCTCCAGTTTTCGAACGAGGAGGCGGGATACACGTCTTCCGTGTACGAGCTGGTCGGGTTTCTCGGCGTCTTGATCGCGGGATACGCCTCCGACAAGCTGTTCCAGTCGAGGCGGTTCCCCGTCGGAGCGATCATGCTGTTCGGACTGGCCGTCATCCTCTTCATCCATCCAACCGTTGCACAATTCGGTCTTGTCGCAAGCGCCGTCAGCATCGGCATCATCGGCATCATGACGTACGGTCCGGACGCACTGATGTCGGGCGCCGGCGCCATGGATCTCGGCAGCCAGCGCGGCGCCGCCACCGCCGCCGGCGTCATCAACGGCATGGGCTCCTTCGGCCAGCTTCTTTCGCCGCTCCTGGTTGCCTACGTGTCCGATGCGTTCGGATGGGACAGCCTCTTTTACCTGTTCGTCGTTTTCGCCATCGTATCCGGGACGCTGCTCGTGACAAAATGGAATTACGGGGGTCGAAAGATCGAAGAGCACGTGCCGGCGGCCGCATAATCGGGCGGATGCCCGGGCCACGCAGGCACTTGTTCAGCGAGCCGACGGTAGCCCAGCGAGCCGCCGGTAGCGCGTAGACCGCCGAGCGACCGCGACGGGCGAGCTGCCAGCGTGATTTCGGACGCCGTCAATCTCCCTCCCGCAAAAACCGCTTCAGACCGCCCAGGTCGTCGGTCCCGATCAGATCCACACCCGCCGACTGAAGCTCGCGCCACACGGACGTCGTGTCCGACGTTCCCCAGAATCGAAGGCGCCGGCCCTGACGATGTGCGGTCTCTACGAGCTCACGCAATCGTATGCGTACGGAATCGGGCACGGGCCCTTCCCCACGCCATCGGCTTACCTCCGCCCAGCTGCTGCTGACGAGGGGAATGAAAGTGGATGACTCGGCTGCGTGCCGCTCGAGATCGTCCAGCCTGCCGTCGAAGGCCGCGAATCGAATCCCCTGGCGGCGCATCGTCTCGCGCGGACGGTTTCCCGAGACGACGACACTAACCGGACCTTCGTATGCGCGGCCGCCGTCGAAGCGCGTGAGCATATCCGAATAGCGGCTTAGCACACGGTGGAGCGCCAGATAGGTCGCTTCCGCTTCGGATTTGATGTCCACGAGGAGCAGCAGCGAAGGCGCCTTTTCATCCCCCTTTTCATTCCCCGTTTCATCCCTCGTTTCATCCCTCGTTTCATCCCCCTGTTCATAGACGCGTCCCCTATTGCGTCGGATGAGATCGCGGAGCGGCATCAGATAAAGGCTTTCGAGCGTCCTCCCGGCTCGGATGTCCTCCGGATCGTGGGCTACGAAAAGCGAGTCGCCCACGAGATGGACGTCCGCCTCGATGCTGATGAATCCGTGCTCGAGCGCATCGAAGAGCGGCCGAGGATGCTCGTAGTCGTTATGGGCGTGAGCGTTCTGAAGAACGCCCTGCGCAACGGACGGACAGGCCGCCGCCGCGAGGAGCGTCCACGCGGCGAAGACGAATGCGAGCGAAAGGTTGCGGGATGCGGTCACGGTGCACCAATATCGCCTCTCGTCTGAAAAGATGCATCGCCGGTGCGTTCGACTACGAGTCATCCACATGAAC
>CAZMXY010000116.1:4080-12448 GCA_964570345.1 uncultured Rhodothermales bacterium | reverse complement strand
GCCCTTTGTGCCCAGAATGTCCAGATGGCCATCCCCATCGAAGTCGTGCACGACGGCCATGTTACTCAAGGGCGCTCCGATGACTCGCCGCTCCCAATCGCCGCCGACCGTCCCGGGATTCTTATACCACCAGGCACCGACCACGAGGTCGTCATGCCCGTCGCCATCCATGTCGCCGGCGCTGATGAACATGGCGCGGTGCGGCAGCTCGTCGACAAAGTGACGCTGCCAGTGGTCGGGCGCAAAGGCGTCACTCCGGTCCATCTGCGCGGCACCCTCGTTTATCCAAATATCCAGGCGCGGGGCTTCCCAGGTGTATGGCTTTCCGAGGATGTCGAAGTCGCCGTCGCCGTCCAGATCGGCAAGCTTGGACTCATGTAGGCCGAATCCACGGTGGATCTCCTGCATGCGAAAGTTGCCCCCGCCGTCTCCGAGCAGGACCATTGTACGGGGACTCGGGTTGTTGCCGAGTTGCATTTCGGCAGTAAAGACGTCCAGATTACCGTCCCCGTCGAAGTCCGTTACGGCGATCGAATGACCGTCCTGCAGCATATCGACGAGCACCTTGCTGACCCACGTACCATCCCGCCACTCGTAGAGCATCATCGGCGCCGCGCCATCGCCGGCGACCAGGACAACCTCCGGACGCCCTCCCTCGATAAACTGGCCGACGGCGGAGCGCGTAAAAGAATAGCTCGCGTCGATGATGTTCGGCACGAACCGCTTGCCTTCGGCGTGCTTGAACCAGCGGCCGGCGCCTACGATGTTGAGCTTTCCGTCCCCGTCGACGTCCGCGAGGGCAAGGCCTTCGTGCTCATTCGGGTTTCTCCAGCCGGGATACGTGCCCCTCTGCTCCATCTCCTCGTCCGTCCACTCATAAATGACGTGCAGGTCCCACTCACCTGTTCTGTTGCGCGGGTTATCCGGAATCTCAGCCAGATAAAGCTTTCGGCCACCCTGATTCCAGAAGATGAGTTCGGCACGTCCATCACCGTCCACATCACCGAAAATCTGATCGTGGTGCTTGTTGGCCCCGGATTCCTTGATGATTCGCCGCGTCCACGCCGTATTCGGATCGAGGCTCCGTCCAGGATTCTCCCACCACCAGATTTCGTTGCTCCGGCCGTCGCCGCCCGCAACTAGATCCATGTAGCCATCTCCGTCAATGTCGTGGGCGACAGAGCCGGCTTCGATGCGGAGTGGCTCGTTATCGATGATATGGCGCGTCCAGCCATCGGCGCCGCGGAGGAACCCGGTGACCGAGGGCGCCGCCGTACGTTCGGTGATGATGAAGTCATTCGTGCCGTCTCCATCGATGTCAAAGACGACGCTCGACGTCTGCTGATTGCCGGTATTAGGGACGGGCAGGTCACCGTTGACCGTGGAGAGGTGTCGCCAGCCCGGCGCGATCGTCTGGTCCTGCCCGACAGCCGCATTGGATACCATCCAAAGGGCGAGAACTGGAATGGCGGCCCACGCAAATACGGTGATCGTTCTGCCTCTCGTGTCAAAATTCGGTTTGTCCATCTTCATCCTAGTATTCTCAATAACTATGCGTCCGGCGAATGTATTTTTGAGCACTTCTCTTAACGCTATCGTCGCACGACAATGTTCTTATAGATCGTTCCTTGATCGCCCGTTGAGCCGGCCATCGTTAGTCCGATGCCGACACGATTGACTTTGAATCCCGTGAATTCAGGGAACGTATCGCTGATTCGTGCAATGATGATGGGCTCATCATTCATGTAGAGGATGTAGTTGTCGCCGTCAAATGTCGCCCGAAGGTTGAACGGAGAGCCGATCGGGATGTCGGGGTGAATCAAATCGACGGGAATCCATTCGTCGTTGATCGTGCACCAGAGCCCGTAGTGCCGGCTCGGTGTATCCCAGCCGAGCATCAAGAAGTTGTGCGGATCTTGAAGTAATACGATGCCGACGTGTCCCTGATTGGGCGGCTCCGGTGGAATCATGTCGCTCGATACGTCGATAAACCCGTGCGTGTCCCAGTCGTACGGTACGGTATAGGCCATATAGTCAAAGTTCTCGGACGAGACCCTTGCGCCACCGTCCTCTTGCACCTCGATGCGCCGCGGCGAAGGATAGCCTTTCTCCCAGGCGACGTCACCAATCGTCATCCCTCGCCCGGCAAGCTCACCTGCCGGCGCCTGAAATTCATCGGCCGCAACAATGCTTTTCGCTTTTCGCTGATAGGGCGCACCCAATCGCAGAGCGGACGGGATCTCGATTTCGCGCGGATGAGCCTCTAAGTAGCGTGCCGTTTCCTGGCTTCCCTCATCGAATCCGATGCCCACGCGTGCTCCTCCTGCGAGACCCTTGTCGCGGGCCGCGACCACCAGGCGTCCGTTGACATAGCACTGGATGAGTTGGCCGTCATCCTGCACCCATACGTCGTATGTAGATCCAGGCTCTATCGACAGCGTTTCCGTTCGCACCGCGAAAGTCCGCTCTCCCCGTTCGCGCTTGAGCAGGCGAACACCGTGGCCGGAGACGGCGAGATACCAGTAGTTAGTATCGTCCATCTCCCGGAAATAGAGGCCGAAGCCACGCGGCTCACCGCCCGTCTCGAAGACCGCACGAACGAGGCCCGTGGGCCGCGCAGCGTCCAGAACGGCTCGGGAAGCCTCTTCGGGCGACACCGTCGCGATGCCGTCGCGCGTTCGTTGCAATTGACCTTCCGAGGCACGCCAAGCTCCGTCTCCGACACTCGGCATGCTACCGGCGAGATCTTCTCCGCTTCCAAGCAAATCATCCGCCGCGTGGGCCGTTCCGTACCAGGCGGCATAGTCGCCCTCGACGTCGACGTGGATGCTCTCAAGCCGGGTCGGGTGGCGGTCATCCCTCTCATGACGCTGGTGGAGGCCGGCGTAGAGAGAATCCTCGGAAAGCGGCAGAACGGCGATGGGGCGCATACGGGGATACGCGGCGACGTTGGGGACACCCTCCGCCGAAGAAAGGTAATACATGACCGTGCCGCGCCGAACCATTCCCGTGATTTGGAAGTCCAGCTGCATCAGGTCCGTCAGAACGACCGTCGGCCCAGCGTGATGGCTCATCTTGAGCGCACAGCGTGCCTCATCGGCGTGCCTGCTAAGCAGCAGCGCCTGTCCGTCGGTGGTCGGATCCGGCGGATTGGGATCGGCGAACCAGCCGGCGGCGAACTTGTGGGCATCCTGATCCCATCTCAGGCAGTCACCGACGCGAACCCTGGCGGCCATCGACAGGCCGGCCTGGGCATCGTACGGACCGTGAGAGATGCCCATTCTGCCCCATTGGCTGATGGTCGGCGGAGGCAGGCGCAGTGCATCGTGATCGACGCTGAGCCGATCATCCGGATCTACGACTATGAAGCCCGGCGTTCCGGCGGCCACAGGCATGTGAGCGAGAGCGCGGGCATCACTGAAATCTTCGAGGACGGTGGCGGATTGCGACACGGCCCCATGGGCCAGACAAATACTCACCGCGAAAGCAAAAAGCCAGGCCCAAAAATCGATCATCAAGTGTCACCGTCAAATATTAGGAATTCGATTTGCGATCTACTGTGTTTTCGCGCCTGTGATACAGCCAGCCGCATGAGCCCATCTCATTCATCCAGTTCCCATTCCCTGCGCAGCGCTTCAATCCTTGCGTCGTAAATCTCTTTCATTTTCTGTTCGTAATAATCGGATACCGCGGGATCTTCAGGGTATTCACCCGTATCTGCATCCGCGATCCATTCGTCTAAGACGCTGCGCAGATGGCGCAATACTTCCTGGTGAGCCGCGGATTCCGCGAGATTGTTCGTTTCGTACGGATCCGCACCGAGGTCGTACAATTCTTCCGGCGGCCGCGTCGCCGCCATGAGACGGGACTGTTCCGCCGTGAGCGCCCCTTCTCGGTGCAGTTTGCGCATCGCCCAGATCGTCGGGTAGGTCGCCTCCTTATATCGATTGGTCTGGAGAAAAGGACGATCCGGATAATAGTTGCGCAAATATCTAAACCGCTTCGACCGCACGGTTCGGATGCGATCTACGGTTTCATCCCCGCGATCCCGGCCGCCGAACGCGTACAGGCGAGGCGGTTCGGCCTCGTTGCCAAGAAACATCCTCCCCTGCATCATTTCCGGCTTCGGGAGGCCGGCGATAGATAAGGTCGTTGCCGTGATGTCCAGTGCGCTGATGAGCTGCTCGCTCACGGCGCCCGCCTCGTATCCTATCGGCGATTCAATCGACGCGGGCCAGTAGATAATAAGCGGGATTCTGAGGCCGCTGTCATACGGCCACTGCTTGCCCCGCACCATCGCTCGGCCGTGATCCGAGAAAAACATCACTACGGTGTTGTCTGCCAGACCGTCGTGCTGCAGCAGCTCCAGGACGACGCCAACCTTTTCATCGAGAGACATGACGGTATTGAGATACTGGGCCCAGTCTTGCCGCACGAGCGGATGGTCCGGATAATATGGCGGAATCACCACCTTGTCGGGATCGGCCGGTGTCTCGACGCGCTCGTGTGCGGCATCCCACTCTCTTCCCCGATGTGTCTCCGGGAAGTTCACCTGAGCGTAGAAGGGCTGGTTTTCTTTTAGAGCGGACCACCGGTCGGTATCGAAGGGCGCCCCTGCGTAGCTAAAATTCCAGTCCGTCTTGCCGGTGCCTCTAAAGTCGACGCCGTCGGGAAGATTGACGATGTTCCCCGTGAAATATCCGCCGAGCCGAAGCCAGTCCGAAATGGTGAGCACACCTTCGGGGAGAGGAAAGGGATGGGGTGAAGGATCGTCGGGCCGGTGCGATCGATGGTGTTGTGCACCGATCGCGGTCTGGTACATTCCCGTCATGAACGCAGAACGGCTGGACGAGCAAACGGGACTCGTCGTAAAGGCGTTCGTAAACCGCATCCCGCGCTGCGCGAGCCGGTCGAGGTTGGGGGTCCGGACTTCGGGCGTACCATACGCGCCGAGTTCCTGGCCCATGTCCTCGGCGATGATCCATAAGATATTGGGCGGTCGCTGCCCGTCAGCCGTCATCTCAACGCTGTCCACGCGGAGATCTTTATCGGCCAGCGCTGTGTTCGCACCGACGAGCATTGCCAGCGCGAGCGGTACGACCACCCAAATCCAACGACGTTTACCTTGCATCATCCCTGATCTCTCCATTTTTGGAATGCGCGTCTTTGCGAAACATGCGTCTTCGCGAAACAAACGAGTTCGAGCCAACGCCGGACAGCCGCCGATCTCGAGGTAGCGCTGCCCGGCTACGGATCCATCGAGCCCTGCCATTCCGGATTTCTCTCGGGCATCTGGGCTCCCACCGAGTCACGCCACTCATGAAGCCGCGTTCGCATGTTCTCGGCCTGCTCCATCATCGGGCCGGCCAGATCGTTGGTCTCGGCGAGGTCTTCTCGAAGGTTGTACAGCTCGAGTCGGCCGTCCTCGAGGAACTCGATCAGCTTAAAATCATCCTGCCGTACGGCCCCGGCGGGCCGGGCGCCTGATCCATGATAATGGGGATAGTGCCAGTAAAGCGCCTCGCGTCCAACGTCGGCTTTTTGCCGCAGCAACGGAACGAGGCTCACGCCGTCGAGCGGCATATCGGCCTCGGGCTCGACGCCGGCAGCTTCGAGAAGTGTCGGGTAGAAATCGATGCCACTGACCGGCACCTCGCTACGGCTGCCCGGCGCCGCGACGCCGGGCCATCGCACGACCAGGGGCACACGGATGCCCCCTTCGTACAGCCAGCCTTTGCCTGCACGAAGCGGACTGTTGGAGGTGGGCGGATCACCGCGATCCGCAGGCCAATAAGAAAGGCCACCATTGTCGGAGGTGAAGACGACGAGGGTCTTCTCGGCAACCCCATAGTCCTCCAGCGCCCGCAGCACTTTGCCGACATTCAAGTCTACCGTCTCGACCATAGCGGCATACACGGGGTCACTCTGCCCGGTGCGCAGCGTCAGTCCGTCGCGAATTTCCGTCATCCCTGGTGCAACGGTCGCCGCCTTCGCCTCGTATTTCTGCACAAGATCAGGCTTGCCCTCGAGAGGTAGGTGAACGGCGTAGTACGAGAGATGGAGAAAAAACGGCGCGTCTGCATTGTCCTCGATAAATTGAATGGCCTCTTTGGTAAGCCGATCGGTCAGGTACTCGCCCTCTTCTCCCGTCTTGGCTAGCGCCGCAAGCGGACTGTCGCGCCGACCATAAGGCCAGAAGTACCCGGGCGGGGATCCATGGTAGGTTCCCGCCACGTTCAGGGTGAAGCCCTGGTCGGTCGGCAGGTAACCTTCTCCACCGAGGTGCCACTTACCTACGTGAGCGGTCACGTAGCCTGCCGCGCCAAGGCGTTCGGCAAGCGTGACCTCGCTGAGTGGAAGGAAGTTCAGATCTTCCACCTGCATCAGCTTGTTCTGCGGCGAATTGTCCATACCCGGAATCCAATCCGTCTGATGCAGGCGCGCAGGGTACTTTCCGGTCAGGATGCCGGAGCGGGCCGGTGAACATACCGGCGCGGCGGCATAGGCATTCGTGAACTGCATGCCCTCTCGCGTAAGCTGGTCGATATTTGGCGTTTCGTAGAAGGGGCTTCCGAAGCTCCCAACGTCGCGCCATCCCAGATCATCTACCAGAATGAACAGGATGTTCGGCGGCTGGTACTCGAGATCCGCCGGCGGTGCAGCACAAGAGCTGAGAAAAACAGTCGGTAGGATGAAGAGCAGTCCTGAGACGCCGCGTCCGTAATTCGTCGGCCGGTTGAAAATCATACCTACCCCTCCGCTGCAATGGAGAAGGCGGCGAACCTTCGGAGTTTCGGGGCAGCGTCGGCCTGCGTGGTCCGGAAGCGGATCCGCGCGACCTCCTCAGGGGCAAAGCGTTCGATTCGCTTGTGACCGATCGACTGTCCCTCACAGAGTGCCTGCCAGTTCCCTTCAGAATCCAGGCCGTCCACAGCGTATGTCCGGACGCGCTCCCCATGCGCAATGTCCTCCGCCAGAACGACGTGGTCGATGCGCTGCGGACGCGGCAGATCGAGCTCGAGGATCGTCCCGCCGCCATGCGCTTCGGCTACAGGCCGATCGAAACGGTGTCGAATCGCGCGGCCGAAGGCGGCCAGGCTCTCGATGTCGCTGTCGGGCACGAGCCCCTCGGACGTGACGACCGCGCCAATGACGAAATTACAATTTCGGCCTACCGAATCGTAGTACATCTGAATGAGCGCCTCGGTTGGATGCGCCGCATGATCCTGACCCGGATGCCAGAACCAGTTGTGCACGCCATTGGCTCCACGAAGCGGCACGTCTACCATGCCGGGCGACCAGACGTCGCCCGTCGGATCGCCCGTCGCCAAAATCGGCTTCCACGCTTCCGCCTTGTGCGAGACCTCGAGCGAGGGCATCGTTGCCCAGCACGGGTAGCCGGCGTAGCCCTCCTCGTTGCCGATCCATCGAATGTCGGATCGTGTAAGGTTGTGGTAGAAAACGGAATCCGGCTGATGTCGCTTGAATACCGGCAAGACGTTCGGCCCGCCCTGGGCGGGCGTCAACACGCCTGCGTCGAACCAGATCTGAACCAGGGGGCCGTACCGCGAGCACAACTCCTCGGTCATTTTCTCCGCCACCGTGTTGAAGCGCGCCTGCTTCGCGGTCCCACGTCCATCACCCCAGTCGACGTAGTGGTCCCAGACCGTCCAGTAAACATTTCGGTGCGTGCTCAAATAGAGACCGGGCAAAATTCCGGCGCGGCGGCAAGACGCGACAAAGTCGCCAACCACGTCCGCCTTTCCACCACGCCATGACGTCTGCTTCAGGCCATACGGATAGAGATCACTCTGCCACTGCATGAAGCCGTTGAAGTGGGTCGCCGTAAAAAGGGCATACGTCGCACCGGCGGCCTTCGCCGCCTCGATCCACTGGTCCGTATCAAGCCTTTCCGGCTGGTACTGCTCCGGAGAGATCCTTTCGCGCACCGTGTTATTCGGTGCGAATCGCCGTGCCGCGATCGGTAAATCGAAGTGATAGATCAACCCGATTTCCGCGTCTTGCCACCGAAGTTGAGCGGCAGTCGGGCGGGGAAGACGCGGCGCTTCCTCGACCCCCGGGGGGAGGCACGCGATCCGTCCCGGGTCGAGCAGCAATCCCATGCCGCCACCGGCAGCCGTGCGAAGAAACGATCTGCGGCTAAACATGTCGTCACAGACACCTAATGAATATCGTCTATCGCCAGATGCGATCATTCGCGTCTTTGTCGAACCGGCTCATATTCTCCAGCAGAAAAAGACCGGATTTACCGCTTACGACGAGATCCTCGTCGCCGTCGCCGTCTACGTCGACGACATTGATCTGCATGCCCGTTCCGATCATGCCGTTGTAGGCGATCACATGCCGG
>CAZMXY010000116.1:0-3980 GCA_964570345.1 uncultured Rhodothermales bacterium | reverse complement strand
AACCCGTAGTCGTGCCCCATGCCGTAGATGATGTCCGCTCGAGCATCTCCATTGACGTCGTGGACCAGCATCGGTATCCCCGCGCGATCCCGCGTTTCGAACTCCGGATGCCAGGTCCAAGGCGCCTCTGCACGATTCTCCGGTGCTTCGTACCACCCGTTGGTCGTTATGATGTCCTTGCGTCCGTCGCCGTCGACGTCACCGATTCCGATCCCGTGGCCCACGAGGTGGGGCCCGACATCATGTCTGGTAAACCGAGTTCCCTCCATCTCCACCCAAAACACCGTGTGCTCCCCCCAAATACTGGGAAGTATGTCCAGATCACCATCGCCGTCGATATCATCGAGAATGAGAAACTCCGTGTTCGTTGCATCGGCAATTTTGTGCTGCTTCCATAGGACGCCTGTTTCTTTCGGATTCTCATACCAGTAAATATTCTGGTCGCCGAACCATCCATTTGAGATGATGTCCACCCATCCGTCACCGGTAACGTCCACCGGATGATCGCCGGAATTGCTGACGAACTCACCCTCGGTACGAATCTCTCGAAGCGGATGCTTGATGAAGGAAGGTCCCTGATACCAGTTTGGACCGGCTACGATGTCTAGTATTCCGTCATTGTTGACATCGAACACAGCTGATCCTTCCGAGAACGGTCCGTACCACCGTTCGCTAGGGCCATCGATCTTGTGGGATAAGAAGAGGGGTGTGGATCGCGCAGGCGTCTGGGGTGCGGTATCTGAAACGGCGTACCACGCCACAACCAGCAATGGGATCGCGAGTGGGGCCGGAGAATATCTCTGCATCACGTCT
This sequence comes from uncultured Rhodothermales bacterium, assembly GCA_964570345.1. Lineage (GTDB taxonomy): Bacteria > Bacteroidota > Rhodothermia > Rhodothermales > VXPQ01 > CAZMXY01. The sequence goes on along the minus strand of CAZMXY010000116.1, from coordinate 3,167 downwards.
TTCGTGGTCGTGGGTCGGAAACGGTCGCGCGAGATGGCGAGCGAGCAAATCTACTCGGATCCATCGTCTCGGGTACCCTCATTGATCCAGATGTCGAGACGAGGGATGCCCAGCATGAACGGCTTGCTAACGATATCGAGGTCGCCGTCACCGTCCACATCACCCAGTTTGGACTCGTGGTTGCCGATGCCCGTTGCGACGAGCGTCTCGCGAAAGTTCCCCCGCCCGTCCCCATAGAAGATCCACATTCTGCAATCCGGATTACTTCCGCTGCCCCACTGACACATTTCCGCGCAAAATATGTCCAAGTGCCCGTCGCCGTTGATATCACCGAGTTCAAGCGTATGTCCGCGCACTACGCTATCGACGAGGGTATGCTTGACCCATGCTTCACCATCCCACTCGTACCAGTTCAGCGAATTAACCCGATCGCCTGAAGACAGAACGATCTCCGGACGTCCTCCGGTGATCAAATCTCCGACGGCCGAGCGGGACGTGTAGTAGGATGCGTCGATCGGATGGGCAGAGTACCGGCCGTCCCCTTCGAATCGGAACCAGTGCCCGCCGCCAATAATATCATCGACGCCGTCACCGTCGACGTCGCCGCGAGCGAGTCCCTCATACTTTCCTTCGGCCGTCGAGTCGAAAGCGTGGACGAGCGTCAAGGGCCACTCGTCTTCCGTATCGAGATCATCGGGAATCTCCGCAACGAACAGCTTGAAGGCGAAGTTATTCCAGAAGGCCAATTCGAGACGGCCGTCGCCGTCAAAGTCGCCGAAGATCTGGTCGTGGTGCCCGGTCCCTCCCCGATCGCTGTTCTTGACGAGGCGGCGAGTCCATGGCCGATCGGGATCGAACTCGGGAGCGGGATTCTCCCACCACCATACCTCTTTCAGAGTTCGCCAATCACCTCCCTGAACGACATCGAGATCGCCGTCGCCATCGACGTCGGCAAATGCACCGCCTGCTTCGATGTATTCAACGCCCGCATCGATGAGGTAACGATCCCACCCGTCAGAATGAGATCGGAACCAGATCATTGAAGGCTTACCCCATCCCGCGATGACTATATCGTTGGAGCCGTCATCATCCACGTCGAAAATGAGCGTCGCGACCTGTTCGCCAACATCAGGCGGAGGGATATCTGTGTTCTCGCTCGACAGGTACCGCCATTCGACAGGCGAACCTGAATCTGGAGAACCATATTCCGCGGTTTGGCCGAATGCGCAGCCCGTCGCAACTAAAAACAAGAGGGCTATTACGAACGGGGGATGATAGAGTCTAAAGAGTGACTGTAGCGACATAGGGCAGATGAGTCCGGGATTCGCTGATACGCCGGCCGTTGAAGCGACCTGATTCGCCATCTCACTGTCGTGATTGGTGCGGAAGCTACCGGGCTACTTCCTCGATCGACACGTTACCAAATGTTGCGTCCGCTCTATGAGCCAGTAACACCGCCCCGCCCCGTCGCAAGGCGTGTTTGCTTGTCTGGGTCGTCTCCCAATCCCAGTCCGCCGGCTCGGAGTCCGTACCCTCCCACATTTTCCATTTGTAACGGGTTACGCCGTGACTTTCCTCAGTATCAGGAAGCGTCTCTGAGCGCATTTTCATCCAGTAGATTTTCCCGAGGGTGATATCCGCCGTACCGAAATTCTCCATCTCGTCCTGATCCCCGCGGAAAAACTGTCGCTGCGGCGGAGGGCTATCTCCACCATCCATCCATCGCAACCACCCGATTCCACCAAACGGCTGGTATCCCCATTTTGGCTGCGAAGGCGGGAAATTTCGATGTCCACCTACAATATGTCCGGTGAAACGCATCAAAATTCCGACCCCCGGTCTTGGGCGGCCTTCGACCCAGTGGATGGTTACGGGAACCGTTACTTCATAATCCTGCCACGTTGTGTCTCCAATTAAGAATATTCGATCATAGCCGGGCTCGAGCGTTCTCAATCCATCTTCGGTGATCCCCCATTTGCCGTCGACGACCTGCCCAACATCCTGCAGGTTTTCCACCTCGCTCCAGTCGATGTGTACAGGCAGCGGATAGCTACCTTCTTCTAATGAGACGGTCACCTCAACAGAGCTCTCTGTTTCCGAAGTGTCCACCGCCACAAGCTCCACAACGTTGCGACCCGGCTTAAGCGAACCAATCGGGACATCGGCGTTGAAATCGCCCTCGCCCACTAGCCTCCGGTTTTGATCGTTGCCTATAGACAGGGTCTCCGCTTCACCACCGTTCAGTCGGTAGTACATCGCGGCGATCGCGCCGGAGTGCGAGACGGCACCCATTACGTTGAATTCACTCTGAGCACGTCCCAGATGTCCGACGCGCTGATCCAGCCCATACCAAACGTTGATTCTCGAGTCGCCGCCGGTGCGAGCGGATTCGTTGGCGCGTGACTCCGGTCGCTCGCCATCACACCCTGCGAATGCGAGAAGTATCGCTGTGACGATAGGCAGGGAGGGATCGGGGCATGTTAACACAATCGTAGTGCCGTGGCTCGAAGCGCTTACCTACGAGAAGGTTTGGTTAAGAAGGTAAACGACCATTCCGGAAGGGTCTACCACGGATTTGGCCATTTAATGCACTAAATTGAACAGTGTGAATCTACACACGCCCGTCGAGCGCATTATTGTACATATTCAGCCATCCTGATCGACAGCTGCCTCTTCTCCTTTCTACAAACGCGAAGGGCTGGTATATCATACAGACGAGGAGGACGTATCGGCTCGTATGCCTGAACAGGCCACAGATGCTCCACGAGCACGGCTGAAGACGCCGAACACGCGATCGGCCATGGCGCGCTCATCTGCGAGACCCGATCGGCCACCCGTCGAAGAGTTGCCGGCTCGCTGCGACCCGCCGAAACGAATCGCAGCCGGCCGTTTTTAGATGCTCAAGGGAGCAGCGAAGGATCGTCTTGGCAAGGACGAGAGGCTTACGTCGCCTCTAAGCAGACCGACCTATGCAAACGTGTGTTGCGAGGGTCGAATGTGTACAATAATGCACCTGGCTGGAGCGTGAATGTGCACGCTACTCAATATAGTGCAATAAATAGCCAAATCCGTGGTAGACCGTCCCCTACGGGTAGTTTACCTTTTGCTTAAATAGAGTGCACGTCTCCCGACGGCCCCGGTCATCAAATAGGAGGTACCTCACGGTG
>CAZMXY010000115.1:0-12464 GCA_964570345.1 uncultured Rhodothermales bacterium | reverse complement strand
TGTTCATGCAGCACGGCGTGCAGAAGCTATTCGGATGGCTCGGGGGCTTCGGCGGTGAGCCGGGAGGGACTGCTGAACTCTTCTCCTTGATGGGCCTCGCCGGCGTTCTCGAGGTGTTCGGCGGTCTTCTGATCGTGCTGGGACTCTTGACACGACCCGTGGCCGTTCTCCTCGTGATCGAGATGCTGGCCGCCTTTTTCATGGCGCACGCTCCGCAGGGCGGATTTCCCATTCAAAACCAGGGCGAGCTCCCGCTCCTGTTCGCGCTCATTTTCCTTTTCCTGGCGGCCAACGGGCCCGGTCCCGCGAGCCTGGATCGGTCGATCAGGAAAAACCGACGGGCTGGATGACGTCCGGATGCCTCGTCGGCGTCCGGATGTCGGGAGCGTCCGTCATTTCAAGAGCGTCATCGTCCGTTGAACGACCGTGCGGGAGGTCTCCAGCCTATACAGGTAGAGACCGCTCGGCAGATGGTCGGCACGGAAGGTCATTTCGTAAACGCCCGCGTCGTAGAAGCCGTCGGCGAGGACCTTGATTTCCCGCCCCATGGCGTCGTAGACGACAACCGAGAGCGGACCGGCGTCGTCGAGCTCGACGCGGATGGTCGTCGACGGATTGAACGGATTCGGATAGTTGCTGCCGGAGACGGTGGCGTGCTCCAGGTTGTGTTCCGCCCCGTCGTCATCGGCCTGGGGGCCGTCTTCCGACGCCTCATGATCGGCGGCCGATCGAACAGCCGACTTCCAGTAGTGTAACATCCCCAGCGTGCACCCGAACTTCAGGTGGCCTTTGCCCGCGCCGGTGGCTTCGATAATTTGCCGGCACGAACAGCCGTGGGTGTCGGCCGTCGTCATGCCGCCGCTAACGCGAGGGGCACGTCCGAAGGAATACGTGTCGAAGACGGCGTCGCCGTCGACGAGCGCGAAGTGATTCGGCAGCAGACGACTCGTCGGTACCGACTCGGGGATGATCGTGCCGGGACACTCGTCGATTGCATCTTCCACGCCGTCGCCATCCGAGTCGAGAACGACGACGTTGTCCGGCGCATCGTTATCACTCGCATGCACGACGGCGGCGACGGCGACGGTGCTCTCCGTTCCCGGTCCGACGTCTTCGCAGGCGAACGCGCCGCTTCCGTCTCCGTGACACACGCGATTGCGGCCGTCGCGTACGGCGAAGACGAGATCGGGCCGATCGTCGGCGTTTACGTCCGCGGCCGCGACGCCTAACGTGAACAGCACGGCGTCGTCGACGAGCGAGCAGGTGAAGCCGCCGTGACCGTCATTCATACAGATCGTGTCCGGCCGGCCGGCATTTCCGAAGGCGAGATCGATCGCGTCGTCGCCGTTGAGATCGGCAGCGACGACTCCGAAGGTAGGATCGGATGACGCATCCACGTCCGTGCAGACGAAAGACCCCGTACCATCTCCAAAACACGCACTATTCGGCTGATCCTGATTGGCCATCACCAGGTCCACGTGGCCGTCGCGATCGAGGTCGGCCGCGGCGATGCGCTGGCCCTTGCGCACCGGCGTGCCCGGATTGACGCAGGTGAAGCCGCCTGCGCCGTCGTTGAGGCAAACGAGGTCGTCTTGACCGAAGTTGTTCACGGCGACGTCCGGCAATCCGTCGCCGTTGACGTCGGTTGCAACGATGCCGGCGCTGCTCTGCGCGTGCGTGCTGAGATCGCTGCAGGAGAAGCTGCCCGCGCCGCCACCGAGGCATATCCGATTGCGCTGACTGAGGTTGGCAAAGACGACGTCCATCCAACCGTCTGCATTGAAGTCCGCGACCGTCACGTCGCGGCTCGAATACGCGTCCTCGCTGACGCTCGAGCACGTGAACGAGCCGTCGGACGAGCCCATACAGATGCGGTTGGGTTCCCAGTCGATGCTGAAGACGAGATCGAGGTAGTCGTCCCCGTCGAACCGCGCCGCGACGACGGCGGAGGTGCGAAGACTCTCGCCGATAACGTCGACGCACGAAAAGCCGCCCGTGTCGACGGGGGTGCAGATCTCGTCGGCCTGTCCGAAGTTGGCGAAGGCCAGCTCGACGCCTTGAGCCCGAACGGGCGAAACTGCGGCTGCCAGACACAGAACGACCGTGCACAGAAAGAGCGTGCACGGAACGACTACGAAATACGCATAGAGCGATCGAATTCCCGCCGTGTCCATTTCGAAAACCTGATCTGATGATAGGACGAATGGAGGGACGCGGCGACCGGGATGGCGGCCGTGCCCCTGGCGGTGGTGACGCGAAGCCGAACACGGGCGAGAAAAACGTGCCATGCGCCCGTACGAAATCGCGAATCGAGCTAAAGGCTGGGCCGTTTCGCGCGCTTTCGCTCGATACGGCGTGGTTTGACGGCTGCTACCCGGCCGCGCCGACGCGGCGAGAAAGGGTCGATATGACCCGGAGATGGAAAAAAGGAAACGCTCCCTTCGCCGCGGCCGCCGCGGAGCGATGGCGTGCGTTCGCCGGCCTCGCCGTCCCGATCGGCCGACGCGATTCGGCTATTCCTCGATCAGGGTCTCCAGGCGGCTCATCAGCTCGCCGTAGCGGCCCCAGTTCCCCGCCTCAAAAGCGCGGCGGACGTCCTGCCATACCGAGCGAATCTCGTCCATCTCGCGGCTCGTGGCCTGTCGAATCAGCGAGTCGACCGCGGCCGCGCCGGCGGCCGCCCCGTCGACGCCCCCTCGCGGCCGCACGACGTCCGCGAAAACCGGCGCGGCGACGTCGCCGAACAGCTCGAAGAGCGCTTCGTCCATCGAAGGCTGCATGGCGATCTTGTTCCCGATGGCCACGATCACCCGCTGCAGCTGCGGGATGTCGACGCCCTCGGCCAGCAGGAACACCGGTTCGACGTACAAGAACGAACGCTCGATCGGAATGACCATCAAGTTGCCGCGGATTACGCGAGAGCCTCGCTGATCCCACAGGGCGACCTGTGTCGAAATCTCCGTGTCCTGATCGATCCGCGCTTCGATCTGCGCCGGACCGAAAATCAGGCGCTGCTTCGGCAATTTGTAGACGACGAGCTCACCGTAATCCTCGGGGTCGGACTTCGCCGCCATCCACGAGATCATGTTGTCGCGATTCTCCGGCGTCAGGGGGGTGATGAGCATGAAGGCGAGGCGGTCCTCGTCCGGCAGTCGAGCGAGCACGTAATAAGGTTCCATCAGGCGCTGCTGTCCGCCGTACTTTTCGATCGGCCGCGTCCACAAATCTTCGTTGTTGTAGAAGACCTGCGGGCGCGTCATGTGGTATCGATTGTACAGCTGGATCTGCACCTCGAAGAGGTCCTGCGGATAACGGAACTGGCGGTCGAGCCCATCCGGCAGCTCGTCCAGCGACTTGAATACGGCCGGAAATATGGCGCGATAGACCTGAAGCACCGGGTCGACTTCGTCGACGGCGTAAAAATCGACGGTCCCCTCGTACGCGTCGACGACGATCTTCACCGAATTCCGGATGTAATTGAAGCTGCCGAACGGCTGCGAATACGGAAACCCGGCCGACGTCGTGTACGCATCTTGAATCCAGTGCAGATTTCCGCGATCCAGCACGAGATACGGGTCGCCGTCCAGTCGCAGGAACGGCGCGATGCGCCGGATGCGATCCTGGACGCCTCGCCAGATTTGCAGGCGGCTTTCGGGTCGGATGTAATCGGACAGCAGGATGTTTATGTCGCTGAGCTCCCACGCAAAGAGCAGTCGACGCCACCAGCTGCTGAACGGGATGCCGCCGGATCCCTCATAGCTCGTGTAGACGTTCTCGTCGCCGGCGGGATAGTCCAGCTCGGGAGCCGTCGTGTTGACGATGTAATATCCGGCGCTCGATTCGCCGAAGTAAATGGCCGGGTTGTTCACCGCCAGCTCGGGGCTCTCATAGATCGGCGGCAGGTCGCGAATGACGAGTACGGGCTGGCCCTCGTTGTCGATCTCGGCGACGCGACTCATGGCCAGGCCGTATCCGTGGGTGAATTGGAGATGACGATTGACCCACGTGTTCGACTGGCCGGGCAAGCTCGGTGCGATCTCGCGGGCCGATAGCATCATTTGCGTGACTTCACCGTCGACCACGTATCGGTCGTTGTCCACGTTGTAGAATTCGTAGTAGGATCGAATTTCCTGTAGCTGCTTGTAGGTCTGGATCAGCAGCCGCGGATCCCACAGCCGAATGTTGTCGACCGCGTCCTGGTTGTTGCGGATGTCCGTAATGGTCAGTGTGTCGTCGGCCTCGTATTCGACTTCCCGGACGGCGTCCAGACCGTAGGCCATGCGCGTCATGCGGATGTTGTGCTCCAGAAACGGCCTTTCGAGCTCGAGTTCGTTCGGCTCGACGCTGAACTGCTGAATCACGGCCGGAAGCAGGAGGAGCCCGCCGACCCAGACGACCACCGTGGCCACGGCGGTGAAGCCCAGCAGCCTTCGTATCCGCATCCACCGGCTCACGCCGATCAGCACGGCCAACCCCGTCACCAGCGCCAACGTGATCCAGATTGCCGGAAGCTCGACGTGAACGTCCGTGTACCCGGCTCCGAAGACGAGGCCGTCGCGTCGAAACAGTAGCTGATATCGATCGAGAAAGAGTCCCCAGGCCAGCAGCAACAACCAGATCATGGCGTTCGTCTTCACCTGGTTCATCACGAGAGGATGCGCGACGAGTCCCTCGCGGCCGTCCAGACGCATCAGTCCTCCGAAGGAGTAGAGTACGATCAAGATGACGAGCGTAAGAAAGGCCAGGACCGTGAGCGACGTCTGGATCAACTCCCAGAATGGGAGTCGAAACAGATAAAAGCCGACGTCTCGGTCGAAGATCGGATCCGTTTCGCCGTACGGAAGCTGCCAGAGAAAGCGAAGCGAGTCATCCCAGCGCACCGAAAAGCTGAGGGCGAAAAAGAAGGCCAGCAGAAGCCCGGCCGCCGTCAGGAAGCGTTTGAGACGCCGATGGTGATCGATTCTCGCCAGGTCGAGGTTCAGGCTCTCGAACGGCGTGCCGATAAACGTCGCCGATCGGAGCCTGTCCGCGAGAAGGCGGAGATTGACGACGAGGAAAACCGCGCTGACTACGAACGCCGCCAGGAGAAGGGAGGCCTTCGCCCCTTTCAACGTCCAGAAGATCCCGGCATACCCCAGATTGTCCATCCAGAGCCACTCCAGGATCAGGCTCGTGGAAATGACGACGAGAATGAGCGGGATCAGGACGTAGAGGGCGAGGCGAAGGATGCGAGGGTACATGAATTCGGGGTCCTCCGGAAAAACGGCATGACGTGAACAGGCGCGCACTAGCAGTATCGCCGTTGGCGGAGAGGATGTCCAGCCTTCACCACCGTTTTGACACGGAAATCGGCCTGAGATGGAGGCGTAAACCCGCCCGCCCGGATGGCACGTCGTCTTATAGGCGTTGCACGGCGAGGAGCGTGAGGTCGTCGGACGGAACGGATTCGCGCGAAAAGTCCCGCACGGATTCTTCGATCCGATCGAGCACCTCCGAAGCCGACGCGGCGGGCTGCGAAAGGAGAGAGACGAGCCGTTCCTCCGTGTAAAAATCTCTGGCGACGTCACGGGCCTCGATGACGCCGTCGGTGAATCCGACGAGGACGTCGCCCTCGACCAGAACGGATTGATGCGCCTTGTACACTGCCTCCGACGCCAGTCCGACTGCAGGTCCCGATCGGTCGAGCCGCCGCGTCGCACCGGTCGCGTCGACGACGATAGGTGGAAGGTGTCCGGCGTTCACGTAATGCAGACGTCCGGTCCGGGGCTCGAGGATGGCGAAGAACACCGAGGCGAACGTATGGGCGTTTTTGTGGACGGTTCGGACATAACCGTTCGTGGCCGCGACAGCCTCGACCAATATGTCCTCTCCAGTCGAGTGGGGCGCACGTCCCGCCCGCTCGCTGAAGGCGCGAATTAAGCTTCGGAAGAGCGCCATGAACAGTGCGGCTCCCACGCCTTTGCCGCACACGTCCGCGATCACCAATCCGACCCGATCGTCCCCGATCTCGAACGCGTCATAAAAATCCCCGGCGACTTGCTGCGCCGGCTGAAAGCGAGCCGCGATGTCCCACCCATCCGGTTGGGGGAGTGCGGACGGAAGGAAGCCCACCTGTATCTGCCTGCCGATCTCGAGCTCCCTTTCGAGGCTGCGGGCGTAGATGCGTTCGCTGTCGTGCAGTCGCTTCCTCGTCAGGCCGGCCTGCACGCGTGCCTTCAGCAACGTCGGATTGAACGGCTTTGGAAGGTAGTCGTCGGCGCCCATCTCGATACATCGAACGACGCTGTCGATGTCGTCGACTGCCGAGATCATGACGACGGGCACGTGGCGGAGGGCTTCGTCCGACTTGAGGTGCTCCAGGACCTCGTAGCCGTTCAGCTCCGGCATCATGATGTCGAGTAGGATGAGGTCGAAGTCGCCCTGGCGGATCACGTCGAGTGCCTGCCGGCCGTTGATGGCCACGTCGACGACGTAGCCGCTGCGGCGCAGTCGACGCGAAAGCACGTCGCGATTCGACTCGTTGTCGTCGACGACGAGGATGCGACCGGCCTCTTCGAGCGCCGTCACGTGCATCGTGTGATTTCCCGAGAGCATGTCGGCATCAGAGCAGGGCTTCCATTTTGGAGAGCAGGCGCGGCAGGTCGACCGGTTTGGTGTCGAAGTCGTCGCATCCGACCTCGCGGGCGCGCACTTCGTCTCCCGCCATCGCGTGTGCGGTCAACGCGATGAGCGGAATGCCGCGGGTCGCCTCGTCCTGCTTGAGTCGTCGGCTGGCGTCCCATCCGTCGAGCACGGGCAGCTCGAGATCCATCAGAATGAGATCTGGACGACGTTCAAGCGCCAGGCGCACGCCCTCTTCACCGTCATTGGCCGTCACGACGGCGTAGCCTCGACGTCGCAGCCGTCGGGAGAGCATGTCGCGACTCATTTCGTTGTCTTCGATCAGAAGAATCGTCTTCACGCGAGTAGGCGGAGTGGCAGATTACGGGCGGGTTGGCATATTACGGGCTGGGTCGTAAGCGCGTGAACATGACGGCCCGGCTTCCGTTCAGAGGGAGGGCGCGAACGCGCGCCGCGGCAGGTCGTCCGGTTCCAGCGGCAGCCGGATCGTGAACGTCGTCCCGTGATCGGGCTCGCTCTCGACTTCGACGGTGCCGCCGAGCAATTCCGCGAAGCGGCGCGTGATGGTCAGCCCCAGCCCCGTCCCTCCATATCGCCTCGTCGTCGACGTATCGGCCTGCATGAACGGCTGGAAGAGGCGTGACATCTGCTCCGTCGTCATCCCGATGCCCGTGTCGCACACATGGAAGACCAGGAAGCCCGATGTGCGCTCCGCGACCAACGTCACGGTACCGTTTTCGGTAAACTTCGCGGCGTTCGAAAGGAGATTGAAGAGCATCTGCCGCATTTTCATCGGATCCGAGCGTGCCCTACCGAGATCGCCCGGCTGTTCCACGACAAACGTGTTGTTCTTCTCCTCGACGACGGTCTGCATGGTGCTCCGAACGTTTTCGACGAGCAGCGCCACGTCGACGTCCTCGAGGTGAACCTCCATCCGGCCCGCCTCAATCTTGGACAGATCCAACACGTCGTTGATCAGCGCATGCAGGTGCCGCCCGGCTGACTGAATTTTCGTGAGGTCGGGAATGAAGTCCGGTTGACCGACGTCTTCCGCTTCCTCAACAAGCATCTCGGCGTAGCCGATGATCGCGTTGAGCGGCGTACGCAGCTCGTGACTCATGTTCGCGAGGAACTGGCTTTTCGCACGGCTTGCGGCTTCGGCCTGTACCTTCGCCATCTCCGCCTCGTATCGGGCGTGTTCGAGTTCCTCGGCATGGCGTTTCTGGGCCGTTATGTCGCGGAAGAACCAGATCCGTCCGTAGTATTCGCCCTCGCTGCTGACGATCGGTGCGCTGTAACGGTCGAATACCCGGCCGTCTCGCAGGAGGATCTCGTCGCGCGCTTCCACGTCCGGGTTCGCATAGAGGTAGGCAACGCGGTCGATGAAGGCGTCCGGATCTTCGATCTGGTTCAGCACGGCATTGAGAGCGGCGTCGTCGGACCCCGATTCGACGACCACGTCCGGAATGTCCCACATCTCGACGAAGCGTCGATTGTACGAGAGGATGGTCCCGTCGTCGGAGACGACCAGTATCGCATCGATCGACGCTTCCCCCTGGGCCTCGAGCAGCGTTTTCTGCATGCGAAGCTTGCGTTCGGATTCGACGCGGTCGGTCACGTCGCGGGAGTTGACGATGATGCCGGCTCCCGGGTCGTCCGGTCGAAGGGTACGTCCGGTGGCCTCGAAGAAGCGGTACGATCCGTCTTGATGCCGAAACTGGAACTCCGCCGAAACGCTTTCGCCGGGATGCTTGACGACGTAACGCAGCCGCTCGAGCGTGAACGCGACTTCCTCAGGCGGCAGGAAATCGAATGCGTTTTTGCCGATCATCTCGTCCGGATCGTAGCCGAGCATGCGTGTGACGGCCGGGCTCTGGTAGCGGATCACGCCCTCCGGATCCAGAATCGATATGAGGTCGGATGCGTTTTCGATCAGGCGGCGGAAATGCTCCTCGCTCTGGCGCAGCGCCGTTTCGGCGGCGACTCGATCGGAGATGTCGCGGCCGACCGCGATTACCACGTCCTGTCCGAAGTACCTCGCGGGCGTCAGTACGACTTCTTTCGGGAAGACGGACCCGTCCTTGCGTCGGCCCCACCAATCGAACCGCTGCGATTCGCCCGAGACGGCCAGCCCGAACCGGCGCCGCGTTTCCTCGAGGTCAACCAGTCCCGGCTCGGCCAGGATGCCGGGCTCCTGACCGATCAGCTCCTCCCGAGTATAGCCGTACGCCCGGACGACCGCCTCGTTTACGTTGAGAAAGCGGCCCTTCAGGTCTTGTACGTAGACGAGCTCAGTGAGATTGTCAAAGAGATTGCGATAGCTCTCCTCGCTTGCACGCAGCGCCTCCTCCGTCTGCTTGCGTTCGGTGATGTCGAGAAGGGAGGATGCCACCGCCGCCTCACCGTCGAAGATGAGGGGTTGGGTCGAGAGCGAGATCCACCGCGGCGTACCGTCGGTTTTCTTGATCCGCAGCTCGAAGTCGCGAACGGACCCCTGCGTCCGCACGCGCTCGATCACACGAGGGCGATCGCTCGGATCGAAGTAAAAGTTCGGCGTTTTCTGCCCGACCATGCTGCCGGGCTCGGCGCCGATCAGGAGTTCGAGACGGTCGTTCGCATAGAGAATGGTGCCGTCGGCGACGGAGCTCAGAAGCAGCGGCGTCGGGCTGGCCTCGACGATCGCCCTGAACCGCTGTTCGGCCTGGACGAGCTCCTCCGTTCGCTTCTCGAGCTCGGCGGTGCGCTCTTCCACCCGCCGTTCGAGCTCGGCCCGGGCCTGCTTGAGTGCAATCTCCGCTTCGCGGCGATCCGTGACGTTCTGGTGAACGACGATGACTTCTTGGAGCTCCCCGTCCCCGGCCTGGACCGGCCAGACGGTCACTTCGAGCCATATCCGGTCGTCCGCATCGGACGTGTCCGTGACTCGATCCAGAGCGAAGGGATGAGGCGGTATGGTTACCGCTTCGCCGCCGAAACCTCGCTGCAGGTAGGGCCGGATGGCCTCGAGCTGTGGATCGTGCAGCGGATTGAAATTCTGCACGTCGCCGATCGTCATGTTGAAGAGCTTCTCCCACGCCCGGTTCACGGCGAGGGTGCGGCCTGTCGGGTCGAAGATCTGCACGCTGAGCGGAAACTGCTCGAACATGGTCCGAAACCGGGTTTCCGACAGCATGCACGCCAGGTCGATCGCCCGTCGCTCTTCGAGCAGTCGCAGGTGGCGCCACGCCGTCGCTGCGAGCGAGGCGACGATCTCGAGCAGTTCGACATCGTCGGACGTGTAGGCGTCCGGCGCGTAACTCTGTAACGACAAGATGCCCAGCACTTCGTCGTCGGATATGACGGGAGTCCGGATCGAGGACTCGGACCGGCGCCCCGTTCCGGCCGGGATGGCTCCCCGGCCGCGGGGGTCGTCGGCGCTGCCGATCAGCAGCGATTCGCGCTCGCGCACGACGCGTTCGGCCGGTGTGCCGGCGGCCGGCGTCACGCTGGGATGCGTGTACACGCCCGCGTCGTAGCCTCCGACGCCCCGGAAAGTGTGCGTTTTAGCATCGTAGGCGAGCAAAAAGAACGTATCGAACGACATCATACGGCGACACGCGTGCTCGAGCACGTCGCGCAGCGCTTCATACGTGTCGGCGCGAATGAGTCCGGTCGCGGCCTCAGCCACGGCCTTGATACGTTCCGTCATGCGCTCGACCAGGGCGGCGTCGGGATCGTGGATCGATCCGTTCTGTTCCGGATCGGCTCCGGAGTCGACGAGGGGTGGGGACGATGAACGCGAGTCGCCCATGTCGGGTGCGAGCCTGTGCTCGGGGTGGCTGTGAAAACGGTGGGTGGCTATGACAACGGTGGGAAGAGTACCGGTGAAGGCGGCCGGCACTCGCTGCCGGCATACGACGGCGCTACAACCTCGGCTGAAACCCTACGTTCCTCGTGGTCAAAAGATGCGCCGGGCGCGACGTCTCGCGACGTTTTCTACAGCGTGCGGACGTACGACGAGGGCTGCAGATCGGACGAACGACTTGGACGAGCGCCTGCCGATCCCTGTCTAATTCCTTACAAGCAAGTGGCATTGCAGATCGAAACACGGATCCGGCCGCGAGGATTGCACACGAGACGCTGCAGTCGATTCATCGAACGAGGAAAGAACATGGAGACGGCCAACAAAGATCGGGAAGCCTTTGCACTGGCGCATCTGAGAGAAGAGCTCGAAACACAGATCGAGAACGTCGTGCGCGAATACGAGAGGAGACACGGGGGACCGGTCGAGCTCGACATGAGCCTCGTCGAAGGGGAGGGCGGCGCGGAGACGGACGACGTGCTGCGAAGGCGCGTCGAGACCATCGTCGAGGCCTTTCACCGCAAGCCGCTCGTGGCCGAAAGCGGCGTTCGCGTCCACAAGGTCACGGCCATCGATTCCGACGAGGACGGGCGCGTCGCGGTGCGCGTTTCGTACGACTATGCCGCCGAGGAGTGAGCCGGTGACGAGGGTCGGCGACTTTTCTCACGCCTCGGCGTTGTATGAATGTGAAGCACGTGGTTGATTCGATCGTACGATAACCGCACGCTCACATGCACGCGATCCCTCAGAATTCGAGCGAAACATGCCGGAAACCGTCTCTCAACCCTGGCCCTGGTTCGTCGCCGGGCCGCTGATCGGGCTCGTCGTACCGATGCTGCTCCTGCTGGGCGGCAAAGTGTTCGGGGTGTCCTCCAATCTTCGCCATCTCTGCGCCGCGGCCTTTCCCGGGAGGGTGGAATTTTTCAAGTACGACTGGAAGAAGGCCGGGTTGTGGAACCTGACCTTCGTGCTGGGCACGCTGATCGGAGGATTCGTCGCCGTCCAGCTCGTGCCGGTCGAAGGCGTCGAAATCGGCATCTCCGAGGCGACCCGAGCGGATCTTCGCTCCATCGGCATTACCGACTTCACCGGACTCGTACCGGCGGGGCTGATCAGCTGGAGCGGGCTTACGTCGATCCCCGGCCTGATGGCCGTCGTGGTGGGCGGCTTTCTGGTAGGATTCGGATCTCGCTACGCCGGCGGGTGCACCTCCGGCCACGCCATCTCCGGACTCGCCGACCTTCAGCTTCCGTCGCTCGTCGCGGTAATCGGATTCTTCGTGGGCGGCCTCATCGCGACGCATTTCCTCCTTCCGATCATTCTCTAACGCAGCCGAACTCATGGCACAGGTCTCTACGGATCCGAAAAACAGGATGGTCGCCGACGGCGAGGGGGGTCAGTCCGCCGAAACGAAGCCGGGCGCGGGGCTGCTGCTCTATTTCACGGTCGGCATCTATTTCGGCATCGTGCTGATCCGCAGCGAAGTGGTCTCGTGGTTTCGGATCCAGGAGATGTTTCGCTTTCAGAGCTTCCACATGTACGGCATCATCGGTGCCGCCGTGGTCGTCGCCGCCGTGTCGATTCAGGTGATCAAACGGCTGAACGTCAAGACCGTGGGCGGCCAGTCCATCGTCCTCGCGCCGAAGGAATGGGGAAGCGGCACGCGATACTGGCTCGGAGGGACGCTGTTCGGATTCGGATGGGCGCTGCTCGGCGCCTGCCCGGGCCCGATTTTCGCCCTGATCGGCGGCGGGGTCACCGTGATGGTGGTCGCCCTCGGTGCAGCCGTTCTGGGAACGTGGACCTACGGATGGCTGCGTCCGAAGCTGCCGCATTAAAGTGGGCGCCCTCACCCGACGACCGCTCATCAAAAATTCATATGTGCCGTTCGAGGCCGTGACCTTCGGCCGGTTGCTACGTGAACCGGTATATCGCAACCGTCATGATCTTCCGATGAGACGTTGCGCGCGGAGCCCATCGAGGTTCTGCAGGGCCCGGCTGC
>CAZMXY010000114.1:0-12519 GCA_964570345.1 uncultured Rhodothermales bacterium | reverse complement strand
TGCGCCATTTCGCCCACGCGCGCATCGTCGATCTCGATGCCGAGGCCGAGCGCCGGCGGACGCGCGAAGTGGCCATCCACCAGATCGAACACGGCCGGATCAGAAACGTACTCGCGGAGCTCGATGCCCTCGTTGTAGTGGATGCCCAGGCTGCTCTCCTGGATGAAGGCGTTGATGGAGCAGAAATCCACCTGCAGCGCGGCGGCGAGGGCGATCGGGCCGAGCGGACAGTGCGGCGCGACGGCCGCATCGTAGGCTTCGGCCTGCGTTGCGATGCGCCGGACTTCGGAGATGCCGCCGGCGTGGCTGACTTCGGGCTGGATGTTGTCGACGAACGGCAGCACGTGTTTGAAATCCCACCGTGGTAGAGCCGCTCGCCGGTAGCGATGGGTGCGGTGGCGTGCTGCGCGATCCGGGCGAGCGCGTCCTCGGGGCCCGGAAGAACGGGCTCTTCGATGAACATCGGCCCGAACGCCTCGGCGGCGTGGAGGGCTGCGCGGGCCGTGCCCTTGTGGATCCGACCGTGAAAGTCGACGGCGATGCCGAAATCCGGCCCGACGGCGTCGCGCACGCGTGTGAATCGTCTGGAGAACCGCTTCGCCGGCGGGTTCCGTTTTACCGGCGGGTTCCGTCGTACCGGCGGGTTCCGTTTTACCGGGGGTTTCGCTTCGCGGGCCTCCGATGCATGCTCCGCCGGATCAAAGAAGTGGTGCAGCGGCACCGCAGCCGCTCCGACGAAAACATAAGAAGAAGAGGATCGTCACGCGTCGCGTCGCTGGAGGATCCTAAAACCTCGTGGACGCGGAAGCCCCTCGGCGCCCCGTCAAACGTCTTCACCGCAGGCTCTAACGCCTCTGCCGGCAGGCCGTTCAAGACGCCTGCGGAACGGCAGGATCGCGATGAATCGAGCCGGATCACGCCTCGCGCCGCCGCGTTGTAGCAGCGGATCGGTTGCCGGTTGCGAGCTGCGAGTTGCAGGTTGCAAGTTGCAGATCGCACGTTGATCTTTGGACGGCGGCTGCTGCACTTTCTGTGGCCGGATCACTTGCCCGGGTGGCGGAACTGGTAGACGCGTCGGACTCAAAATCCGATGGCCTTCGGGTCTTGTGGGTTCGAGTCCCACCCCGGGTACGCAACGCAGGCCCTCTACTCGAGAGGATAGAGGGGCTTTTAGTGCTCTGTTAGTGCGTGTGTTAGAAACAAACGATGTGTGGCGTTACCGCCCATCTCCCCTATTCGACCCTTCGCGGACGACCCGCTGAGCGGCGCGAATCCGGTTCAGGCTGACCAGGTTTTCTTCGATATCCGGATGTCCTTCGGGGAGTGTTTCACGGCGGATCGACAAGGCCTGCCGGAGAAGCGTGTCGGCGGCTTTGGTATCGCCCTGATCGAAGCGGACGAGGCCCAGCTCGTACATCGTCCGTGCCCGTGCGGAGTTCGCAACCCCAGGCCAGCGGCGCTGCCAGATGTCGAGCGCCGCGCTGAGCTGCGAATCGGCGCCCACCTGGTCGTTTCGGGCGGCGCGAACGGCTCCCAGGTAGGTCAGAGCATCGAGTACGAGAATGTGCTGCTCGCCGAAGGCGGGTCGGGCGATGGCGAGCGCTTCGCGCAGGAATGGCTCGGCGTCGGCGTTCCGTTGCTGCTGATGCAGGACGCTCCCCAGGTTGACCAGACTGGCCGCCAGATCCGGATGGCCTTCTTCGAACAACCGGCGCCGAATCGCGAGGGCATCAATGTATATGTGCTCTGCCGATACAAGGTCGCCTTTGGCCTGCATGAGCTCGCCCAACCCGTCCAGTGAATTGGCGACGGAGGGGTGGTCCTCGCCAAACAGCCTCCGGCGGATGGCAAGAGATTCCCGAAGCGGAGCTTCGGCATCGACGTAGCTGCCCTTCTCCATCAGAACCTTTCCCAGGAAGAGCAGCGCGATCGCCCGGTCGATATCGGCCGCCGAAGTGGAGCCGTAGGTTTGCAGCATCTCGCGATACATGGCCTCTGCTCCGTCCAGGTCGCCGCGAGCGCGATGGACGGTGGCCAGCTCGTCGAGTACGTACGTCGTTCGCGGATCCTCCCGATCCAACTCTCGCCGGTAGACGGACAATGCTTCGTAGAGAAGCGACTCGGCCTCCGCGTGGGTGTCCTTCTCGTTCAGTAGCGCGCCGAGGTGGTACAGACTCGCGGCGACATCCAGATGATCGGATCCCTGCAGCGTCTGACGGAGCGCGAGGCTTTCTCGCAGCAGGGATTCCGCCTCCGCAAAGTGGCCGCGGAGCTGATAGACTTGCCCGAGAGCGTCCAGAAGCCGGGCGCGCAGGAGCGGCTGATCGTTCAGACTCGATCGGATCCGCGCCACCCGACGATCGAGCAGATCGCGCGTTGTCACCGTGCTGCCTTGCGCCTGAACCGGCTCAAAATCCTCGAATAGCTCGACCATGAACGCAGCCGCATTCTCGGCGCGATCTCGTTCAACGGCGATCTCTCGTGCCTGCTGCGACAGTGCGATCACAAAAGCGCCAACGAGCACAAGGCCTACGACCGTCGCGCCGACGCCGAAGCGGTGCCGTCGGGCGAATTTCGTGGCCCGATAGACCAGCGTGTCAGGACGCGCACGCACAGGAAGGCCGTCGAGGTGGCGACGCAGGTCTTCGCCCAGCGCTTCAGTGGAGGGATATCGCCGTTCAGGTTCCTTCCGCATCGCCGTCAGCACGATCGTGTCCAAGTCGCCGGCCAGACGGCGGCGAATACGGTCCCGGCGTACCGTTCCAGGCCGACGTCCGGCCGCGATTGCCATACTGGGCTTTTCGGGATCCTCCTGACAGATGACGCGCTCCATGTCGGAGAGCATCTGACCCGAAAGTGTGTAAGGGCGCCGACCCGTCAGCAGCTCATAAAGAAGGAGCCCCAGCCCGTAAACGTCGGTTGCGGTCGTTACGGGTTCGCCGCGAACCTGCTCCGGAGCGGCGTACTCGGGTGTCATCAGGCTCAGTCCCGTTCGCGTTAACGGCAGCGAGTCGGTCTCGGCCAGCAGCTTGGCAATGCCGAAATCGAGCAGCTTCACGACGCCCTCCTGCGTCACGAGCACATTCGAGGGCTTGAGGTCGCGATGGACGACGAGATTGCGATGGGCGTACTGCACTGCCGAGCACACGTCCAAGAACAGCGAGAGTCGGGCATCCACATCGAGATCGCCGGTGTTGCAGTGCTCCGTGATCGGGGCCCCGTCGACGTATTCCATCACGAAGTACGGCGCGCCGTTATCGGCGATGCCTCCGTCAAGCAGGCGGGCGATGTGCTCGTGCTGGAGACGTGCCAGGATCTGCCTTTCGGCGAGGAACCGGCGATACAGATCCCGGCGCTGCGATCCGGGGCTCCACAGCTTCAGCGCCACGCGCTGCTCGAAGGCTCCGTCCGCGCGTTCGGCCAGATACACGGTGCTCATGCCGCCCTGTCCGATCTCCCGCATAATGGTGTAGGATCCGACGCGTTCCGGCACGGCCGAGTCGGGCGTCAATCCGCCAAACCGCTCGGCGAGTTCGTCAAATCGGCCGGTAGGCTCCGTCGCCAGAAGGGACGTCACCTCCCAGTGCAGCTCGACATCCCGCCCATAAATCTCGTCCAGAAACGCCGCGCGTTCGCTGTGCGAGCAGGCCAGTGCCCTCTGGAATGTATCGTGGATCTGCTGCCAGCGCGAGGCTTCCATGGAGAGTCGGGATCTGGATGCAGGATGGATCAGGCCGCGCCGAGCTCGCGGTTCAACCAGGCGCGGGCGGTACTCCAGTCTCGCTTCACCGTGTTGAGTCCGACGCCAAGGACGTCGGCGGTCTCCTGAAGCGTCAGGCCTCCGAAAAATCGCAGCTCCACAACCTGCTGCTGGCGCTCATGGACCGCGCTGAGCCGTTCAAGGGCTGCGTCCAGGGCAAGCAAGTCGTCGGCGTCCTGATTTGACATGGCGGGCACGCGATCGTCGCCTCGTTCTTCCAGAGAGATCGTCTCCCGCCCGCCACCCCGCCGGAGACGCTTGGCCGCTCTTGCGTGATCGATCAGAATACGCCGCATCGCGGTGGACGCGACGGCAAAGAACTGCGCCCGGTTCTCCCATTGGATGCGGTCCAGGTCGACCAGCTTGAGATACGCCTCGTGGACCAGAGCCGTCGTCGAGAAGGTGTGGCCCCGGCGCTCGTAGCGAAGCCGTCCTCGAGCGAGTCGCCGCAGCTCGTCATAGACGCTCGCCATCAGCTCGTCCCACACATCCGTCCTTCCCTCGGCCAGTTCGACGAGCAGGGCGGTGATTTCTTCGGATGCAGTCATGGTCTCCATGTCGCGGCTTTCCTCCTGCAAATATAAGTCGTTGACGGGCGGCCGGCTCTCTTCGTCGGAAAAACCCATCACCCTGATGGGCCTTCGCGCGCCGGAATGTCGCTTTACTCTTTAGCAATGGATGGTCGCTCAGTGCGACCGAACAAACTGGCATCCGCTGACGCTGCGGCGAGGCCGCGAGATTGGAACGGCTCGAAGCGCCGCGACTGCTGCTCGTGGAGAAAGACGACTGGACGCCGGCGCAACGTGCCTATCTCGAACCGTACGAACGGGCTGGGCGACTCTTCAACGTCTTCAAGACGGCGCTCCTTCGCGCCGGCGACGCGTTCATCAGCAATCCTTCGTGGAAGGCGTTCAGTCGTCAATTCGACACGCGGCAGCTCATGGACCTCATCTTTACCGTCGACACTTACCAGGTAGCCGCGATGGCTCTTGACAGCTGGGGAGTCCAGCTGGATGACGGTTTGACGGGCTTCCGAATGATGATTCACCCGGCCCTTTGCCGCTAAATGATACGTTATGCCGATCGAACGCCACGGGATGCACCGACGTTGTTCTGGACGCTGGCCGCGGTCGATGCTGCTCGGCTGGTCCGGAAGGAACCTGCGATGAAGGGAGCGACAATGCACAGACAGACCACTTGGCGTTGCTTCGACGTCGGACTGATCCTCGCGGGATGCGCTGTGTTGACGACGTGTCGCGTCCCCGATGCCAGGCCGCCGGAGATCCCACGTACTTGGGCCGATGGTGCAGTGGCCACCTTTGAGTTGCCACTTGCCACACCCGAGTATTCCCCACAACACGTCTCTGAGGAGTACTACTACGCACTGCCGGAGCGCGTGATCTGGAAGACGTATCCTATCTACCATCCGGACCGCGAACCTCCAGGCTACCGGGACAGCCTCGCGCTGCTGGAGCCCGAACTCGCCTTCGACGCCTCGGCGCTGCGAACGCAGCAGGATTGGGTCGAAGCCGGGGCACACGTGTTCCGAGCGCCGATCGCATACGACCAGCTTGTGCGACCGCAAGACGTGGTGAACCCGACCTGGTACGAGGAGAACCAGCTCGGCGTCACGAGTGACGGCATCTTTCCGTGGGCCCAGTGGGTGATTCGCGAGAAGGGTAAGCTCGAGGTGACGAATCTGAGCTGCGCGCGCTGCCACACACGGCTGATGCCGGATGGCTCAGTCATCGAAGGCGCGCAGGGCAACTTCCCGTTCGAACGGGTCGTCGCGTGGCGCATCCGACAGGGTGACACGCCAGCCCCGGTCTTTCGCGCGTTCGGACCGTTGCTGGCGGGGACGCCCTGGATTGAGGATCCGATGCGTGACCCGCAACGCCTGAGGCAGCTACCGCTTGAGGAGCTGGCTGCAGTTCGTGCCGCGATTCCGCCCGGGGTGATCGTTCGCCAGGGGACCTCGTTCGACACGCCGGCGCGTGTACCAGATCTCATCGGAATCCGGGAGCGGAAGTACTTGGACGCGACCGGGCTGGTCGTCCACAGGGGAATCGGCGACATCATGCGATACGCCGCTGCGAACCAGACACTGGACGTACTGGCTCGGTACGGAGATTACGTGCCGGTAACCGGGACGAGCGAGCGGCCGCCCCCGGGGGCATCGCGAGCGCCGGGAACCGCGGACCGGTACAGTGACGAGCAGCTCTACGCCCTTGCCCTGTGGCTCTACTCGCTAGAGCCTCCACCGAATCCGAATCCGTTCGACGAACTCGCGCGTCGTGGCCAGGAGGTGTTCGAAGCCGAGGGCTGCGCCGGTTGCCACACGCCGCCACTGTACACGAACAACCAGTTGGTGCCGGTACCCGGGTTCAATCCGCCACGGGAGCACTACGAACGCTACGACGTGTCCGAACGTAGGGTCAACACCGATCCCGGCCTCGCGATGACCACCCGTCGGGGCACTGGCTATTACAAGGTGCCTTCCCTGAAGGGCGTCTGGTATCGAGGACCACTTCAGCACAGCGGCGCTGTCGCGACGCTTGAGGACTGGTTCGATCGAAATCGGTTGCGCGACGACTACGTGCCGACCGGCTTCAGCGGACGGGACGGCGGCGCACGTCCCGTAGTGGGGCACCCGTTTGGTCTGAGCTTATCGGCGGAAGATCGGGAGGCTCTGATTGCCTATCTGCGAACACTGTGAGGTCGCCCAGAGAACGGCACAACAGGGCAATGAACCTGCCGGTCGCCTTCGGCGCCCGCAGGTTATTGCCGGGGCGTTATGTGGCTTGCTGGAAGGAGAGCAATGAACGCGACAAAGAGCACGTTCTTCGGCACGCCGAGCGTCATTCTGTGCGTCGCGGCGACGCTCATGCTTAGGCCCATTCCCGCTTCCGCCCAGGACCAGTGGTCACCCGAGAAGCAGGAAGTCGTCGATGCCATCGAGGCCTATCTGGAAGCGTGGAACCAGTTCGATGCCCGAGCTTTGGCCTCGCTGTGCCGGGCTGATTGCGACCGGATCGACGCGCGTGGCAACATCTATCAAGGTCGTAACGCCATCCTCGATCACTACACTCGTGTCTTCGCCGAGTCTCCTCCTGCGGGGATCGTCCGGAGTCTCTCATACGAGATCTTCTCGGTGCGGATCGTCTCTCCAGGCGTGGCCATCGTGGACACTCGCTACATCTTGAGGAGCCCACCGCCCAGGCCCGAGGCGGCGCCAATCCACGGGATGAATACTGTGGTCCTCGTGAAGACGGACGGTCGTTGGCTTAGGGTCGCACATCGTCAGCGGATTCCTCGGAGCACAATCGATGCGGACTCGGGCCGATGAGCCACATAACATGGCGATGAAGGGGCCAGGCTTCGCCCGCAGCTCAGCCGCTAAGCAGTTAGAGCGCGCTACACCGCTGGTCTCCCCGTGCGGCTGCGACCGGGCGGCCCGTGCGGCTGTTTACCGCCGGCGCGGGGCGGTGTACAGTTTCGCTGTAGGTAGGAGCGTTCGGAGTAGACGAGGCGGACTTCGGGTACTTCAGGCCAATACCAACTTTCGAACGCTTCCGCAGCAGGGGGAACCATGACATTGTCGAGACATGTTGCCGTCGCCGGGTGGCTCGCCATGTTCGGCATCTGGGCCTGCGGTGGCAGGCCGCCGGCCGACTCCGTTGAGCGGGATTTGCTTGTAGAACCTTCGGAAGCCTTGGAGATTCCGGCGGGCGCGCAGAGGCTCCACATCAGTGGAACGACCAACAACAATCAGCCCGTCGCCGCTACAAACCCTGAGTTCTCTGCTGAGCTGTGCGACCGGCTCAGAGCAACACAGCCATCGTTGCGTCTCGGCGAAGTGCGTTCTCAACTCACTTCGAACGCGACGTTCGACGGTACTCACATCGGTCCGGCAACCATGTATGCAGAGGCCTGCACTTTTGGAGGCCCGCCGCCAACGCTGGTCGCATCGCTTGCCATCACCGCCAGCGACGGGGATGTCCTCTATCTCAGCATTCGAGCGTCGCGAACACTTGAGTCGCCGCCTCCACCCGATAGCGAAGCCAAGGGCGGAGGTAGTATAACCGGGGGAACCGGCCGGTTTGCGGGAGCTTCCGGCGAGTTCAATCTGAGCGCAAAGTCACACGGAGACCTGCTCCCGGGCACGAATGTCGCCACGCAGCGGGACATCGACATCAATGGCTACATCAACCTGCGGGCCGGAAGTGAGAGCTGAATTACCCTCATCGTTCTTCGTGCCTACACGCGCTCTAACAAGCCGATGAAGCTGCCGGCCGCCTTCGGCGCCTGAAGCTTATCGGCAGTCCGGTGTACCACTCAAATTAACAAAGGAGGCCTTCCATGAAACGATGGACCGTATCGAGTGAGGCCAGACGCCGGCGTGTGATCAGGATGGGAGCGGCATTGGTCGTGCTCGGAGGTGCTCTCTGGGTCGGCGGACTCGCAGGCTGCAGCAGTACCTCGCAAGGGATCGACGTCGACGGCGCCGCGCGCCCGTCGGTCTACGCGAAGGGGCTGGTTCACCCCCTCGGCCTGGAGTTCGACCGGCAGGGAAGGCTGTGGGTGGCGGAGCAGGGCACGGGGAAGAACGACGGACGTCTTTCGGTGGTAACGCCGGACGGAAGGGTGCAGCACGTCCTGTCCGATCTCCGTTCAGCCGTTTTCTTCACCTCGCCGCTGAGCGCGGAGCAGCTTCACTTTCACAAGGATCGGCTGCTCCTGATGTACTGGGGCTCCCTCCTGGCGGTCGAGGCTGAAGGCCTTTCCGACGGCGGGCCGATCGGCAGCGTGGATACCTCCCGCGTCGTCGACTTCGTCCCTTTTCTCATGGGTGAGGGCTACCCCGAATTCAATCCTTATGATTTCACCATCGGACCCGACGGCGATCTCTACGTGGTAGACGCTGCGGCAAACGCGATCCTTCGACGCCGCTCGCGCGACGGCAGTGTGAAGGTGTTTGCCGCTTTCGAGACAATTCCGCTTGCGTCGGACAATGGTTCCCCCTTCGTTCAGGCTGTTCCGACGGGCATAGTCTTCACCGGGGAACGCTTCCTTGTGAGCATTCTGAGCGGCCTGCCCTACAGCGAAGGCATGGCGGGCGTCTACGCGGTGGACATGGAAGGCAACATTTCGGTGTACCATACCGGCTTGACCCTCGTTACCGACATTCTCCTGTATCCGAGCACCGGCACCGTCCTGGCTCTTCAACTGGGTCGCCTGACAGCGAGCACGTCTACACAGACTACCGGCGGCTCAGGCGTCCAAACTTCTTCGATCCCGAACTCCGGCAGCTTGATCGCCCTAGGTGAGGATACCGTTGCGACCGTTATCGATCACCTGAATCAGCCGGCCGCCATGACCGTCGGTCCGAACGGCGATCTTTTCGTTTCGTCGTTCGCAGATGGCGAGATCCTCCGGATCGACGCCGAGCGCATTAGAGCTGCAGGATCATCCCGAAAAGAGCGATGATGAATGCATGCCTGCAACTAAACGTAAGCCGATGAATCCCTGGCTACGCGTTCCAGCTTGAGGCGACCAATGATCGATAAGGTAGAGCACAAACTGCCCTGTGCCCCTAACGCTGTTTCATCTGACGGTCCGCCTTGCGACGCGCACCTGATCCCGAAGGCCGTTAAGGCCGAGGGGAAGGGGCGTGAATGGTAACGGCGATGAACTATATGAATGCAATAGTTGACAGAGATCATCGCAAGTCCAGTGGCGCAACTGATATTTCGCGACGCGAAGCCATCCGCAGATTCATCACTCTCGCAGCGGGTACTTCGCTCTTCGGCAGTCGCGCCTTTACCCGGGGTCCAATCGAATCCGGTCGATTCGATCTGCACCATCATTTCTTTCCACCCGTGGCGAAGAAGCGCTACGGCCGATATCGTCCGATTCAGGACTACTCTCCGGCGAAGGCTATAGAGGAGATGGATGAAGCCGGTGTCGAAACGGCGTTTCTCTCCCTTCCGACTCGGCTCGGCGATGATCCTGACGCCATACGGAAGGAGGCGATCGGTTTCGCACGTGAGGCAAATGAATACGCCGCCGGAGTCGCATCCGACTACAGGGGCCGGTTCGGCTTCTTCGCGTTCCTTCCCCTCCCGGATGTCGATGCCAGCCTCCATGAGATCGAGCATGCCTTCGATACACTCGGGGCGGACGGAGTCGGTCTCCTTACGAGCTACGGCAACCGCTGGCTTGGAGACGCCGCGTTTCAGCCTGTCTTCGACGAACTCAACCGTCGTCACGCCATCATCTACTCGCACCCGACGGACGGTCCTTGCTGCCATGACCTTTTACCGAACACCATTCCGCACACAGTGGAGTGGAACACGGACACGAGTCGGGCCATCTGGAGCATGATCAATGATGGAACAGATCGCCCACCCGTGACGACGCCTGGCACGAGCGCGGCAACGCGGTATGCGAACATCAAGTTTGTATGGTCGCACGGCGGCGGTACGCTCCTTGGTTTAATCGGCCGATTTCTTGGGCAGGGGAGTACTCGAAATGTGGAATTCCCGACCACGGCGGAGCCCGATTCGAAGCTCCATCATCTGAGGCGATTCTACTACGACACGGCACTGTCGGCCAATCGGATTCAAATGCAGGCGCTCAAAGAACTCGTCGGGCCGTCGCAGATCGTGTTTGGATCCGATTTCCCGTTCATGCCGATCCACGATACCGTTGATGCTTTGAAGAAATGTGGCTTCAGCGCGGAAGAACTTCGCGGCATTAGCCGGGACAACGCTCTGAGAATACTTCCGACGAGGACGACGCGCTAGATTCGAGGAGAGCGGGAAGGACGCGCTCCTCATGACCCGCTGATCGCGGAGCAACACATCTACCATCCGTTACGGAGGACACGTCATGTCGTTCGGAGACTTTCGACGTCTTAATCGAGACACCTCGGGTCACCCGAATGGAAGGAGTCGACAAATGGTACGAACACTGCTGCTGGCAACAATGGGCCTGGCGCCCGTGATCGCGACTGGGTGCATCGGGTCCACGGAACCGGCAGGCGAGGCCGTTGCCGGCGAAATCAGCAGTCAAGCGGAGATGACCGCGAGCTCTCCCGACAGCTTACCTGACGTCGTGAACAGATGGCTGAGCGTCCAGCAAGGGTCGTTCGATCTCGACGGATACCTTGCGCTGTTCGCCGAAGACGTCGCATTTCGAGATGCTGAGACGGGGCGAACCGCTCAGCGGCGTTCCGAGTTGGCAGACGCCGTTCGACCTTTCACGCAGTTAACCAACATGTCCGCACGCGTGCTGAGGCATGCGACGAACGAGAACCAGGTCTTTGTCGAAGGAGAGCTCACCGCAAAAACACCAACGGGAGCGTCGGTGACTTCGCGCGGCGTCGTGGTATTCACCATCGCAGATTCGCGGATTACGTCGCTGACGACATACCTCTTTCGACAAAACGTCAGCCTAACCGGCCCCGACAAAACGGAATAAAAACCATGAGATATCTTCTCGTGATTTTCGCGCTTGCAGCATGCGCGACAACGGCAACAGCGCAGGGATCTCAGCAGGACGAAGCGCAGATTCGCGCTCAGATACAGGGTTATGTCGACGCCTTTAATCGCGGGGATGCAGACTTTCTGGCATCCTACGTGGACGCGAATGGTACGCGAATCAATGCTGCCGGGAGGGTCCTCACGGGGACGGGAGAGATCCACAGCCATTACCGCGAGGCTTTCTCCAGGGCGCTTCCCCCGGGTGTTCGCCGGAAACTCTCCTATGAGGACATTACTGTCGGCTTCATCACGAACGACGTCGCGATCGTAGACGCCCGGTACGAAGTTATCGGGGTTGGTCCCTATCCAGCCCTTACCGGTAGAGGTCGCAACAGCGTCGTCATGGTGAAGCGCGACGGGGAGTGGCTGCGGGCTGCCCATCGCAACCACCTGACGGTCACGGCCGAGTGCTATCGGCAGTGCACGGGTCAGTAAGGTGGAGCCTATGCCCAGTGGCCGTTAGCGTGCGCTGTGCCGTTCGATGCTCTACCCTATCGTAAGCGACCCAGGCGGCCCACAGGTTATTCGCGATGATCTGTCGGGCAACCCGGTGCCGCTACTGCTCACGGCTCGCAAGAATGCGGCATAGGCGGCACACCATGACAACACTCACTTTCTCCGAGCCTGAGAGGCAATATCCCGACAACAACAAGCCGGTCACGGCAAATCGCTACCGCTTCGAGGTGACGCATCCTGGTGAGGGCGCTCGATAGACAAGAAGACCGAGCATGTCGTAGAAGCCCACGTGGCTACCACCCTGGAATCGATCTGAACGTACTCGGCTCACGAACTGCCGCTCGTGATATTCGAGCTCGGGGTAGCAGCACGTCACGAAACAGCGGGAGGCAGGAGAACTAGAGGACTATGAGCTGCTCGACCTTCACACGAGTAATGCGCCCAAGGAGCGGCCCTTCGACCCGGCCAAGATCGTCGATCGCGATGGTGTGACTTACCGCGTCGAACAGCGGACGAAGATCGGTTTCTGACGCCCCTTGCGGGCCCGGGATTGTGTTAGTGTGAGTATTAGTGTTTGCTCGCGATACGAGGGGTACTGGACATACTCGATCGGCCCCTTTTCCCTCGAGTACAAGCAACCCTGGCTAACCTCCACTACCCCCTGTTAAACATCGTGAACTCTCACCCGGGTACTTAGACTGACCCCGTAAGTCGTTATTATTTTGAGACTTATGCGGGCCCCTATCTTTTCGCTGTATG
>CAZMXY010000113.1:0-12543 GCA_964570345.1 uncultured Rhodothermales bacterium | reverse complement strand
CCATGTTGCGGATTCGAGACGGAGTAGCTGCGTGCGCGACGCATTGCTCACATCGCAGCTATGAACGAGGCCGCCGGTAAGATTCCAGATCAGCCAGCTGTCAACCGTTCCGGCGCATAGCTCGCCACGTTCCGCGCGAGCTCGCCCGTCAGGAATGTTGTCGAGAAGCCATCGGATCTTCGTCGCTGAAAAGAGCGCATCGATCGGCAGGCCGCTGCGAGCACGGACCAAAGGCTCGACGCCGCGGTTGCGGAGCTGCTCACAAAAATCGCTGGTCCGTCGGCATTGCCACACGATGAGCGGTCCGACAGGCCGGCCCGTGCGACGATCCCACACCAGGGCGGACTCCCGCTGATTGGATATACCGATGCACGCCACCGGCGGATCGCCGGCCGCTTTCAAGCACGCGTCGACCGCTTCCTGCACGCTTGCCCAGATCAGATCCGGGTCATGCTCCACCCAACCGGGCCGGGGAAACGTCGGACGCACGCGTCGTGATGCTCGATAGCGAACGGAGCCGCCGGCATCGACCAGTACCGCCTTCGTATTCGTGGTGCCCTGGTCGACGGCCAGTATGAGTCGGTCGGCGCTCACGAGGGCACAAGCTTTAGCAACTCGAGAGCAGCCCGTTCAATCCCCCTGGATGTGAGCCCGAAGTGCTCGAGCAGCCATTCCGGATCGCCCGTGGGCGCGAAAACGCCGGGAATGCCGAGAATGCGCATCGGTACCGGGACCGTTTGAACTACGACTTCGGCTATGGCACTTCCAAGCCCGCCGAAGGTCGTATGCTCTTCCGCCGTCACGATGGCGTTCGTTTCGCGGGCCGCAGATATGATGGCCTCGCGGTCGATAGGCCGTACCGTCGCCATATTCAGCACGCGGGCCTCTATGCCCTGCGCCTGCAGGAAATCCGCGGCCTCAAGTGCCCTCGCGACCATGACGCCATTGGCAACTAGCGTAACGTCGCCGCCATCTCGCAGCATGCTCGCCTTCCCAAACTCGAACGTGTAGTCGGCTCCATACAATACAGGAACGCCCATCCGGCTAAGACGCAGGAAGATGGGGCCTTTCGTGACAGCGGCAGCACGGACAGCCTGGTCCGTCTCGACAGGATCCGCCGGAGCGACGACAGTCATGTTGGCGATCGCGCGCGTCCAGGCGAAATCTTCGATCGAATGGTGCGTCGCGCCGAGGGGACCGTAGGCCATGCCCGCACTTACGCCGACCAGTTTGACGTTGGCGTCGGAATACGCAACGTCCGCCTTGATCTGTTCGAGAGCTCGGGCCGTGAGAAAGCATGCGGCCGAGCATACGAAGGGTATTTTACCCGCATTAGCGAGGCCGGCGCCTACGCCTACCAGGTTCTGCTCGGCTATTCCGACGTTAATGAGCCGGTCCGGAAAGCGATCCCGAAATGGACCCGTCTTGCTGGATCCGACAGAGTCGTTATTGACGAGGACGATGCGCTCGTCCGCTTCCCCCAGCTCTACAATGGCGTCAGAAAATGCGTTGCGGCAGTCGTGCAGCTCACTCATTGATCCATCTCCAATTCCTGCAGTGCACGCTCCAGTTCATCTTTGGATGGGACCTTATGATGCCACTCGGCCCGATCTTCCATAAATGAGACGCCCTTGCCCTTGTGGGTGTGCGCGATGATGCAGCTCGGCTTACCCGCCTCGTTTGGTTGGGCTTTAAACAAGTCGAGGAGAGCAGAATAGTCATGGCCGGCTACCTCCGCGACAGACCACCCGAAGGCCCGAAACTTGTCGGCAAGCGGATCGATGCGGACGGTGTTGTCGATCGCATCTCCCTGCTGCAATTGGTTGCGGTCGACGATCAGCGTCAGGTTGTCCAAGCCACGGTGGCCGGCTGTCATAGCCGCCTCCCAGTTGCTACCCTCCTGCAATTCACCATCCCCTGTCAAAACGTAGACGCGCCATGTGGCATCGTCGAGCTTTCCACCGATCGCGGCTCCTACGGCGACGGGCAGCCCGTGTCCGAGAGGGCCCGTGCTCGTCTCAACGCCCGGTACCTTGGTGCGGTCGGGGTGACCGTTTAGCCGCGATTTGGGCTTCATGTAGGTCTTCAGTTCCTCGACCGGAAAGAATCCGGCGTATGCAAGCGTCGTGTACAGGGCACCGGAGCAGTGGCCTTTGCTCATGATGAACCGGTCCCTGGAGGGATCGTCAGGTCGTGACGGGTCGATGTCCAGAACGGCAAAGTAGAGTGTAGTAAGGATGTCTGTAGCGGAGAGATCGCCGCCCGTGTGGCCCATCCCCGCCTCATGTATCATTTGCAGATCCCGCCTTCGGATCTCGTTTGCCCTCCGGCGTAACTGTGCGACGGTTTCATCACTGATTGTCAGTGTACTCATGAAGTACCGATGATGGATTAAGAAGTAGGTCTAGCACGAGCCGCTGGGCCGGGAGCGCGTCCTGATTGCGTTGAGCCGCTTCAAGGGCGTCGACGTCTATCTGATCGACGAGTGCATCCAACTGACGGACCGTGCGAATGCTTTCGCGAGCCGCCTCTACAGGATCTTCCCGGAAGGGAAACTGATCGAGTAAGACGACGTCGTCCCATCCGATACTCCTGAGCGCGTATAGAAATTCGAGCGTCTCGATAAGGTGGACGGATCCGACGGTAAGGTCGTCGTCCCACTCGCGCCAGTTGTCGTTCACCTCGACGCTCGTTAGCCGCCCACGGCGATGGGCAAGCTGCAGTGCTGCCGCGGGTGTCTCCCTCGCGAGGAGCGAATGACCCAGATCCATTACGATCCCGACGTTGTCGACCCCCATATCCTGAATGGCCAACAGGGTCGTTGCCACGTTGCAGAAGAACATGTGCGTACGCGGCTCCTTGAACTTGGCCTCGATGGCAAACTCCATGTCGGGAGCCGATTCGGCCACTTCGCGGACGCCGTCCACCGAATACTTCCACAGATCCTCGTAGTCGGCCTGGAAGGGGTAATCGTATCCATCCTGGCCAGGCCAGAACTTGACGTACCGGGCATTCAGCTCCTGGGCAACGGGGATGGCCCTCTTGTACAGCTCAATGCAGTCACGTCGGACGGCGGGATCGGGATTCGTGAGTCCGCCTCGCCGATACTTCCGACTATAGCTCTCGGGCGTGACGGCATGACACCTTAGACCGTTCCGGTCGAGTGCGTCTTGGATTTCCCCGATCGAGATTCCATCGTCGAAGGGGTAGTTAATGTCGAGCGCCTCAAGACCTTCCACCTGTCCTGCCCTCTCAATGGCCTCGATCAGGTCAACTGACGGACCGTAAGCGTCGGTCGCATAACGGTCGATGAATTGGCCGAAAAGCCAGAGGCCGGCTCCGAATGCATAGGGTTTACGTGGCACCATGATCGGTTATCGTGTAATGTAAGGTGATACAAGCTGGGCGGGAAACGGAGCCTTTAAGCGGTCGACAAGAACGAACCTGGGCCTGCACGAGGGGACCCGCGATCTTATTGACTTCTAGAATAATCTAACGATCAGATCATAACAACTCGGATTTTGCTACTTTTCTCCAGTATTCCTAGATTAGAGTACACTCTCTCGGTCGTGATGGAGATAAATAACGTGGGTAACGGACGCTCCATGCTGGACTCTACAGAACTCGAAGGCTACGCACATTTTGACGAGCAACGTAAGCCGTACGCGCCTTATGGCACGACGTGTGTGCTGTGGACGCCCTCGTTGATGAGTCGGCCGGACTACCACAACGAAATCGAGTTCAACCTGCTCGATCATGGTTCGCTGACCTATCTCTTGCGCGGGCGCCGTGTCACGATAGAGGCCGGTCGATTGGCTGTCTTCTGGGCGCTCGTACCCCATCAGATCGTCCAGTATGATTTCGATTCCCCCTATTTCGTCGCGACTGTGCCGCTCTCTCATTTTCTACAATGGAAGCTGCCGCCCGATTTCGTCGACGCGATCATTCACGGCGAAGTAATCCACGAAAGGAATGACGCGATGCGGCAGTGCGATCCCTTGCGTTTTGAGCAGTGGCTCCAGGACGCGAACGATGGATCCGAGGTTACCGAGGAGATCATGCTCATGGAAATGGAAGCGCGGCTCCATCGCCTTGCCATCTCTTACTCTGTCAGCGCGCCGGACGAACTCGCCCGCCTCGATCGTCACACCTCCGACAACGTCGAGCAGATGGCGGTCTTCGTTGCCGCGAACTACCCAAAGCCGCTTCAAGTCAAGGACATTGCAGATTCCGTCGGCCTCCACCCTGACTACGCTACGTCGCTGTTTCAGCGCGCGTTTGGAATGACCCTCTACGAATACCTCCTCGACCATCGCATTTCCCACGCGCAGCGGATGCTGGCGACGAGCGTTGAGAAAGTTTCCACGATTGCATTTGAATCCGGGTTCAATTCGCTCAGCCGCTTCAACGCCGCCTTCAAGGAGGCATGCGACTGCACGCCGAGCGAGTACAGGTCGAGCCACAAGATGGTGTAGTTTTGCGTAGTCCGGCACGTCTCCTTGTTAATGACCGTATAGCAGCCAAAGGTTCGGCTGCCATACGGTAAAGCGGATCATCGGTGAGCGTGGTCGAGACAAAGGAACCGTGTTCCATCGGGTTCATTTTGTCCGACTCGCCAGCTGATCTACCTGCTTTCTGGCCTCAATGTGCAAGATCCCGAGGATGCACGCACGAAAATGAACTACACGGCGGGGCACGTCGGAAGATCTCGCGCGCCTGATGATTCCCGTCGTAGGCACCATTGTTGCCAAACTGCAGGAAGGCACCGACTCACGAGAAAGTGGCGCAGAAGCTATACGTCGAGATGAGCTATACGTCGAGATGAAGAAAATAGACGCTATTCTTGCGAGCGTGCAGGCGTAAGCGACGAGGTGGACTGGCCGGACGAGACGTCGCGCGCCCGCACGAGGATCACCCAGTCCTCTCGCACATCCTCGGGCGGCATGCCGAGGGAGACCCTTCCTGGCCCAGTGACCTCGACGACGCGGCCGGACTGTACGCGCGGCTGCCGGATCTCGGGAACGGCAGAGAGTACAGTGACCGGTTCTCGCGAATAGGTCTCATCGATTTCCAGCACACGACCTTGCTGCAGGGCACCGCCCGCGCGCGGATTGTACCACAGGACCGTGAAGGGTCCCCTGTGGTCTTGGAGATTGAGTGTGGACGCCCCTCCGTCGGGCAGATAGATGACGTACACTTCCCCCGGATCGGCAAAGACGAAATCCTTCTCGCTCCGCGTCAGGTTGTTCGCATTAGTCATCTCCCAGAATGGGATGTCGTGACCACGATAGAAATCCATGGCGTGCCGCGTGTAGTCCCACAGCGTGTCCCGGCTTCGCCAATCCTCAGCATTGAGGTCGTTCTGCTCCTCGCCGTAGCCGAAGTACCACTCCACGCCGTCGCCGCCGGCGGCGATCGTAGCCCAGTAGGTCGCACGCGCCTCGTCCTGGTTGTAGTTGTCGTCGTAATCGTCAGTGGTCACCCCGAGCCCGCCGCTGCCGGCCTCGTCGAGGGAGACGTTCCAGGGCCGACCGGCCTCATCCGACTGCTCGACGAACCGGGAGACGGCCTCGAAGTTATGCCACGGCCGCATACTGCTCGTCTGGACGGACGGCCCTTCCAGATACTCGAATCCCAGCAACGGGGTATAAACCTCGTCATACAGACTGGGGTAAGAGTGAATAACGACGGGATGGTCGTACGGATCGAGCATGTGGATGTACTTCGCATCCGCTTTGGCGTGCTCCTGATCCGGATCGTTCAGTTCCAAAACGAGATCGTGTTCCTCGCCGAGATTCCAGTTGAGCGCGAGGTGGTGGCCGAAGCGGGCGATGAGCTCGCGGTAGTAGAGCTTGCGCTGCGGGCCCAGCTCGCCCCCGTCGAGGAGCTGATCATTCTCCATCTCGTGCGTCTTAATGTGGATGAAGAGCCCGAGGCGGTCGGCGTGGCTCATGACCACGTCCCACTGGTCGAGCTTGGAGATGTCGTAGCGGTCCATCTCGGCGTGCGAGATCCAGGGCCAGACGTTCTTGCCGTCACCGCCCGCGGTGAGCGTCAGGAACGAGAAGGCGTTCATGCCCTTGCCGGCCAGGTAGTTGAGGGCGCCGATGAGACCCTTGCCCTTGCCGTCGCGCCAGGTCGGGTCGCCCTGCCTCCAGTCCTGCACGTGGGCGCTGTAGATCTTGAGCGGGGCGCCCCCACGGCGGTCGCGGTGCTGGGTGGAGCCCCAGAGGAGGACGTCGCCGTAGTCGTGGTCGAAGGCGCCGCTGTGGGTGTAGGTGCCGTCGAACTCGGCATAGCCCAGGAGCGTCTCGGGGGCGTCGGCGCCGCCCTTCATGAACCACTCGCCGTTGTCGAAGCGCAGGTAGCGCTCGCCGACGTAGCGGAGCGTGCCCTTGCCCCGGAGGTCGCGCCCCGTCTTGTCGGTCTCGGCGACGGTGAAGCTGCCCGTGGCGCCGTCGAACGCTGTGCCCTCACCCGCCGTCGGGCTCAGGCTCACCGCCACGTCGTCCCCCCGGCGGAAGGAGGCCGTGTAGGTCCACCGCCCCGTCCGGGTGGGCGTGAAGTGCGCGCGCCACTTGTTGCCGGACGTGGCGCCGGTGTTGGCGGCATTGCCGTCGGCGGCGAAGTAGCCGGGGACGACGAAGGCGTCGCGGCCGTCCTCGTGGCGGAAGGTGACGTTGAGGCGGTAGTAGCGGAAGGGATTTGGCTCGCCGGTCTCGCTGGCGGCGGGTCCGTCGAAGGTGACCGTGACCGGATGCCAGCGCATGAGCTCGCCCGTGACCTCGCCTCCATCCTGAGCCAATGTCACCCCTGGCACCGCCGAGATGAGAACAAGGAGAATTATCGTAGAAAAGAATTTCAGCATAGCTCGTCCCGAATGAATCCTGTTAAACGACACTGGTATCGACGGCGCCTGATCTCGTAGACGCCGGAGCGAATGCAGGTCGCGCCATCAAGCTTGCCCGTCGTTAGCTGCCGTATATGCGTACGGCAACGTTTGCTGCCCGTCGTGTGCCCCCCAGACGTACAACCTCGTCTAGAGCGGCCGACTCGTAGCAGGCCTCGACGACGCGGAGCGTCTTGAGGTAGTCCTCGCCGGCGCTCTCAAATGGAGTTCCTTTAAGGAATCCGTCTACAAAGTGTCTCTGGAGATGGTAGCAGCTGTCTCCGCCTAACCCGCGATCGACGTGGGCGTATTCGTGATCGTAGCCCGGCTGCCCCAGAAGTTTGATCCGCATACGGCCGTCAGGGTGGAGGATCAGGCTGGCCTTGCTGCCGTCAACGCGCATGGTCCCGAAGGTGTACCGTATGGGAGCGTCCGTGTCGAGCTCGTTATACCTGTTGGCATCGAGCACTGCGGTGGCGCCGTTCTCAAAGCCGAATACCAGCTGCCCGCTGTCCTCCCCTGCGATGACAGCATTCAGGCGGCGCAACCGCGCATAAACCGTTTGCACCTCCCCCAACAAATAGCGGAAGGTGTCGATGAAATGAACGCCCGTTTCGAAAACGAAGAGGCGCGGATATTCGCGAAAGTAGGGCTGGCGATCCAGATACGCATGCTCTCCCCACCCGTCTCCGGTGCGCATGCAGAAGGAGATCGAGAAAAGTTCGCCCAGCACGCCCTGGCTATGGAGCCGCTTCACCTCGCGGTACCAGGGCTGCCAGCGCCAGTTCTCGTGCACCATAAAACGTACCCCTGCCCCTTCCACGTTCTGCACGATCTGCTGCGCCTCCTCGTACGTGGGGGCGAGCGGCTTCTGGCAGATCACATGGATGCCATGCTGCGTTACATACGTGCAGAGTTCAAGGTGCGTGTCGGGCGGCGTGATGATGTCTACGAAGTCGGGCTGCTCTCGCTTGAGCATCTCTCGGTAATCGGTGTAGGTACGCGGAATACCGAATTGCTCGGCTGCCGCTCGGGCCTTCTGCTCATCCAGGTCGGCCACCGCCACCAGATCGACTTCCGGGATACGGCTCCAGGCCTCGTATTGGAAGCGGCTGAAGTAACCGGCCCCGATACCCACCCCACGCAATGTATTACTGGACTGGCCCGAAGCTGCTTGCATGGAAATATCACGAAAAGTTTCTCCGACCTGAATACGCGAATCTCGGCCCCCAAACAGGCCTCTATTAGCACGGCCGCATCGTGCCGGCGCCCACGTTCATCGAGAATGAGTTCTGGGTCTACCGCCACGTGGATGACGCAGCCCAGTATCTCTTCGTTCGTCCCCTGAAGCTCAAGGGCTATCGCCTGGGCCTGCCCGATGATCTGATCCCCTCCACGTTCCGCTCCCCGCGCCGGGCAGAAGAGATGCTGGAAGTCATTGAGCAACTCTATGGGATCTGGCACTCTATCACCAGACCGGCCATTACGGCTTCTATTATGACCGGATCGCCAACTACGCGGCGGATCTCGCCATGCATCGATATGCCGGACGCTCTGCTCTCAAGCAACGCCCCTCCGTGTTTGTCCAGAGCACACTCGGACAGGTGCGTTTGGCCGACCAGCGGGCCGTCTTGCAGCGCGAGGCCGAAGTGCCGGTTTCCTTCACCAACCAGTTCGACGACGTGGACGTGCTGCGGCCGGCGCTGCGCTGGGCGCGTTTTCTTGAGGAGGACGGCACCACGCGCACGGACGTGTACTGGAGTCTGCATGTCCGAGATCTATATCCCTCCCGGCATGTGCGACGCCGGCTCAGGAAACAGGACTATGAGCCGACCGACAACTACGTCCTCGCCGTCAGTGTTGCCCAGCAGACAGCGGGCTATCGGACGCGAGTTCGCT
This sequence comes from uncultured Rhodothermales bacterium, assembly GCA_964570345.1. Lineage (GTDB taxonomy): Bacteria > Bacteroidota > Rhodothermia > Rhodothermales > VXPQ01 > CAZMXY01. The sequence continues at coordinate 3,755 of CAZMXY010000113.1, read as the reverse complement.
ACCTGAATCGCCACCTGATCGACATGCCCCGTGACTCGATGAAGGCAGAGACGGTAATCGAGCCCCAGACCCTGACGGTTCGCGGCGACACGGGGCATTATTCGCTGGCCGTGCAGTGGGACGCCTACTGGGCTCGGCCGGACGAGGCGGACAGCACGCGCCGCCTAGGGCCGAAGCTCAAGACGGGTACACTCCGGATCGACTCGCTGCGCGCCTTGAGCCCGGATCCCGATCGGCTGGAGATGAGCGACCTGAAACCCCTGTTCGTAGCAGACACGGATGCGCCAATCGAGGCGGCTCCGCCGTACCCCGGCGCTGCCACCCTGCCCAAGACGCCCCTGGCCTTGTACTTCGAGGTGTACCACCTCGCCCCAGCCGACGACGGCCAGACCCATTATACCATCGCCTACGAGGTCACGTACGACGAGCGCGGCGAGGAAGTCCGCACGGCAGCAAGCACGCGCTATAGCGGCGAGGGGCAGACCGCCCGCGAGATCATCCATCTGGACCTGATTCCGGAGCGTATGGGGCCCTTCAGGATTACCGTGCAGGTGACCGATGAATCGACCGGGCGGGCCGTCGAGCGCACCCTCTCCTTCGAGGTGTATCAGGAGCCCAAACCGTGGTGATCCAACCCATCGGAAGACGTACAAAAACCTCCTCCTCCGGCGGAGCTATCCCGAAAACGGATACTAGCGACACCCAAAATTGGGTCCACTGAAAAGAGGTCGCCGCAAGGGCTGAATCTCGGCAGTTGGCCCGATCTTTTGTAGTTTTGATCTTCGAGACGACGGGCAACCGACTGGTGTGCGACGCCACAGAGGCAAGGAGGCTCGGCTCCGGCCTGGAAAAGGTAAACGCATGATCGGGCGCTTCCAGAAGAGAGACCGTGACGGAAGCCCTCTTTGAAAACGGCTGCCGGGTACGGCGCCCTGCTCGAGGCCCGAGCTTCTCGCTCAACCGCCGAACTATCGAGGTCGCCGTTCGTCGACAGCGTCTGCGACCCGACGGCAAGCCCGTTCGTGCCGTCGCCGAGTCCAATATCGATTCGGTGAAGCACGTCTTCTCTGGCGGCAAGCTGCCTGTTCGTGGCCTTGCGCGGGCGACGATGATGGTCTGCGCCTCGACGGTGATGGTGAACCTCCGAAGAATCCACTGCTTTTCGCAAGGACTGGGCATCGACGGCTTCTTTGCATTAACAGATATCATCGATCCGTTGGGTTCTTTCAGCGACCCAAAATCAGAAAGCTCTACAATAGACACCGATGAGTGTTACTAGAATTCCATATCAGCAATTAATCGATGCGCTCGAAGAGATTCTGCTTCAATATGATTTCAGCGGTGATCGCGCCACCCTGTGCGCTACCCTATTTGTCAGGGCGAGCCTTGACGGCGTCGCCTCGCATGGAATTAACCGCTTCCCATTCTTTTTGAAGCTGATCCAGAACGGCTTCATCGATGTGGAGGCAGAGCCGGAGCGTGACGGTACGTTCGGCAGTTTTGAGCGATGGGATGGAAAACTCGGGCCCGGGAACCTGAATGCGCATCACTGCATGGGGCGAGCAATTGAGCTGGCCCGCGAGCACGGGATGGGATGCGTAGCCCTCAAAAATACCAATCACTGGATGCGGGGCGGAAATTATGGATGGCAGGCGGCAGAAAACGGATGCATCGGTCTCTGTTTCACGAATACCAAACCGAATATGCCCGCGTGGGGAGGGTGTGAGCCCATCCTTGGTAACAACCCGGTGGTGATAGCGGTACCTCGTGAAGACGGTCCCGTCGTTATTGACATGGCCCTGGCACAATATTCTTACGGCAAGATGAATACGTATGCCCGCAAAGGCGAACAGCTTCCCTTTGAGGGCGGATTCGACCTGGAGGGCAACCTGACGAAAGAACCGTCAGACATCGTGGAAAATGAGCTGGCGTTGCCTATAGGACTCTGGAAGGGGGCCGGCCTATCACTGATGCTTGATATCATCGCATCAGTGTTGTCAGAAGGAATGGCGACCCATAAGATTGGGGAGTTGGAAGAAGAACACAGTATAAGCCAGGTGTTTCTCTGCTTCTATGCCCCGAAGGTGGGCCTTTCACCGTTCCCGGAAGGCAAACTGGAAGCCATAATAAAAAGTCTGAAATCGTCAAAAACATATGACGGCAAAGAGATTCGGTATCCCGGCGAAGCCACCTTGAGAAGACGAGAGCAAAACTTGGAGCAGGGCGTGCCGGTGGATAAAGACATTTGGGAATCTGTGCTCGCCTTCAAGCGGTAATCTTCTACTCCCTGCCCTCGCTAGTGGGGCAACAGCACCGGATACCGGGTCGCCTCGGGATGACCGGGGTCGTGCCGAAGTGCCATCTCCCAGGCGCGCGCGCCTCGTCATGCGCGCCCGCCGTGGCATACACCGCCGCGCAGCGGCGACTGACGAGCGCAGCGAGTAAACGAGGTCGCCATTGGTGAACCCGGCGCTCGTTTTTGAATGAGCCCTTTATCGCGTCATCGAGCTTTCTTATTATAATCTCGACATCACGGTATATCTACCTGATTGCCGCCCTGGCTATGCAGAATTCCTAGCTTGTACAGGGGTTCGACGAGGGTCGAGAGCCTATCCGCCCTATGGACGGCGTCACCTTCCTTCATCCTTTCTCCGACGACGTTGACACTAGCGGGCTCTAGCTCGCGTGAGCATTCGTGAAAGGACGGTTTATCTTCTCGTTCGAGAAGAACTTCGCAAGCAATCCGCTTATTCGATGGTAAAGAAAACCAATCTGCCTCGACGTTGACCATGACGTACTTGCCGACCCTGATTCGTAGAACCTGCGCGGGCCTGGTACTCCTCATCGCCGGTCTCGTCCCCGCGTATGCCCAATCCCACGAACCCCTTGGGATCGGACTCGAAGGGTTTGCTTATCCACACCCGGTCCACTTTCTCGCTTATTCCCTTGACGACGTGGACGTGCGGATGGCCTATATGGACGTGCGTCCGCCCAATGCGAACGGGCGCGCCGTCGTCCTCTTCCACGGCAAGAACTGGTTCGGTGCCTACTGGGAAGACACCATCGAGGCGCTCGCCGCCGTCGGGTACCGCGTCATCGTGCCCGATCAAGTCGGATTCGGTAAGTCGTCCAAGCCGGCGATTCCGTACAGCTTGCACCGCATGGCCCACGACACGAAGACGCTGCTCGACACCCTCGGCGTAAGCGAGGTCGCCGTCGTCGGCCATTCGATGGGCGGCATGCTTGCCGCACGGTTCGCGCTGATGTATCCGGAGTCGACAACCCATCTGGTCCTCGAGAATCCGATCGGCCTGGAGGACTACCGCCCGATGGTGCCGTACGTCCCGACCGAGCGGATCTACGAATCGACACTGCGCACGACAGAGGAACAGATCCGGCAGTACATCGGCAGCTATTTCGTCGAGTGGAAGCCGGACTACGACCGCTACGTGCAGGCGCATTATCGGCAGACGCTGAGCGGCGAGTACCCGCGCCTAGCCATGGCCTCTGCGTTGACCGCGCAGATGATCTACGAGCAACCGGTCATCCACGAATTCCCGCGGATCCGCCCACCTACGCTTCTGGTAATTGGGCAGGAGGATCGCGCCGCCCTCGGTAAAGGGCGCGTCCGAGAGGAAGTGCGGGCGAGCCTGGGCCTCTACCCCGAACTCGGCCGACGGGCCGCCCGGCTCATCCCAGCGTCCACGCTGATCGAGCTGGAGGGAGTCGGTCACGTGCCCCACATGGCCGTGCCG
>CAZMXY010000112.1:1490-12569 GCA_964570345.1 uncultured Rhodothermales bacterium | reverse complement strand
TTTCCGCTCACCGGCGGCACCCAGATGACTATTCAGGCTGGATTGTTAAACGTATACGACCGGGGCAATCTCTTCGCCCTGGATCTCTTCACGGCCCGGCGTACCGATCAGTTGCCTCTCCTGCCTATCGCGGGAGTGAAGTTGGACCTGTAAGTGGACGGAATGCACCTTCAGAACAACGGCATCGGAAATGGTGAACGAATGTCCAGGGGGTCACGCCCGGGTCGCTGCCGGCGCGTTCTGTTCCGTATTTCATCCTTGCTATTGCTGACCACGGCCGGGCTGATCGGCGGATGCGATTCGAGCGTCAATCCGATAATCGGCTCCGACCTGCCATTCACCATCTGGGGTTTCATGAACTCCGAAGCCGACACGCAATACGTCCGCGTCTTTCCGATTTCAGGGGAGTTGATTACCGAGCGTGGCGAGGAGATCGACGCACGGGTGTTCTCGACCAATATGACGACCGGCGAACGCCGGCAGTGGTCTTACGAGACCGTGCACTTCGATAGCCTCAGTATAGGGCACGTCTTCTTGTCACCGTTCCGCGCGGAGCATGAGCATCGCTACCGACTTGAGGTCATACGTTCCGACGGCGAAATGTCCAGCGTCCAGGTGACGGTGCCCTCAAGGGTGGATTTTGAGATCGATATGGACGGAACGTTCGTTTACCCTGTACGGATCACGGGCGACATACCAAATCTGGTGGCGCCGCGCGTGAAGTACGAGGCGATTAATATACCGCCCGCTGGCGGACGTGTATTTCCGCCTGTTGTTCACTCAGTGGTAGTGCCTTACGATGGAGTGGCAAGACCTATCGACGGCGGCTGGAGACTGGATATAAATATGGTGCTGGATACGGCCGCCGTGTACACCGAATTTAGAGGAGCTTGTCTGATCAATTCCTACAACCCCGATGTCTGGCTTCGGAGTATGGAGTTCACGGCTGTAGTGGGCGATTCGACGTGGGCGCCGCCTGGAGGAGTTTTCGATCCGGACATTCTCGCGGTGCCCGGCATGATGTCGAATGTGGAGAACGGCTACGGGTTCTTTGGCGCCGGCCAGGAAATTCGCCATCACTGGACTCCCTCTGTAGACTCACGTCTCCTTGCCGGCTATCGTTTTGAGCCCCGGTGCACACCGCTCAATCCGACGGAGGCATGCGAGCATCCCCCCATTCCGTGCATCGGGGAGCGCGTCCTGGATATATGGCAACTCTTCTTGGGCTGAAGCGATCGCTCTTCCTACTCTTTCCGTATCTCATTCTGCCTATTCACTGAAATAGGACCCGGGACGACCTGCGTCTTCCCTGAGGGCCACCGCACGACGAAACTGACGGGACGAGAGCAAGACCGGTTGGATCTTTCTATTCCTTCAGCAGAAAATGGGGGAAGGCGCAGGGCGGCTGCCGCGACGATCACATTTAGATCGGCTCTATGTGCGTGGTGAGAACCTCCGCCCCATCCGGCGTGACGAACAAGCCGTGTTCTAATCGCGCGCCGGTTTCACCGGGGAAGTAAATTCCCGGCTCCAGCATAATCACCATCCCTGTCTGCAAAACGACGTCGTTATACGGCACTATCCTCGGCTCTTCGTGTACGGAAACGCCCACGCCGTGTCCGGTATGATGCGGATACACCGGATATCCCGCGCGCTCGATGAACTGCCGCACCATTCGATCTATGTCTTTCGCCACCGCCCCCGGCCGAATGAGCGAGACCGCGTAGTCCAGCGCGTCCTGGACGACGCGATGCATGGCAAGCTGCTTTGAAGTTGGCTCTGTGGCGTAATACATGCCACAGCTATCGCTCCAGTATCCATGATGACAGGTGCTGAGATCTACAATCAGCGCCGTGTCCTCTCTGATAACGTAATCCTTCGGCCATCCGCCGATGTTGTTGCCTTCGCGGTAACCGACAATGCAGTCGTTGCCCAGCGGTACCCGCTGACCCGCCTCGCGATTAATGCCGCTGTGGATACTCATCCAGACGTCGATTTCGCGAATGCCCGGGCGCGCGACCTCCCGTGCGATGCGGTGTCCCAGATCGCTCAGGGCAAAATTGCGCCTCAACTTGGCGAGTTCCTCTTCCGTCTTGACCATGCGCAGCGGCGCCAGCCAGCGGTCAACGGCGATCATCCCCGTGGGCATTACGGAGCTGATGGACTCCAGAAGAGATGCGGGGAGGGCATTTTTCTCGATGCCGATCTTCCCTGTACGTCCAGAGCGCCGTGCGATATCAACGAGGACCGCTTTGAGATTCTCCGGCGAGGTGATGGGATCCTGGATGGTATATCCCTGATACGTGCGCAGACTGCCGTCCGGCTCGGCGCCGAACTCGCCTGCGGCCTCGGCATGCATGTCCAGGACGATCAACGTAAAGTGACCGTCTTCATACCAGACTAACGCCGGTCCTCCAGCGAAATGGTGCCAGCCCAGCTGGATGGGCGGCTCGAATCCGGTCAGCCATTTCACGCTGTCCAGTTCGGCGAATACCGCGCGATCGATTTCTCTGGACTTCAGGAGATCAACAGTCTTCTCGCGTTGTTGCTTATGCATGAAAAATCTCCAAGTAGAAAATCACAGCGATCTGCTCGAGGGTTTTGCCGTATCGGATCGCTAGATTGGTCAGGCTCAGTTACCAGATAGACGAGTACGATAATGAAGGCGGTAATGAAAGTCGCACGGGGCGCGGGCAACGTCGAACTCCGCGAGATCACCGAACCGGTTCCCCACGCCGGAGAAGTTAAAATCCGCGTTCAGGCCGCCGGCATATGCGGCACGGATATTCATATTTATAAAGACGAATTTCCTTCCAGGCCGCCCGTGGTGCTCGGACATGAAGTCGCGGGCGAGATCGCAGCGCTCGGCGACGGCGTGGAGAATTTCCAGGTCGGGGATCCGGTGACCACAGAGACCTATTTTTCCACGTGCGGCCGATGCCGTTACTGCCGGGGCGGGCAGCACAACCTGTGTTTGAACCGGCGTTCCATCGGGTCGGCCGTCAATGGCGGGTTCACCAACTACGTGGTCGTCCCTGCGACGAACCTCCATCCTTTACCGGAGAACATCGATTTCCAGGCTGGCGCGCTGACCGAACCGCTTGCCTGCGTCGTGCACGCCGTATCCAGCACACCTACCGTTGTACCCGGCGACGTGGCCGTCGTCGCGGGGCCGGGCGCTATCGGACTGTTGGCGCTCCAGGTCGTGAAGGCGGCGGGGGCGACGGTCGTCGTACTCGGCACGGACGGCGATGAGCACCGATTGGATCTCGCCCGCAAGTTCGGCGCAGATTTCACCGTGAACGTACAGCGCGACAACGCCCGGTCGTTGCTTGAAGACATCACTCCGGAGGGGATGGGTGCGGATGTCGTCTACGAATGCTCCGGGGCGGGTCCGGCAGCGTCTCATCTCTTGGAATTGGTGCGCCGGCGGGGGCGGTACGTGCAGATCGGTCTGTTCGGCAAGCCGATCTCGCTGGATCTCGATCAGGTATGTTACCGGGAGCTGGTCCTCTCCGGCAGTAACGCCAGCGTTCCTTCCGCCTGGATTCGTGCCTTACAGCTTCTCAGAACCGGGCAGGTGCAGACCAAACCTCTCATCACGGATGTGTACGATGTGACCGAGTGGAACGAGGCCTTCAATGGATTCGAGAGCAGGCGCGGTATCAAGACCCTGTTGAAGCCGGTTGAATAGAGGGATGACATCCACGAGTTTGGACGGAAAGGTCGCGCTGGTGACCGGGGCGTCTGACGTTCGCAGTATCGGTTGGGGGATCGCCAGAGCACTCGCGGAGGCGGGCGCAGACGTGGTCATCACGGACAATCGTCGACCGGACGATCTCGACGCACGAGTGCGAGACCTCCGTGCACTTGGCCGCCGCGCGCTCAGGCTCGTCGCCGACGTCACCCGGCATGATCAGGTACAATCCATGGTCGAACGCGCAGTCCGGGAAATGGGACGCATCGACATTCTCGCCAGCAACGCTGGAGTGATCCGCTGGGAGCATTTCCTCGACATTACGCCGGGCAATTTGCGCGCCGTGGTAGACGTCAACATTAAGGGCAACGTATTTGTGTGCCAGGCGGCGGCACGGCATATGATCGCCCGGGGCGAGGGGGGGCGAATCGTCATCACCTCGTCGGTGCAGGCGGATATGCAGTTTCCCATTACCCCCGTGTACGGTGGCACCAAGAAAGCCATGCACAACTTCGTAGGCGTCCTGGCACTGGAGCTGGCGCCGCATCGCATTACCGTGAATCATTTCGGGCCGGGATGGGTCGACTCCGCTTTGAACGACCCGTCGCCGGAGCTTCAGACGCCGGAGGACCTCGCGGCCCAGCGCCAGGCCGTCCCGCTCAAACGTGCCGGAAGTATCGCCGAAATGGGGCGGGCCGTGGTGTATCTCGCATCCGAAGACAGTGCATACACGACCGGCGCATTCATTCGGATTGACGGCGGCCTGGGAATCAGCAAATATTCGCGTTAGGGTCGCGTCATGCTCGATCTGACAGAGAAAACGAGTCTGATCATCGGCACGCTGAATGAGATGGCCCTGGGAATTGCGGGGGCATTGCGACAGGGCGGCAGTCGCATCGTCTTCGCCGGCGCGGAAGCTCCCGCAATCGGCGTCGAGCATGCTGCCTTGGATGCGGAGTTCTTTCCCGTCGAGCTGGATGATCCGAAGGCACTTGCCCGGCAGGTGAGCGCACTGCAAACGTTTCATGTCGCCGTGTTTAATCCCGGGTGGTTCGCAGTGAGCGAGTTCGTGGAAACGACCCCTGGGGAGTGGGACGAGGCGATCAGGCAGAACTTCGAGCGCATGATCTACGCCGCACAAGCCGCAGCAAGCGCCATGATTGAGCGCGGAGAGGGCGGGCGGTTGATCTTCGTATCGTCTTCCGCCGCACTCATGCCGCTCATACGGACGAGTGTGGCCGGGACGACACTCAGCGCGCTCGGCTCGGTTGCGCGCATGGCCGCCGTCGATCTCGGATCGCACAGCATCACCGTAAATGTGGTGGCCGCCGGCTGGACGGAGGCCGACTGGTCGCGTTCTTATCTGCATACGGAAGGCCGGGCATCCGTAGAGGAAGGTATTCCGATAGGACGCTTGGGCCGGGCGCAGGACGTCGGTGCGTTATGCTGTTTCCTCGCATCCGATGCCGCGCAGTATGTCACGGGCGCGATCATTCCCGTAGATGGTGGCTACACCTTGACGCGCTCGAGCGGTACGTCACCCTTTCCGGAGAAATCGTAGGGTGCACAGCGGTCAAGATTTGCACAAAGGGTAGCACGATGTTCGATCTCTCACGCGCGATGGTGCAGGCCCACAGCCTGGACATGCGTCAGTTCATCGACGCTCGCCCGTCCGTCCTGCCGAACAGCATGCGCCTCATCGAAGTGTACAACAGCAGCGGGCTGACATTCACCCTCTTGCCGGATCGCGGGCTGGACGTCTGGACGGCGCATTATCGTGGAATCCCGCTGACGTGGATAAGTCTAGGCTCACCCCATCCGCCGGATCACGGCAGCCCGTGGCTGCGCCAGTTCAACGGCGGACTGCTGACCACCTGCGGCTTGCAGCATGCCGGTCCGGCGGAAGTCGACGACGAGACGGGCGAGCATCGCGACGTCCACGGCAACTACACCCGCCTTCGCGCGGAAATCCTCCGCAGCGAAGGGCACTGGGATCGGGACGTTTACACGCTTGAGCTGGCAGGCCGCGTGGGGGAAGCACGTCTGTTTGGGGAGCAGATTCGCCTGGAGCGCACGCTCCGCGTCACACTCGGTGTACCTGGCGTCGAGATCGTGGACGTCGCCAGCAACCTATCGGATGCGCCCGCGCCGTTCATGCTGCTGTATCACTGCAACGTGGGATATCCGCTGGTTCGGCAGGGCGCACGGCTGGACGTACCGGCTTCAGCCGTCTATCCCCGCGACGAAACAGCCCGGCACGGACGTGAAACGTGGGACGTGTACGCCGCAGGACAGGCGGGGTATGCCGAGCAGGTGTTCTATCATCATGTACTCCAAACCGACGGCGAAGCGAAGGCGCTGCTCTCCAATGGCGAGTTCGGCTTGCTGTACGCCTGGGATACACGGAGCGCGCCGTATCTGACGCAGTGGAAGAACCTCCGGCGTGGTATCTACGTGTGCGGCATCGAACCGGGAAACTGTGTTCCGGAAGGACAGAATGCCGCCAGGCTGGATGGGCGTCTGGCAATGCTTGGACCCGGTGAATCGCAAACTTTCACAAATCGCTTCCACATCCTCGACGGCGCGGAGGCCATCATCCGAGCCAGGGAAGAGATCGACCTGCTGCGCCGGCATGGACGTCCCGCAACGGGGTTCCGGTGGAAACCGTGAAGCTCTCGTTTCGCCGAACGACACGGGCGAGACAGCGCTCGGAATGTCAGGCGGCGCGAATTTTCCTGAAGTTCTCGAGATTGTTCTGCAGTGCTTCCAAGGGCGGGAATGCCTCCCGTTCGTATTCGACGATATACCACTGGATGCCGCCGCTCGTCTCGGCGATGTCAAGGATCGTTGGCCAGTCAAGCTGATCGTCGCCCAAAAACGCATCCTCATTATTTGGGTCCCACGGCTTGATGTGCATCGTGTCGTGGCGACCCGGATTACGCCTGAGGAGATCGATCACGTCCGCTCGCGACGATGCATTCCCGGTATCGAGCTGCAGGACGACGTCATCGTCCGTGTTGTCGGCGAAGATATTCCACTTCGTCTCGCCCCCTTCTTCGTAGGTGTCGAAAATATATCCGTGATTATGATAGCCCACCTTCATACCGTGAGGCCGGAGATTTGCAGCGACTTCATTGAACGTGTCGCACGTTCTTAGTAGAGCCTCCTGTGTACTGTGGAGCTCCTCGTCCATCCAGCGCACGATCAGGTAGTCGTTTCCCAGGGTCTGGTGGAACTCAATTGTGCGTTCGAGCTCTTCGCCCAGCAACGTGTCCAGGTATATATGCGACCCACACGGCTCCAGACCGGCGGCGTCCAACATAGTGCGGAGCTCGCGAGCGGTATGCCCATAGTAGTCGGCATACTCGACGCCCTCATACCCCATCTCAGCGAGTTTAGCGAGTACGCCCGGCATGTCGGTCTTTAGCTCCTCTCGAACGCAGTAGAGCTGAACGCCGGTCGGTATACGAGAAGTCGAAACCGACTCAGGGCTGCCGCATCCTCCCGCGACTGCAGACGCAGCAATCGCGCCGGCCGAGAGCTTCACGAAATCACGCCTCGAAATTCGTTGCTTACGGTGTTTCATATCTGTCCTTCAGTCTGGCAGCAAAGCCCTTAGTTCATACCGTGACCCAGCGTTCTTCGCGATGGCTTAAGAGCACGGCCTCACAAAGGACGACCTCTTTGTGGCCCTCATTGAAAGTGGGATAAAGCGGGCCGGCCGGGTCGTTGCGGCCCGCGACAGCGTCGTAAAACGCGCGGAAACACTGTTTGAATGTATCCGGAAAACCCTCGTTGTGCCCGCCGGGGTAATTGCCGAAGCGGCGGGACAGGTCCGACAGCATTGCCGGGTCGCGAATCATGATCTCATTGGGCCTGTCGCGATGACCAATCCACAGCTCATTCGGTCGCTCGCTGTTCCAGGCGAGAGTGTTCTGTGCACCGGAAATCTCGTAGCGCAGGCAGTTCTTGCGGCCCGCCGTCATTTGAGATACCCAGAGGCTCCCGCGTGCGCCTCCTTTGAAGCGGAAGATTACGCTACCGCAATCCTCGGTGTCGATCTCCACGTCGACGCGTTCTTGATCCTCCCTGCCCTTACCCGTAAACGTTTCGACCTCTCCCACAGGGCGCTTCCGAACAGGATGTACGGTCAGCAAGTCGGCCAGTACGGCTTCCACTTCGAGCCCCGTCACGGTGCAAACGAGATCGATCCAGTGCGTCCCGACGTCGGACAGCGCCCTCAGGGGTCCCCCCTTCGAGGCCAGCACGCGCCAGTTGTAGTCCGTCTCGTAGAGCAGCCAATCCTGCACGTAACTTCCGACCACGGAGTGGATCTCACCGAGGGCGCCACGCCGGATGACATCGCGCGCCTCGAGGTTCAGCGGATAGAAGCGAATGTTGTAGCAGACGCCCGCCTGCAGGCCCGAGTCCTTCGCCACGTTGACGAGCTCGGCCGACTGCTCGGCATTCATCGCCAGCGGCTTCTCACACATCACGTGCTTGCCGGCCAGCAGCGCCCGCTTCGCGAACTCGTAATGCAGCGCGTTGGGCACCGCCACATGCACGGCCTGTACGCTGCGATCGGTCAACACCGCGTCGAAGTGCGGATAGCCGTGCGGGAGGCCGAAGTGCTTCCGTACGCGCTCGGATTTCTCAGGGCTGCTGCCGAGCACACCGGTCACATGCACGTCACCGAGGCGACGAAGCGCCTCGATATGCACAGGCCCGATGAACCCGGTTCCGACGACCGCGACGCCGATCTGACTCATCGCCCACCGAGCGCCATGTCGGAACCAAGCCTCTTGACGCGGATGTTGCGGTACCAGACCGGGCGGCCATGATCCTGCAGGCCGATATGGCCCGAGCGGGCAAAATCCTTGAGGGGGCGCGTGAACTTGTTGTCCGTTCCGTCCGGGTTTTTCCCGGTGGTCGTCCATCGATCCAGATCCATCTCGGTTACCCGCCTGCCGTTAAGCTCGACGACGATCTGGTTGCCGATGGCAATGATCCGATAACGATTCCACTCGCCCGGGGGATAGACGGCATTACTCATTGGCGCAACGAGGTCGTACAGTGCCCCGGCGGTACCGGTCCTGCTGAGCTCACGGCCGTACGAGCTCGACACCTGAGCTTCGATTCCCGTGTAGACCGGGTCGCTGAGATCCGGGGTGCGGATGAAAATCCCACTGTTCGTGTTCTCTGCGGTCTTGAATTCCAGCTCCAGAATAAAATCCGCGTAGGTTTCCCTCGTCCAGAGATAGTCGGCATTGTGTTCCGCACCATCCATGTTTTCGCGCTCGACCGTCAACACGCCTTCTTTGACGATGAAGGCGTTGTCCGGTCCCTTGATCCAGCCGTCGAGATCTTCCTCCTTGCCCTCGAAGAGCATCGCCCAGCTGTCGGAAGCCGGCTGCGTGGCCATTCTCTCTTCCGCATCGATCGGATCGATCCAGATATTTCGGAACTGAATGATGCTGGACGTGGGGTCCATCTTACCGGTCTCCTCGTCAAACCCGCCGTGGTGCTGCAGGCCGATAGGCCCGCACTCGGGAATGGCGGGAATAGGGTCCTTTTGGATGACCATATTTCCGTCCGCCTCGGTTACGGATGCCCTCACGCCTTCTGAAATCCTGGCGTTCTCGATGACCTGCTTTCCATTCAGCATCACCGAGACGCGGTCGTCCACCAGGGTGATGTCGAAGGCATTCCACTGGCCGATCGGATGGTCGGCGCGCAGCTTCGGCACGGCTGCCGCGCGCTCTTCAGGCGCCAGCGCTTCATTGTTGCGCACCTCCCACAGCTCGCCCGACCCAACCGGCCAGTTCCAGATGTTGACCTGGTGATCCGGACCCCGGAGCAGAATGCCGGAGTCCGAGTTGGGCATCGGGGTAGTAATTACGTTTCCCTGCGCATCCGTTTCGTATGAGCCGTCCGGAAGCACCGTAGGCATGTCGAACATACCCGAGGCTTCCGGGAAGCGCCACTCGACGTGGAGGTTGAAGTCGCAGAACTCCTCCGCGGTAACGAGGTCTTTCTCACCCTCCGCGTCCGAAAGGGCGTCGTAGTCGATGACGAAGTTTTCCACGCGCCAGTGGCCGCCGTCGCCCTCGGGGACCACCCAGCCCGCGAAGTCCCTGCCGTTAAACAGCTCCCTGTACTCCGTCCATTCTCTCCACGTGTCGTACGTAGCGTACGACGGCAGCTCGTACTCCAGCCTTGGTTTCGGAGGCATGCCGCGGTTGTAGAAGACGTACAGGCCGCTCTTCCCGGAGATAATCACGTCATTGCGGCCGTCGTCGTCCATGTCCGCGATGTTGGTCTTCATGCCGATGCTGAAGACGTAGTTCGGCGGTGGATTTAGATCTCCCTCTTCCGCAAAATGGGGCAGGTGATTGTAGAAGAGGACGTGCCGCACGACGTCGCCGCCGTTGAAGTCGTACCAGGCGCCGAACAGCGGATCGAAAGCCCCGACGTCATTTCCGTAGTGCGAGAACAAACGCTTGCCGGCAACCAGGTCGGGCTTCCCGTCGCCATTGAGATCGCCGAGGGCCAGTGTGTGGAGCTCGCTGTGCTGCGTCTCGATCCAGCGGCGCTCGAAGCTGCGCGCATCGCCGTCGAGACGCTGCTTGTACCACGCCAGACCGTAGGCATGCCCGGAGCCGATGATGATGTCGTTGAGTCCGTCTTCGTCCACGTCATGGACGATGATCGGATGCGACGCTGCCCCGGCAGGATTGTCCCAGGCCTCGAACTTCCAGTCTTCGTGGAAGGGCCACGGCGTATCGCCGATTCGAGCCGGCTGCTCATACCAGCCTACCGGAGTCGCGATGTCGACGCGCCCGTCGCCGTTGACGTCGCCGAGGCCGTTGCCGTGCATGTCGCCCTGGGTGCCGACGACGTGCTCGATGAACCAGGGCTCGCGGTCGATGTGTTCGAGCCAGGTCATCCCCTGGCCTTCCACGAGCGACCAGTGGTTCACCAGGATGTCCTCGTCGCCGTCTCCGTCGATATCGCCATGGATAACCCCCTCCATGTTGAAGGCCTGGTGGATCTTGTGCGATTCCCACACATCCGTCTTGTTGCACGGATTCTTATACCAGTAGGCGCCTTTCATGAACATCCAGCCGGAGCTGACGATATCCGTGCAGCCGTCGCCGTCGACGTCCATGGCGAATTCGCTGTTGCTCTCGGTCTCGGGACCGTTGGTTTCTGCGCCGCTTCGGAAATTCTCGTGCTTGATCCAGAGCGGTGCTTCGTACCAGTTGCGCCCGGCCACGATGTCGAGGTCGCCGTCGTTGTCGATGTCCGCTACGGAAGCCGTTTCGGAGAACGGCCCAAACCAGTAACTGTCGTTGGCCGGATCGTGCGGCGGAGCATCTATC
>CAZMXY010000112.1:0-1390 GCA_964570345.1 uncultured Rhodothermales bacterium | reverse complement strand
TGCTGCCTGCGATAAGGGCAAGCACGGGGGGATCGCTATGCAGCATCCACGCGATAATAACCTGATTTATCGTCGCTCCCACGTCCGCTGCGACCGCCTTCAGCGCTTCCAGTCGCTCGTCCGATTCGGGGCCCGCGAATTGCGCCGGCATCTCGCGGTCCATACGCGTATAGGCGCCCTGCAGCAGAACGGAATACCCGAGCAGCGCCGTCCCATGATGCCGGCAGTATTCCTTCGTCTCTTCGGATATGAAAATCTGCGGCCCGAAATCGGCGCCGTGCCGGGGACGCAGATACGTATATCGCTGCTCGATCGCAGCATACTCCGTCCAGCCGTTGAGCCGGCTTTGCATGTTGGCTTCTGCGATGCGCCATAGCTTCAGGTTGCTCGCGCCGATAGAGCGCACCTTCCCTGCCTGGATCAGGCGATGGAAAGCCTCCATCGTCTCTTCGAAGGGCGTCTCGAAGTCATCGCGGTGCGCGTAGTAGACGTCGATTCTGTCGGTCTGCAGGCGCCTCAAGCTTTTCTCGCATTCTCGCTCGATTTCTTCGGCCGTGAGCCCCCCTTCACACCCCGGATAGTCGAAGCCGAGTTTTGAAGAGATCACGATGTCGTCGCGATTGCCGCGCGCCTTCATCCATTGGCCGATCGTGGTCTCGCTCTCACCTCCTTTGCATCCCTCGAACCAGCTCGAATAGAAGTTGGCCGTGTCGAGAAACGTGCCGCCTCCTTCGTAAAACAGGTCGAACAGACGAAAGGAAGTCTCGCGATCTATTCTGCTCCCGATTAAGTCCGTCCCGTAACACAGGGCGGACACTTGGATACCCGTATTTCCCAGTTTGAACGTTCTCATCGACCTGCCTTCTCCAACTCAGCCATGTTTAAGGCAATTCCTCAAGACGAACGGGTCAGAGTTGCCATCGCAGCGCCGGCCAGCATGACCGCGGCACCCACGATTTTCATCAGCGAGACGGGCTCTCGCGGTGAGCCCAGCCATCCGAAATGGGACATCACCAGGGCGCCGATGACCTGACCCGACAGCAGGATGATAAATACGGCGCCGGCGCCCGTGCGAGGGATGAGCCAGGCAATGGCGAACACCAGCATGGCGCCCATGGCTCCTGCCGTGAGCAGCAGCGGATTGATCTCTTTCAGAACGCTCAAGGCTCCTGTCTCCCAGCCCGTGATGCCGACAACGATGGCCGTCAGCGCGCCAATTGACCAGAAGACGGCATTGGCCATGCGCACGTTGTCCATGGCGCTTCCGACCCTTCCGTTCATCGCCAGGTGGACAGCCAGAACGACCCCGAGAAGGGTGATCATGATGAAGAGATGCAGCTTCATTTTTGCCCGTCTCCTTTTTGTGGTACGAACAGTGTGGTTGAAATTC
>CAZMXY010000111.1:1205-12582 GCA_964570345.1 uncultured Rhodothermales bacterium | reverse complement strand
CGAGTGCTGCACGTACAAACGTCATCAGGCAAGTGGGCGCCGTTCTGCAGGCAGATACTTGAGTTTCTCGAAGCCGATATAGTCGAACTTTGTATCGACGGAGCCACCGTGCGCGGATTTCGGAGCCCGGATTCGCCCGCACTCTGGATCCGCGACCATTCGGACGTCCTGCGGGGCGGCAAGTATGTTGAGCGCGACGTGCAGTCGGCCGTGCGCGCGTTCGCGAATGCTCAGGTCACCAGCGGCCGCATTCATGATTCTGTGAGCACGGTGCCGGAGAAGCCGCCCTGCGAGCGTGAGAACTGGGAGAAGTGGGTTCGGGTACCGGTCGAGGCCGACGTCGAATACCGGTTCGTCAAGGCCGCCTACCTGGCCTGGCAGGCCAGCGGCGACGACGAGTGGGTGGAGAAAGTGCTGCCTGCCTGCGAACGCGCCGTGACCTATACGACGCAGCATCCCTGGCGCTGGGATGCCGAGCACGGTCTGGTAAAGCGCCCGTACACCATTGATACCTGGGACTTCGATTATACGGCCGGCCGATCGCCCTGGCTCAATTTTCAGATCACCGATCAAACGTACTGGGGCGTCATGCACGGGGACAACAGTGGTCTCGTGGAAGCGGCTCTATTGCTCGCACGCCTGCACGAGGTGATCGGACAGTACGAAGGCGCCGGGAGCCGGCGCACGCTCGCGGATGGAATACGTGAGCGCGCGAATGCGCTCCTCTTCAACGGCCGGTTTTATACGCACTTTCTCAAGCTGACCCCCGTGACCATCGAAGGCGTCGACGAGGCGGAGCAGCTGAGTCTCAGCAATCCGATGGCCATAAACCGGGGCATGGCGACGCACGAAATCGCGGTGTCCGTCATAGAGGAGTACATCCGGCGCGGCGAAACGACGCATGCCTTTGCACCCTGGTTCAGCATCGACCCTCCATTTCCGGACGGAGTATTCGGCGATGAAAAGCTGGTCGGCGGCGCCTACATAAACGGCGGCATCTTTCCGCTGGTCGGGGGCGAGCTGGCCCGGGCGACCTTCGAGCACGGCTTTGAACGCTACGGCTGCGACATCCTGGAGCAATACCGCCAGATGATCCAGGAGAGCGGCGAAACGTATCTCTGGTATTTCCCCGACGGCACGCCGTCGACGGTCGAAACCAGCACCAGTCCGGACGCGATGCCGACCGACGGCTGGGGATCGTCGGCCATGCTCTATGCATTCGTTGAAGGCCTCTGCGGCATCGAGGACCTGAGCCATTCCTTTAGGGAAGTGCGCTGCGCACCGCGCTGGGCGGCGGCGGGAGAAGAGGAAGTTTCTATCCGCATCGGCTATGCATCATCCGGGGCCGCATTCGGCTACAATTACGCGCATCACGTCGAAGAACGCCGCATCGACCTCACGCTTCAGGGCGGCGGGCAGGCGAGCGTGCAGCTGCATGTCCTGCTGCCCGAGGCGTGCCGCGCCGAGTCGGTGGTTTGCGACGGAGCGCCGCTGGGATTTGAGTCCATCCACGTAGAAGACAGTCCTTACGTCGATGCGCATATAAATCTGTGGCGGGAGGCAGTCGTACAGATTTACTATGCCGACGCTTAGCCTTTCATACGGAGCCGCGAAGGAGGAAGTCCGCTCGGCCTACCTCCTGCTGATTCCGGTGCTGGTGTTCTTCCTGCTCTTTCAGTACTACCCGATTCTTAAGAGCATCGCGATCAGCTTCCAGGAGTACGGCCTCCTCATGCGCGAGAGGCCGTTCATCGGGCTCGAAAACTATGTGAGGCAGTTTCAGGACCCGCTCTTCCTTTCGGCGCTCTGGAACACCATCATTTTTGTGGGAGTGGCGGTAGCCGTCGGCGTCGTGCTGGCGCTTCTCTTCGCGGTGCTGGTGGAGCAGACCGGCCGCTGGGCCAAGCTCTACCGCACGCTCTATTTCATTCCGGTCGTGACGTCGCTCCTGGCCACGTCGATGATCTGGCGCTGGATATATGCGTCCGACGGTCTGCTGAACTTTATGCTGACCTTCGTCGGAATCAATCCGCAGCCGTGGCTCTTGAGCGAATCGTTGGCGCTGCCGTCGCTCATCGCTCTGACCATCTGGAAAAATCTGGGGTTCGATCTGATCCTCTTTGCGGCGGCGCTCCAGGCGATCCCGCAGGACTACTACGAAGCCTCCAGCCTCGAAGGCGCCACGCCCGTCCAGAACTTCTGGTACGTCACGCTGCCCCAGCTCCGGCCCATCGTGCTGCTGGTATGCGTGACGGCCGTGATTCGCTCGTTTCAGGTCTTCACCATCGTGCTGGCCATGACGCAGGGCGGCCCGTTGAACGCGACGCGTACGATGGTGTATCACATCTACGAGCAGGGCATTCAGTACGACGACATGGGCTATGCCTCGGCGGCGGCGGTCATTCTGCTGCTGATCGTGGCGACGCTGACGTACGTCCAGATGCGCATCGGAAGAGAGACTTGACATGCGAGGAGAAGCGATGGATGCCGGTCGGCGAACGTTCTTAAGAGCGATAGGTCAGGGATCACTCAGTGCGGTGATCCTGCCGGCGGCGGTGGTCACCGCGCAAGGCGCCGCGGTCCCGGAAGCCGGGTCCCCGCGACCCGCGAATCCGTCGTCCGGGGCGGCACCGCATGGCACGGCCGCACCGGCGCCGCCTGCACGCTCCATCTGGCCCCCGCCTGCAGGAATCGACGACGACCAGTTCTGGCAGCTCGTGCGGTCCCAGTATCCGCTTGCGCGCGAGCGAACGTACCTGAACACGGCCGGACTCGGACCGGCGCCGTACCCCGTCGTCGACGCCGCGCAGCGCACCGTCATGGAGCTCCAGTCCCTTTCCGAGCACGGCCATCATCTCATAGAGGACGCGCATGCGCCGGTAGCCGCGTTCTTCGGCATTCTGCCCACCGAGATCGCCTTCACCCGCAACGCCACGGAAGCCAACGCGACCGTAGCGTCGGGCCTCCGCATTCTCCGCCCCGGCGACGAGGTAATATTCGAGTCGCACGCCCACCCGGGCGGCTCCATCGCGTGGATGAGCCGTCAGAAGCAGGAGGGCATCAAGGTCAAGATCTTCGAGCCCGACTCGACGAGCGCCGAGGGCAACCTGGAGCGCATCGAGGACCTGATCACACCGCGCACCCGCGTCATACAGGTCAGCCACGTGACGGCGCCGACGGGGATCCGATTCCCCGTGACGGAGATCGCCCGTCTGGCCCACGACAGAGGCATCTGGTTCCACATCGACGGGGCGCAGTCGGCCGGCATGTTTCCATTCGATCTGAAGTCGATCGGCTGCGACTCCTTCGGCGCCAGCGGCCATAAGTGGATGGGGGCTCCCCACGGGACCGGCGTGCTCTACGTCCGGGAAGATCGTCTGGATGAGATCGCCCCGACCGAAGTCGGCGCCTACTCCGACGACGGCTACGAGCTCCCGGACGACCTCACCTATCACCCATCTGCGAGGCGCTTCGAGCCCGGCACGCGAGATGCGTCGGGGGTGGTCGGCACCGTCGCCGCCGTGGAATTCCTCCAGGAGATCGGAATGGAGAAGTTAGCGGAGTACGGTCAATCGCTGGCGCGCTACCTACAGGAAGCGCTGCGCGAGATTCCCGGGGTGACGGTCCTGACGCCGCGTGAGGCGTCGCTTTCCGGCTCCATCACGACGTACAAGACGGATCGCGTGCCGTACGACCGGCTGTTCGAATATCTCCTGAGCGAGCACAAGTTGCGCTGCCGCGTCGTCACGGAGCGAGGGCTCGACGCCCTCCGCGTATCCACCCACATCTTCAATTCCAAAGAGGACTGCGACAAAGTGGCAGGGGGGACGCAAGAAATCCTGGCGCAGGCGACCAGATAAACCGAATGCCCGTCGAGCCCGCCCATATACCGCCCCAGCCGGCCAGCGTAAGCCGCCAGATCCCTGCTCCGCATGAGGAGGACCAGGCCGTGCGGCCGCCCGAGCGGCGGAGCCCCTGGAGAACCGTCTACGCACCGACGTTCTGGCGCGTACTCCTGCACGCGGTGCTCGTGCTCGGCGCCCTGGCCATGGTCGGTCCGCTCGTCTGGATGGTGCTCACCTCGCTGAAGACGCCGGCCGACGCGGAGGCTTTCTTCCACACGCCGCGACGGATCGCGGCCGTCCTGGCGAACCTCATCCCCGATCCGCTGACGTGGGAGGCCTACGAAGCCGTCTTCAGAGAGCGGCCCATGCTGCGCTACTATCTCAATAGCAGCATCTACACCGGTGCGCGCATGCTTCCGAGTCTGTTCTTTTGTTCACTGGCAGGCTTCGTCTTCTCGAAGATGCGGTTTCCCGCACGCGATTGGATCTTCGGGGCGATCATTCTCACCATGATGATCCCGTTTCAGATCAAGATGCTCACCCTCTATGAGATGATGGTGGGATTCGGTTGGGTAGATACCTACTGGGCGATCATCATGGTGGGGCTGATGGAGCCGTTCGGCATCTTCCTGTTCCGGCAAACCATCGCCGGCATTCCGGACGATCTGCTCGAGGCGGCGCGCATCGACGGGTCCGGGCCCTTCCGGACGTACGTTAGCGTCGTCCTGCCGCTCATCAAGCCGACCCTCGCAGCGTATAGCATTTTCCTCTTCATGTGGTCTTGGAGCGACTTCCTCTGGCCGCTCATCGTCATCAACACGGAGCACCTCAAGCCCATCGAGGTCGGCATCCTGGGTTTTTCGGATATCCACAACCCGGAGTACGTGAAGATGATGGCGGCCTCCACCATCGCGGTGGCCCCGATCATCGCATTTTTTCTCCTGATGCAGAGGCAGTTCATTCGCGGAGTAACCATGACGGGGTTGAAGGGATGAGAATCACCGGACTTCTATGCATCTTGCTACTCGCGTCGTGCCGACACGACCGGGGCACTCTCACCGAGGAGGGTCGCATTCCCGTTCGGATGTCCATCATGTTCATCAGCACGCGGCAGGCTGAGTACTACCGCTGGGCCGAGCAGACGTTTGAGGAAAGGAATCCGAACATAGACGTCATCGTCGAGCAATTTCCCGGCACGTCGCTGAAAGATTTTGAAATCAAGCTGCGCCTGCGGTACAGCAGCGGCAAGCCGCCCGACATTTTCCAGGGCCACCAGAACGTCACGGCGGATTTTGCCCGTCTCGGACTGCTGGCTGAGGCGCCGGACTATATCGAGCGGATGGTTCGGGAGAACAGCCTGAACGATATGATCCGGGACGCGCCGTACGTCGATGGGGTGTGCTACGGCATCACCAATGATGCCGTCTGGCAGGCGCTGTTCTACAACAAGCAGATGTTTCGCGAAGCCGGCCTCGATCCGGAGCGGCCTCCGACGACGTGGGACGAGCTCGTCGAAATGGCCGACCGGCTGACCATTCGCCGTCCGGACGGCACGGTCGCGAGGTCCGGATTCTGGCTGCGAAAGACGGGATTCAAGCCGGGCATTGCTGAGAAGTGGTTCACCTTCCTGCACTCCGCAGGCGGGCAGCCGTTCAACGAAGCCGGCACGCAGGTCACGTTCAACTCGGAGGCCGGCCGCCGTGCCCTCGGCCTGTACGCGTCGATCCTGTTCGAGAAGAACATCGACTCCGCGATAATCGAAGGCGACCAGCAGGGCTTCGGCCAGCGCCGCGTAGCGATGCTTCTGCGTGAGATGTTCGTGATCCGATGGATGGAGGAGCGCTATCCGGACGTCGAATTCGGCGTGGCGCCGATACCGAAGGACAGCGCGTCCATCAGCTCAGGCGGCAGCTATGTGTTCGTCGTGAGCAAGGATTCGCCGCACCAGGAAGCGGCGTGGCGATTTGTTGAGTTCCTCATGCAGGATGAGGCTTACTCGCGCTACGCTTCGATCGGCGGACTCCTGCCGATCACGCGCTCGGTGGCGGCGCTGCCGCGGTATCGAGAGGATCTTCAGCTGAACGTTTTTCTGGAGCAGGAGGTAGTCGCCTACGAGTCCTTTCCGCGTATAGCGAAGGCCACGGAGATGCTGGGAGCCTACCTGGAGCGTTTCATGTACGGACATCTCACCGCACGGGAGATGCTCGATCGGGCCGAGCACGACATCAACGGCATTCTGAGTCGAAATCGAAGACGAGACGCCGAAACGGCACGAGCCCAGCCCGCCGACCAGGGCCGAATGGAGTGAAGCGCAGTACGAAGAGCCGCCGCCGACTTGGAATGAGGCGAGAGACATGATTCATGCCGGCACGTGAATTTGACATAGGAATCCTCACCGACGAGGTCTCTCGCGATCTCGCGGAGGCGCTGGAAATAAGCACCGAGTGGGGACTGCGCAGGTTCGAGCTCCGCGAGGGCGCGAAGGGCCGATTCCCGGCCTTCAGCCGCGATGAAATCGGCAGCGTGGAATCCCTTCTTCAGAACGGAGGGCGCGTGACCGCCGTCACGCCGGGCATCCTGAAAGGGCCTGTCGACGACCGGGGGCGCGTCGAGCGCGAACTGAACAGGGTCCTGCCACGCTCCATCGAGCTGGCACGCCGGTTCGATTGTCCCGTGCTGATCGTATTCGGATTCGAGCGTTACGACGGCGAGCCGGCTGCCAACCGCCTTCACGCGATGCGAGCCTTCACGCAGGTGGCCGAAGCGGCGGCGAATGCGGGCATGACGGCAGCCATCGAGAACGAGCCCAGATTCTGGCTAGATGAGCCGCGAGCGGCGACGCAGATGCTCGAAGAGATTGGCCATCCCGCGCTGAAGCTCAATTGGGACCCTGCCAACACGCACTGGGGCGGACGCCTCCCCACCCGCGAGGACTTCGAGGGGATTCAACCGCTCATCGCCAACCTGCACGTGAAGGACTATTTCCCCGCCGATCCGGAGACGCCGTGGCGGCCCGTCGGACAGGGGTCGACCCCGTGGCGCGAGATTCTTTCCTGGATCATCAACGAAACCGACCTGCCGCATGCGACCCTGGAGACGCACTGCGAACCGCTGTTTGAGAGCTCGCGGCAGAGTCTTGACGCCCTGCGCGAGATAACGGCGCAGGTGGAGACGCTCCACTCATCATGATCGAATCTGCCGGAAACGAGATGGCCCTGTACGCCGCCGTTCAGCAGACTGACGCGTTCATCGTCGGCGCTGCGAACGCCGGCACCGGCGTGCATCGCTACGACGGCGGAGCCTGGACGCCCCTCGGCTGGCGGAACGTCCGCTGCAACGCCCTCGCCGCCGATCCGACCGGTGTGATCTACATGGCCGCCGGCAACGGCGTCTTCCGCAGCCTCGACGGCGGCGCGACGTGGCGGATCACCACGAGCTGGTGGATTACGGAGACGCAGGACGTCGCCGTGGATCCGACCTCTCCCGATAATATCTACGCCGCCACGGCCTACGGAGTATGGCGCTCCCCCGACCGCGGCGACTCCTGGTTCGCCGCGAGCAGGGGCATTCCTGAGCCGGAGTCCACGTTCGTGCAAACGATCGTCGCCGACGACGACGGGCACGTGATCATCGGCACGGAAACGGGCCTCTTCCGCTCGACGGACGGAGCCGAGAGCTGGCACCCCGTGGGACCTCCCGATGTGGCGATCCGTGACCTGCACCAGAGCGCCGCCGACGCCGCGCTCTGGCTCGCCGGCACCGAAGACTGCGGCGTCCTCGTCTCCCGCGACGGCGGCGAATCGTGGCGCTTCGCTGATGGCGAGCCGGGCGCTGTCGGTCGTGGGTCGGAGGTCGTGCTCGAGCGAGTGACCTTCTACGCGGTCGCGCTGGATCCGACGAACCCCGCACGCATGGCCGCCGGCGGCTACGGCACCGGCGTCCTCGAGAGCACCGACGGAGGCAGGCACTGGGCACCCTGCGGCACGCGTTTTCCGAACGAGCACGTCCACGCGCTGGCCTTCGACCCGCGGAACAGCGGCCTCTGGGCCGGCACGACGGGAGCCGGCGTCTATGTTCTCGATGAGAATGGCATGTGGAGGCACGTGGGATTGGCCGGGTCGTCTATCCGCGACCTGGAGTTTTTCGCTCTTCAAGCGGTGCCGCGCGATTCATCTCCCTTGCCTCCGCGAATGACGCCGGCGGTCTCGACCCATCACGCCGCGCGCCCCACGAATCACGAATCACGAACAACGAATCATGAATACGCGTCCCGCCGCGAAGCGCTCATCGACTTCTTCGCCACCCGCGGCGCGTCCGGCTACATCGACCGGGTGGATCTGATTGAGGTCGCCGCCCGGCTATACCGGGATCGGCCCCTGGAGGAAATCGTTCCGCTACTCGGTCGCCTGCTCGAGAAACCCGAGGGCGACATGTTCTGGATGGTCCCGATGGTGCTGGTCCAGTACCTCGGACGCGAACGGCTGCCGGAAGAATACCACCGACTGATGCGCGAGCTGTGGCGCACGTACACTCCCTATCGAGGCGATACCGAGAACCACTGGGTGATGTACTACGCCGCACTCTACCTCATCACCCAGCTCTATCCCGACGAGCCCGGCGCGTCGTGGTACAACGGTCGCAGCTCTTCCGAGAATTTCGAAGAGGCCGGCGAATACCTCGTCTCATGGATGGATCTCACCGTCACGAAAGGGCAGGGAGAATTCGACTCGCCGCACTATCTGGCCTTTTTCCTGGCTCCGCTCGCCCTCCTCTACGCCTTCGCCGACGATGCGCAGATGCAGCAGCGCGCGAAGATGATGCTCGATTACCTCATCTCCGATTTCGCCGTCGACACGCTGAACGGGCTTTACGTGGGCGCCTTCAGCCGGGTCTATCCCGAGCCGCTGCTGGACCGCTGGAAGAACGGCAGCACCTCGCTCGCGTGGCTCTTCTTCGGATCGGCGCTATTCAATCCGAGCGGCGTCAACGTCATCCTCGAGATGACCGGCTACCGTCCGCACGGTATGGCGCTCATTCTGGCCGTGAGCGGGTATGCTCCGCCCGAGATCATCCGCCGCATCGCGACGGAGCGTTCGACACCGTACGTCCATCGCGAGCTGAAACGAACGCGGCACCGCATCCGATACAGCGCGCTTCGAAACGTGCCCGTATACAAGTACCTCTATTTGTGCCGGGACTATGCGGTGGGCTCCATACAGGGTGGGCTGCTTCAGCCGATCCAGCAGCACACGTGGGAGGTGTTCTGGGCCGATGACGACCCGACTCGCGGGCATACGCTGCTCTTCGCCATCCACCCGTATTCCGACGCGCACGAGCTCGCCATGTACTTCCCGGAAGAGGGCAAGCTCCTCACGCAGGCCGTCCTGAAAGAGAAGAAAGAGACGTACGACTCCGCCAGTAAATGGACGGGAGGTTCACCGTACGAACAGATCCTCCAGCACGAGGATGCCGTCGTCGCGCTCTACGACATTCCGGAGGGCACCCGTTTCCCGTACGTATGCGCCTTCTTCTCCCGCGAACTATCCTACCGTGAAGAAAGTCCCTCCGGCTGGATATTCTCCCGAGGAGGCGATGCCTTCATCGCCTATCACCCGCTGGCCCCGTTCGAGTGGCAGCAGGAGGAGATTGGCGACTGGCGACTGTTCAGTCCGCACCTCAAGAACGGAGCGGTGGTGCAGGTAGCACCCGTTTCCGATTTCGGTTCGATGGAGGCATTCCGGGAGGCGGTACTTCGCAAGGCGCTTGCCACACAGATCGAGCCGGTGCCCCGCGTCCGCTTTGAAACGCTACGCGGCGCGGTGATCGAGGCGGCCTACGGCGAGATCCCGCGGGTGAACGGCGTCGAGGTGGATTACGACGCATGGCCACTCTTCGACGGCCCGCACCTGCACAGCGAACGAGGCACGAGGAAACTGGAGCTTCGCCACGGCGAGATGCGCCGCACCCTCGATTTCAACACTCTTCGCATCACGAATTCCACGAATCATGAGATCACAATCGAAACAGGGCATGCGTAGTACGACTCTGCTCCTACTCCTGGCCGCAAGCACGGAGTACCGGTGAACACCTACCACGTCATACCGCACACCCACTGGGATCGCGAGTGGTATCTAAGCTTCGACCACTTCCGCGTGATGCTCGTACACATGCTCGACGATCTGCTGGATATCCTGAAGGAGCGAGAGGATTATTCCAATTTCCTGCTGGACGGGCAGACGATCGTGCTGGATGATTACCTCGAGATTCGCCCTGAACGGCGTGAAGAGCTGGAGCGCCTCGTGCAGGAGGGCCGCATCACGGTCGGGCCCTGGTACGTGCTACCCGACACATTCCTGGTCAGCGGTGAGGCGCTCGTCCGCAATCTCATGCTCGGTCGATCCACCGCGCGATCGTTCGGGCGGAGCATGGACGTCGGCTACATCCCGGACTCCTTCGGACATACCGCGCAGATCCCTCAGATCCTGCGCGGATTCGGCATCGACACGGCCATCGTGTGGCGCGGATTCGGGGGAGAGCCGGGGCAGGAAGCGTCCGAGTACCGCTGGCGAGGCCCAGACGGCTCCGATGTACTGATGGAGCATCTCACAGACTTGGGATACAGCGGCGCGTACGTCGCCCGGCCCGAGGAGGCCGGCGCTCGGTTTTCCGATTTCCGCCGTCGGGTGGACGCGCGGGCTCTCACGTCGGAGCGCCTGGTGCTGAGTGGAGGCGACCATCACTGGCCCGTGCCTCATCTCCCCGAAACCGTGGCCGAGCTCGATGCGAGTCTAGACGGCGAAGCCCACGTCCTCCATAGCTCGCTGCCGGAATTCGCCCAGGCACTTCGGGGGCGGGCAAATGAACGGCCGCTGCCGGAGGTCGGCGGCGAGCTGCGCTTCGGCTACCGCTGGGCCTTTAACGTGACGGGCGGCGTCTACTCAAGCCGGATGTACCTCAAGCAGACCAATGCCGCCGCGCAGCGCCACCTCGAGCGATATCTGGAGCCGCTGAACGCCCTCGCCGTTCTTGCGAGAGGCCGTTCGCAGCGGGCACCCATCCGGCACGGGTGGAAGTACCTCCTTCAGAACCATCCGCACGACTCGATCTGCGGCTGCTCCATCGACCCCGTCAACCGCGAGATGATGACGCGGTTCGAGAAGCTCCGGGCGCTCGGTAGCGGAGTGGAGCGCTTCGCCTGGATGGATCTCGCGCCCGATCTCGAGGGCGAGTCCGGCGACGATCGACGGCTGACCTTCTTCAACCCCTCGCCGTTTCGGCGCGACGAGGTCGTCGAGTGTACCGTCACCTTCTTCAAACAGAAGGTCGTGGTGGGACTCAACCCCGACGTCGCGCCCGATCCCCCAGGACCGCCCGTCGACGGATTCACGCTCCACGAGGCAGACGGCAAAGAGGTGCCGTACGAGATCGTCGAGCACGGGGAAGAATTCGGCATCTCCCACACGCGGTATGGTTACCCATCCCAATCGCGCGTCGAGGCCTTCCGCATCCGCATCCCCCTGAAACATTTGCCT
>CAZMXY010000111.1:0-1105 GCA_964570345.1 uncultured Rhodothermales bacterium | reverse complement strand
ATTCGCCGCCTGCGGAGGATCGCGTGCTGCGGTCGATCGATGGGGCGCGCATCGAGGTGGAGCCGGTGGCGGGCCGGTATCGCGCGTTATTGCGAGTTCGGGGGGTGTGGGAGCTGCCGGCCGGGCTATCCGACGATCTGCAGCGCCGCTCCGACAACACCGAGCCGCTTTCGTTCACTATCACCGCACACCTGACGCCTTTCAGCCGGCACGTCGAATTCGAGGCGACCGTCGACAACACCGTCCGGGACCACCGGCTGCGCGTCCTCTTCGCGACCGGCCGCCGCACGAACGCACACCACGCCGAAAGCGCCTTCGCCGTCGTTTCCCGCGAGCAGCGGGCGTATGATCCGGCCGACTTCCATATCGAGGTGCCGGCGGCCGTCGCGCCGATGCAAGGGTTCGTCACCGTGGAAGACGACCGCGCCGGCGTCACGCTGTTCTCTCATGGGTTGCCCGAGTACGAGCTGAAGCACGACTCAAACGGAATCCTCGCACTGACGCTGCTCCGCTGCGTCGGCCAGCTGTCGCAGGGTCCGCTCCTCATGCGTCCGGGCGGACGCGCCGGGTGGTACAACGAGACGCCGGACGCGCAGTGTCAGGGCACGCATACGTTTCGATTCGGCTTCCTCCCGCATCCTACCGGATGGGCGGCGCAATGCGCACGCATCCGGCGCACGGCGGAGAGCTTCCTGCTGCCGATCCGCGTGCATGCCGGCAAGAAATATGATTCCCCGGCGCCAGACACCGCCGCTCTGCACGTCGAGCCGGAGTCGCTCGCGCTGAGTGCCTTTAAAGAGGCGGAAGACGGCGGAGACGTCGTCGTCCGCATCTTCAATCCGACACCGCAGACGATCGAGGGGAGGATCACACTCGGCTTTGCACCGGCCGAATTACGCCGCGCCGATCTGGAGGAATCCGCCGGCGAGCGCCTGTCCGTCCGAGGAAACGCGCTGCACGACCGATGGCCGCCCTTCCGCATCCACACGTACCGGCTGCGCGCATCTGAAAAATCATCATGAAA
Organism: uncultured Rhodothermales bacterium; assembly: GCA_964570345.1. Taxonomy (GTDB): domain Bacteria; phylum Bacteroidota; class Rhodothermia; order Rhodothermales; family VXPQ01; genus CAZMXY01. Next base: position 81 of record CAZMXY010000111.1, on the reverse strand, counting down.
ACCGAATTGACACTCCAGCGCGAGCAGCAGCTCCTCGCACTTTACCGGTATCTGGAGAACCAGATGATAGAGCTGATGGGC
>CAZMXY010000110.1:9369-12597 GCA_964570345.1 uncultured Rhodothermales bacterium | reverse complement strand
GGTCTTGCTCGGGGAAGGACGTTCTCATGTACTCCGCGTCGCTCATGCCGCTTGCCCGATCGTTTCGCGATTTGCGCGTCTACAGGATCGCGCTGGACGAGGCCGACGTCCTGTTCAGGCGGACCGGGTCGTTCCCACCGGATGAGCGCTTTGGGCTTACGGATCAGCTTCGAAGATCGTCCAGCGCTGTCTCGGCTCTGATTGCCGAGGCATGGCCGCGGCGTTATTATCGACGTGCCTTCGTAAACACGCTGCGCCTCGCCGTAGCCGAATCGTGCGAGACGCAGGCCTGGTTGGACCACGCGCATCGCCGAGGCTACATTTCGGATGCCGAATTTGCCGTATTCGACGATGCATGGGAGCACGTCAGTGCCATGTTGTATCGCATGATCGGCGGCGCCGCCAACTTTCCGCACGGCCCATCCCGACCACCCCTCGACGCGTGAGCACGCCGGTGAGCCAGGCGGGTGAGCAGGCCGGGTGAGGCACCTGGGTGGGCATGTCGGTTAGGTTAGGAATGCCGGGAATGCATGCTCCGACCGTAAATTCAGCCGCCGCCTCAGCGCAACGTCCCGAACGTCGCCACGTTCTCACGTCGCCACGTCCCCACGTCCCCACGTCTTCACGTCAATTCGCTCCCCATGTGCTCGATCGCCTGTTTAGGGGAGGTCGCCACGAAGTACAGGTTTCGATAGCGCTCGGCAGCGAAGCCTTCGTCGTAGAAGTGCTCGAAGAGGCCCAGGAGCGGATCGTAATATCCGTCGGCGTTGACGAGCGCGAGGGGCTTGTCGTGGTAGCGGAGTTGTTTGAGCGTCAACACCTCCATGAACTCCTCGAGCGTTCCAAATCCGCCGGGGAGTACCATGAATGCGTCGGCGCGCGTGAAGAGGATGGCCTTCCGCTCCTGCATCGTCTTCGTGATGATGAGTTCGTCGGCCACCTCGTAGGCTACGCCCTCTCGCTCCATGAGGGCCTCCGGGATTACGCCGTAGACGCGTCCGCCGTGACAGTGGACGGCGCGCGCGATCACGCCCATCAATCCGACCTGACCCCCGCCATAGACCAGCGCGAATTCGTGCTCGGCCAGAAGGCGGCCGGCCTCCTCCGCTACGTCGAGATATTTCGCGTCGATCTCGTTGCTGGAGGAGCAGTAGACGGTGACCTGTTTCATCATCCGTTCTTCTCAAACAATGCGCGGGCCTTTTCGAGGTGCTCCGGCTCGCCGACGTCGATCCACGTCGCGCCGTCGATATGGTGCGGTCGGACGTGCATGCCCTCTCTCGAAAGGCGGAGGTACGCATTCATGATCGAAAAGGCGCCGGTTTCGGTCATCGCGGCGAAGATGCTCGGTGAGATGACATGCACGCCGCAGAAATCGAGTCGCGTCGTCCGGCCGACCGGCGGGCGGATGGTGTGAGCGTTTCCCTCTCGATCCCCGTATCCGCATAAGTCCTCGCGCTCGTCGAAGATGAGGAAGCGATTGCTTTCGGCTTCGCGAACCGCGAGCGTGGCGAGCCGCTCGTCCGTCGAGTGTGCGCGGTAGAGCTCGCCGAGGTCGATGCCGGTGAATACGTCGGAGTTGTGCATGAAGAACGGCATCCTCTTTCGGAACAGGGCCTCCGCCTTCTTCAATCCACCACCCGTTTCAAGGGGATGATCCGGCTCGACCGACACCTCGACTTCGATCCCGAAGTCCCCGTGCTCGTCCAGAAAGCGAAGCACTTGGTCGGCGTGGTGGTGGACGTTGATAATCAGCCGGTCACACCCCGCATCGATGAGCCGTCGCGCCACATGGTAGAGCATGGGCCGCCCACCGACGGGGACGAGCGCCTTGGGAATCTCATGCGTCAGCGGCCGCAGGCGCGTGCCCAATCCGGCCGCCAGAATCATTGCTTCCATAGGTTGAATCGAATTCGGATCGATCGGCGGACGCAATTTATTCGTCCCTCTGCGGCCCCGCCACTTCGTAGGGAGATCGAGACAGATCGAGACGCGCCGCGACGGGAAACGTCGTTTCGGTGCTACGCCGGAGATCGAAGCTTCGATGATACGGTGCTAACCACATCTCGACGCTATGCCGGGGACGGAGCAACGTCGGACGTGTACGCATAGTCGGCGTAGGCCAGCTCAGCAGTACCGAACCAGCGATAGGCGCGGTCACGCCAATTCCTGTAAGAGGTGTAGATTTTTCTATAAAAGGCGTCGGAGGCGGCTTCGTCAAGAAGCTGCTCCGTCGTGTCTCGCGCCGCCGTCATGACGTCGTCGGGGAATCGCTGGAGGCGTGTGCCGGCTTCGAGCAGCCGGTCCAGCGCCGGCGCGTTGCTCGCGTCGTAGGTGGCCAGCATCGTCTGATTCGCCTCGACCGTGGCCGCTTCGAACGCCTGCTGATACGCTGTCGGTAGTTTGTCCCACTCTCCACGATTTACGTAGAAGGAGAGGCCCGGCCCCGGCTCCCACCAGCCCGGATAGTAATAGTTGGTCACGATTTCGTGGAATCCCAGCTTTTCGTCGTCGTACGGTCCGACCCACTCGGCGGCGTCGATCGCGCCGCGTTCGAGGGCGGGGTAGATCTCGCCGCCGGGTATGACCTGGACGGTCACGCCGAGCCGGCTCATCACTTCGCCGCCCAACCCGGGAATGCGCATCTTCAGTCCGCGCAGGTCGTTTAGCGAGCGGATCTCCCTGCGGAACCATCCACCCATCTGCGCACCGGTATTTCCACCGGGGAAATTGACGACGTTGAAGTCGGCGAACATCTCGCGCGTGAGATCCAATCCGTCGCCGTGATAAAACCAGGCGTTCAGTTGGCGAGCAGTCAACCCGAAGGGCACCGTGCAGTCGAACACGAGGGCCGGATTCCGGCCTTTGAAATAGTAGCTTGCACCGTGGCCCATGTGAACCGTCCCGTTCTGAACGGCCGAGAGCACCTCGAACGCGGGAACGATTTCGCCGGCTGCGTGAGAGCGGATCCGAAAGCGACCCTCGGTGAGCTCTTCGACGCGTCGAGCAAGGACGTCCGCAGCGCCGTAGATGGTGTCGAGTGAGTTGGGAAAGCTCGACGCGAGACGCCAGGAGACGCGCGGCGACGTCTGAACGGCGGGCGCGCCGGCTAGCAAAAACTGACGTCTGTTCATGGCTCTGATGCGGCGTCTGACGGCGCTTCTAATACGAGATCCGGTGGTGATTTTAGTGCTACGTCCGGCGGCCGCCTTCGTGCAAAGTATGGCG
>CAZMXY010000110.1:3410-9269 GCA_964570345.1 uncultured Rhodothermales bacterium | reverse complement strand
TCCGTATGGCGGCTGTTCTGTCTTCCGACTGCTCTGTATGGCGGTTATTCAAGTGCGGTCCGAGGGCCGGACCCGGTGGCTGATTCTGCGGCTACTCCGTCAAGTGGTTCTTGGACGTCCCGACATCCGGGCTGCCCGCCCATCCTGATGGACGGCGGGACTATCCAGCGGCGGTCGCGAGGGGGAAGGCGAATTTGGCACTGGCGTGCTCGGCCGTGCGGAACCATCGGAAAGAGTCCTCGCGCCAGCGGCGGAAGGATTCGTAGACTTTCCGATACGTCGCGTCCGCCGAGGCTCTTTGATGCATCAAGTCGAAGGAGATTCGCTCGGCTGCGCGCAAGATCTCGTCCGAAAAACGATGAAGCTCGACGCCCTCGTCGAGGACCGTCTGGAGGGCCTCCTGATTCCGCGCGTCGTAGGCGGAGAGCATGCGCATGTTCGTCTCTGCAGCAGCCGTCTCGAGGGCCTGTCGGTAGAGCGTCGGAAGGGCGTCCCAGGCCTGACGATTGATCACGAAGGAGATGTTGGGGCCCGGCTCCCACCATCCCGGATAATAATAATGCCGGGCGATCTCGTGAAATCCGAGCTTGAGGTCGTCGTAAGGGCCCACCCATTCGGCGGCGTCGATCGCGCCGCGCTCGAGCGCCTGGTAGATCTCGCCGCCCGGCATGAGCTGGACGGTCACGCCGAGCTCGCTCATGACCTCGCCGCCCAGACCCGGAATGCGCATCTTCACGCCTTGCAGCGCGGAGAGGGATTCTACGGGCCGTCGAAACCAGCCTCCCATCTGTGCGCCGGTGTTGCCCCCCGGAAAATTGATGACGTTGAAGTCGCTGAACACTTCACGGACCACCTCGGCGCCCCCGCCCTGATAGAGCCATGCAATCTGCTGGCGAGCCGTGAGGCCGAATGGTACGCACGTATCGAAGGCCAGGGCCGGATTGTGGCCCACGTAGTAATAGCTTGCGGTATGGCCCATCTGGACCGTGCCGTTCTGTACCGCGCCCAGGACGCCTGTAGCGGGCACGAGTTCACCTGCCGGATAGGGACGAAGGTCGAAGCGGTTTTCGGTAAGGCTTCGTACCCGCTCGCCGAGGTACTCCACGGCACCGAAAAGCGTGTCGAGCGAGCGTGGATAGCTCGACACGAGTCGCCAGCGAACGCGTGCGTGTGTGCTGACGGCGGGAGCCTCTCCGGACGTATCCGATTCGCCCGCACAACCCGAGAGGACGCCTGCTGCTCCCGCTGCTCCCGCTGCGACTGCTGCTCCCGCGCTGGTCTTGATAAAGTCTCGGCGTTCCACGATGGATTGTATGTAGTTCGACGGTCAGCCCGCCGCAGGTAACCCTGAAGGGGTTTCGATCGAGCAAGCAAAGTTCGATCGAGCAAGTGATGTTGGATCGACCAAGTGAGGTTGGATCGGCAAGGAGACCCTCGACGCCGTTGCCGCCCATGCGTCGACCGTGCAGAAACGGACTCCTCGAAAGCTTCTACGACGATACGATTCTCGACGAACTTTCGCCAGACGGTTCGGCGCGGTGTAGCCAACCGTGATCATCCTCCGGGGCGGAGCGGCCGCATGACGACCTCTGAAATCAAATAATTGTCGTCCGTTTCGATGACGTGAAGGACCGTGCTTGCGACGTCGTCGGGTGTCATCGGATTCTTGGCGCTGCTGCTACCCGAATCGGAGCGGAAGTTCGTGCGGATCGAACCGGGGTAGATGCAGCTGACCTTGATTCCATCCTCCCTCAACTCCTTCATGATGGCCTCGCTGAATCCGCGTACGCCGAATTTACTGGCGTTGTAGGCGCTGAGATTCGGATTGCCGAGCAGTCCGGCTATCGATGCAATGTTGACGACGTGGCCACCGAATCCGGACGTCTCGTTCTGTGAACGCATCTGCGGAACGACCGCTCGGGTGCAGAGAAAGACGCCGCGCAGGTTCGTCTCCATCTGCACGTCCCAGTCTTCGACGGCGAGCCCGTCGACCGGCCCGAATATGCCCAGGCCCGCGTTGTTGATGAGGACGTCGATACGTCCGGCGTCCACCAGAACCTCTTGAACGGCCGTGTGAACGCTCTCCTGGCTCCGAACGTCGCACTGGATCGGATGGAAGGCATCGCCGATCTTCCGGCCGGCGTCTTCCAGGCTCTCCAGACCGCGCGCGAATCCGTATACCTGCGCGCCTTTGCCTGCGAGACGTTGGGCGAAGGCGAACCCGATTCCACTACTTGCGCCCGTCACGATGGCAACCCTGTTTCGAACGTTCATGTGTCCTCACCACTAACCGTTTGCTTCGTCGGCAAGACCGGAGCGTTCGCGCCGCACGACCGTTAGAAGATTCGATGCGTACATGCACGACGCCCGGAGGATAGTCTACGCATCCATCGGCTCTCGATAAACCAATCATGGAACAACTGTCAGAAAAGCGACAAAGACTTCTGGCGACGAGCCGGTATTCGCCTTTCGCCGCGGATCGATTCGTGTTCGCCGGCCGGACGTTCGGGGCGGACGAGATCGTCGATGCTCTGACGGATTTCGTCACGCCGGAAAGGCGAGCGCGGATCGAGGACGTGCTCGACGATCGCACGCGCGAGGTGGCGACCGTGGTCGAAGGCGTCGTGAACATGGGAAACGTGAGCGCCGTCATGCGCAGCGCCGAGGCGCTCGGCTTTCAGTCCTTCCACGTCGTCACGGGCGGGGAGCAGTTTAAGGACTCGAAGCGAACGTCGCAGGGGGCGGAGAAATGGCTGGACGTCTGCCAGTGGGACCGGACCGCCGACTGCGTTTCGTTTCTTAGAGCGGAGGGATTTCGAATCGTCGTTACGCACCTGGACGACACGTCCGTGCCGATCGGCGAGGTCGACTTCACACCGAAGACCGCCCTCGTATTTGGAAACGAGCGGGACGGTGTGTCGCGGGAGATGATCGAATCATCGGACGCACGTTGCGTTATTTCGACATCGGGCTTCGTTCGGAGCTTTAACGTTTCGGTCGCGGCGGCGGTCGGCTTGTACCATGCCCGGCGAGACAGAATAGCGAGGCAGGGCCGGCACGGAGATCTTTCGGAGCGGGAGCGAAGCGAGCTCCGGGCCGCTTTTTACCTTCGCAGCATCCGGCACGCTCGGAAGATTCTGGAAGAAAAGGTGCGGGAAAGCCGTTAGGCCAGCCTAAAAGCCGCCGAACTCGACCCGTCCCCTGATCCTCCAACGGCGCCACCCTCGTCTCGTCGCAGAACGCTCTAGGCGTCCGGCAGGCGTCCGAGCCGTTAATTTGAGTCACGCACGCTTCTGTACTACTTTAGGGCCTCACTTGAACTTGACATGCACGCGTAATCAATACGAAAGATGGCAAAACAGCGTCTCGGCGTCGGATTTATCGGCAGCGGCTTCATCGCCCGTTTTCATTTTCAATCGTGGCAGGCGGTACGCGAGGCCGACGTCCTTGGCGTCTGGAGCCCGAACAGCGATCACGCCGAATCGGCGGCGGCGCTCGTTCGCGACCTCCGCGTCGGTGAGGCGAAGGCATACGGTTCGATCACGGAGATGGTGGAGGATCCTCGGATCGATGCGATCTGGATCTGCGGTCCGAATCACAAGCGGATCGAGAATCTCGAGGAGATCGTCGCGGCCCTGAAGTCCGGAAAGGGAGAATTAGTCGGAATCGCGTGTGAAAAGCCCTTGGCGCGCAACGTCAAGGAGGCGAGGCGCGTGGTCGAGCTGATCGAAGAGGCCGGCGTCCTGCACGGTTACCTCGAGGATCAGCTATTCGAGCCCGGGCTGATGCGCGGCCGCGATATCATCTGGCGCCGCGGTGCATCGATCACCGGACGACCGTATTTGGCTCGCGCCGCCGAGGAGCACAGCGGGCCGCATGCCCCCTGGTTCTGGATCGGAAGCCAGCAGGGCGGCGGTGTCCTCAATGACATGATGTGCCACAGCGTCGAGGTCGCGCGTTTCCTGCTGACCGAGCCGGGTGCGCCGCGCGACAGCATCACGTTGAAAAAGGTGGCGTGTCAGATCGCCAGCCTGAAATGGACGCGTCCCGAGTACGTCCGGGAATTGAAGGAGCGATTCGGAGAGCAGGTTGATTATTCGAAGGCGCCCTCCGAGGACTTCGCGCGCGCCACCATCGAATACGAGGATGCCGAAGGCAACACCTTGATCTCCGAAGTGACGACGTCGTGGGCCTTCGTCGGCGCCGGACTGCGCCTGAGCTCCGAACTATTGGGTCCGGAGTATTCGCTGTCGAAAAACTCGCTCGACGCGAACACGACGCTCTTCTTCAGCCGCCGCGTCAAGGGCGAGGAAGGCGAGGATCTGGTCGAAAAGCAAAACGCCGAGCAAGGCCTCATGCCGCTCGTGGGCAACGAAGCGTCGGAGTACGGCTACGAAGGCGAAAATCGGCACTTCGCTCGGTGCTTCGTCGACGGCATCCAGCCCGAGCTGGATTTTCACGCCGGTCTGGAGGTCGTGGAGCTCTTGATGACCGCTTACAAGAGCGCCGAAGAGGAGCGGACGCTCGCCTGGAAACCGGACGGACTCGACGAGTTCGTGCCCGCCGTCGCCAGGGGAACGTGGAAACGGTAGGACGATGGGACGGTGGGACGTTGGGACGTTAGGACGTTAGGACGTTGGGACGTTGGGACGTTGGGACGTTCGGACGTGGGAACGATTGACGATCCAGCCCGCATGGAGCCTTTCACGCCCTTCAAGTAAATCGCACACGTCCTAACGTCCCCACGTTAGTTTGTCCCCACGTTAGTCGTCCTAGCGTTAGTTCGTTCTCACGTCAAATCGTCCTCAGGGTTCAATGCTCCACGTGTCGCCGGAGTTGAGGAGGGCTTCGAGGTCGCCCGAGCCGCGCTTCTCGGTGATGCCGTCGATCTGCGTGTGGAGCAGGTCTTCGTACGTCGCGCGATCCTCGCGGTAGAAGACGCCGAAGGGTCGAGGTAGGTCGTCCTGCCAGAACATTCGGCCTGCGATATTGGCCAGCTCCATGCTGGTCTCGTCGTAAACGAGGCAGTCAGCCACCGACCACTGGCCGTTCGTCAGGTCGACCGACTTGAGTTTGAAGCCGTCCAACCATATGCCGCGCCGCCCTAGGTCGTACACGAGCGGCTTGCCGTGCTCGAGGAAGACGGTGCTTTTCGCCTTTGAATCCCTTTCCGTGAAGGAGAAGAAGGCCCCGTCGTTGAAGATGTTGCAGTTCTGATACACCTCGACGAAGGAGGCTCCGCGATGCTGGTGAGCGCGGCGAAGGACCTCCTGCAAGTGCTTCGGATCTCGATCCATCGAGCGCGCGACGAACGTGGCGTCGGCCCCAAGCGCGAGCGTGACGGGATTGAAGGGGTGGTCGATCGAGCCGAACGGCGTACTCTTCGTAATCTTGCCTCGCTCGGACGTCGGGCTGTACTGCCCCTTCGTCAGTCCGTAGATCTGATTGTTGAAGAGCAACAGCTGCACGTTAAGGTTTCGGCGCAACAGGTGAATCAAGTGGTTGCCGCCGATCGACAACGCGTCGCCGTCACCCGTGATGATCCACACGTCCAGCTCGGGTCGACTCGCCTTTAGTCCGGTCGCGATCGCCGGGGCGCGTCCGTGGATCGAGTGCAGGCCGTACGTATTCATGTAGTATGGGAAGCGGCTCGAGCATCCGATTCCGCTAATGAATACGCTGTTCTCCTTCTTGACGCCGAGATCCGGCATCAGACGCTGAAGCGTGGCGAGGATGGCGTAGTCGCCGCATCCCGGGCACCAGCGGACGTCCTGATCTGAGGAGAAATCCTTCCGCGTGAGCTTCGACGGCGCACCGTTTCCCCCGAAGTCGGGAGGCAGCGACGGCCTTTTGGCGCCC
>CAZMXY010000110.1:0-3310 GCA_964570345.1 uncultured Rhodothermales bacterium | reverse complement strand
GGCTTCTTGCTGCCGGGCGGCGTCGCGGGTTTCGTGCCGGACGGCGGGAGGGTCGGCTTTTTCACGCCGGACGCGACGGGTTTCTTTGCTTCCGGAGGGGTGGTAGGCTTTTGGATGTCCTTCTGACTGTCGTCGGACGACGATCCCGGGCCGGGCGTTGGGTTGTCCTGATCACTCATGGCGTCGATTTACGCACGCTTCGATACAGTTGCTCATTCGACGGATACGCCGAGAATCTCCAATATCTTGTCTTCGATCTCGCTGGCTCGAAACGGCAGCCCCTTGACTTTGTTGAGCGGAATGAACGGGAGGAGGTAGGCATCGCGGAGGATGCGTACCAGCTGTCCGTCGTTCAGCTCGGGCACGAGCAGGTGGTCGAACCGGCTGAAGATTTCGGCCAGATCCGAAGGCAGCGGATTGAGGTACCGGATGTGGGTGCCGCCGACTTCGAGTCCGCGCAGCCGAGCCGATTCGACGCCGGCCTCGATAGCGCCTCGCGTCGAGCCCCAGCCGACTACGAGGAGATCGCCCTCTTGCGCACCGAAAATCTCCGTCGGCGGGATCTCCCGGGCGATCCGCCGCACCTTTTCGGCCCGCAGCTTGGTCATGAATTGGTGGTTTTCCGGGTCGTACGACACGTTGCCTGTCTCGTGCTGCTTCTCGAGCCCACCGAGTCGGTGTTCGAGTCCCGCCGTGCCCGGCTTCGCCCACGGCCGCGAGAGCGTCTTTTCGTCGCGCACGTAAGGCAAAAAAGCGTCTTCTCCGTCGACCTCGCGATTCGCCTTGCTCGCGAAATCGACCTTGATCTGCGGCAACTCGCCGACGCTGGGAATGAGCCAGGGCTCCGAGCCGGTTCCGAGGTAGCCGTCCGAGAGGAGCATGACGGGCGTCATGTACTTCAGCGCGATGCGGCACGCTTCGTAGGCGACGTAGAAACAATCGCCGGGCGTGCTTGCCGCCAGTACCGGCAGGGGCGCTTCACCGTTGCGGCCGTAGAGCGCTTGAAGCAAATCGCTCTGCTCCGTCTTTGTGGGGAGCCCGGTCGACGGTCCGCCACGCTGCATGTTGATGACGATGAGCGGAAGCTCCGTCATGACGGCGAGACCGATCGTTTCAACCTTCAGCGCAATGCCAGGACCGCTCGTCGCCGTGACGCCGAGACGGCCGCCGAAGCTCGCGCCGAGCGCCGCTCCCACCGCCGCGATCTCGTCCTCCGCCTGGAACGTCATCACCCCGAAGTTCTTGTGACGGCTCAGCTCGTGAAGAATTTCCGAGGCCGGCGTGATGGGGTACGATCCGTAGAAGATTGGCAGACCGGACGATCGACTGGCCGCAATCAATCCCAGCGAGAGCGCCTCGGTCCCTTGGATCGCCCGGTATTTGCCCGATTGCAGCCGGGCCGGCCGTACTTCGTACCGAACCATAAACTGCTCGGTCGTTTCGCCATAATGGTACCCCTTCTTCAGAACGAGGATGTTGGCATCCTTGATTTCGGGCTTGCGAGCGAATTTTCTCGTCAACCATTCGATGGCCGGCTCGGTGGGGCGCGAATATAGCCAGAGCGCAAGACCGAGAGCAAACATGTTCTTGCTCCGATCCATCTCCTTCTTGTCGAGCCCCGTTTCGCTCAAGGCGTCGTGCGTGAGCCGCGTGAGCTCGATGGGGATGACGCGATATTTGCTTAGCGACCCGTCCTCGAGCGGATTCGAGTCGTAGTTGGCCAGGCCAAGGTCGCGCTTTCCGAACGAGTTGACGTTCACGATCAACGTGCCGCCCGTGCGCACGCGATCAACGTTCACCTTAAGCGCGGCTGGGTTCATCGCGATCAGCATGTCGACTTCGTCGCCCGGCGTGCGCACGTCTACCGACCCGAAGTGAAGCTGGAAGCCGCTGACGCCGTACGTCGTGCCGGCCGGCGCGCGGATCTCGGCAGGAAAGTCCGGCAGCGTGGCCAGATCGTTTCGGGCGAAAGCACTGGCCAGTGTGAACTGCGATCCGGTCAGCTGCATGCCGTCGCCGGAGTCTCCGGCGAAGAGGACGGTGGCCTCGGGGATCTCGTGCGTCGTCTTATCCTGTATCGGCACGGACATGGGGACGAAGAGAGGATGGCGCCGCCGAGCGGCTACTAATCTCGAACACGTCTAATACGATCAATGCAACGCGGTCGATACGGCCTTGTTCGAGCGCGACCCGGGATAGAAGCGCTTTCGACACGCCACGATCCCAAAACATCCGAATTAACAAAACCTGCACATACTGTATCCCCGGGGCCGATAGCGAACGGAGGCATGGTTTGTAGCGCCTAGATGACGGAGCGACGGGAGCGCAACGGCCATATCGTGGCGGGAGCAGCGCGGAGATGGAGAGTGCAAGTGAGGTTGGGATCCGGCAATCGAGAGTGGATGCTCGGCTGGTAACGCGTCGACGATACGTCTGGTATCGGCGTGCAAGACGGCCGCTAAACCGTTCCTCTGCAAAAAATACACGCTCCTGACGACTAATGCGATCCTGTCACGAAAGAACTGACATTCGCCGATCAAGGGGCGTGACATGCCTCGTCCCTCGAGGGGAGCGAGGCGAAAGAGCGGTCGCCGAAGAGGGACGTCTCGATTTCGATGCGGCAGGCGGCGCAACCATTGGATACGCAGGAAGTACCATTTTTGCGCCGAATCGTCGCGGCACAAATGAGAGAAGCGGGAGTGTTGCCATGGTCCCTTACGTCGCCACCACGGAGGACATTACGGTCACCGTTCGCCCGGTTTACCTCGACAGCCAATCCGACGTCATGAGCCGCCGCTTCGTGTTCGGATACCTCATCCGGATCGCGAATGAGGGTACCGAGGAGGTTCAACTCCTGCGGAGACACTGGTTCATTCGAGACTCGACCGGCCGGGTACAGGAAGTCGAAGGCGTCGGGGTGGTGGGCGAGCAGCCGACCATTCCGCAGGGAGGCGATCATCAGTACAGCAGCTTCTGCGTGCTCGAGTCGTTCGAGGGCACCATGGAGGGCACGTATCTGATGCAACGGCCAAATGGCGAGCGGTTCAGGATAACGATTCCGCGGTTCGACCTGCGCGCAGCCGCAAACTGACCCGCCACCCGCCCGAAGCGATCTATTCAAACCAGACCCGCTCCCGCCCACTATTCAAACTAGAGCCGTTCCCGCCAAAGCGAACGACGCAACCAGTCGCACACGCCGTACCAGAGCCGTACCATATACGACCGCCGGCACAAATAAATCACTGCACCAACCCCCGTCCCAACGTCCCAACGTCCCAACGTCCCAACGTCCCAACGTCCCAACGTCCCA
>CAZMXY010000109.1:0-12754 GCA_964570345.1 uncultured Rhodothermales bacterium | reverse complement strand
CCATCGGATCGCTCGGGCACCATCCTCGGAGGGGAGTTTTTCAACAGGCTTCTAGGGTACGAGCCGTCTCTCGAGCCTCCATGCGAAGGGAAGGTGCTCGACGCGCGATGTGAGGTTGACGGGGTCCAAGTCTTCTTCGAGGTGAGAGCGCCCAGGTTCTCGGATGCGTTTCACGACGCAAGCAAAGCCGTGCAGGACTTGAAGAACGCGTTACAGGCGGCTGTATCTGACTGTCGTCTTGAGGTTGAGATCTTTGAGCCCCTGACCCGCGAATCTCAAGAAGCGATCGTGGCCGCGGCGAGGACAGCCGACGACGGTGTGTGGGTAGCCGTCGAAGGCGCCGCACGGATAAGAAAAATCGCCACTGGCAGTCCATTGCCCCCCAACTTCGACGGCGATGGAACTCAGGTGCGAATGGCGGGCGACACGAATGTAAAGGGACCGGGGATGTCGCTAGTCATCCGCTGGGAGAACAACGACGACAGGGCAAAACGACTCTTCAATGCCGAATACGAACACTTTTCGAAACGAGTGGCGAACGTGCTCGTGATGAATGCTGCGCCGGCCGGGGGATTACGACGGTGGACTCAGCCGATTCAGCGATTGCTACAGCCCGGTCGGAATCGTAAGGTCGGCGCAGTCGCACTGTTCGACGGGGGGATGCTGGGGCCACCAGAAGCGATACGCCGCCGCTGGCACGTTATCGTTAATTTGCACGCCCACCACGCGATTCCCGCACGGCTCGTGGACGACCTTCGCAGCTTAGACGAGTCGCGCTACTTCGGTTTGGAGCCGACACCGAAGGGCACATAACAGGTTCCACCGGCGGCTCCAGCCGCTGGCGCAATCCGTGACGTCGAAGAATACGATAAGCCACCGAAACCCGCCCAGAAAACCCACCCACGCCGGATTCGGTGGGCTCGGCGCGAAACTTCTAACCCGGCGTGATGGTAGCAGGTAGGACCACCACGGGGCCGTAGCTCAGTCGGGAGAGCGCCTGCTTTGCAAGCAGGAGGTCACCGGTTCGATCCCGGTCGGCTCCATGACATTCGCAGGAACCGGCGGGCTACCGCCCTCGGTCGACGAGCCTCAGCCGGCCCAGATGATCCTCGAACCGCGGATCCTCCCGCAGCGCCGCAAATTCCGGGGCCACGCTCGTCCAGGGGAGCCCGGCATGGGCCGGCTCGAAGGCGAGCCAGCGGAACGCCTCGTCGACGTTGCCGAGCGCCGTATGCGGTGCAGCCAAGCCAACCGGGCCGCGGGCCGCCAGGTCCTTCGCCTTGGCGAATAACCTGGGTTGACCCCCCCGGCCGAGCCGAGGTAGCTTGGCTGAGCGTAGTCCCCGGCTCCTCCCTCGTAGGAGGTTCCATGCGGTTCGCGTTGGAATCCCTCCGGGACCGTAAGCTCTTCCACTGGGCCGTGGCCTACGTCGCGGGCGCGTGGGTCGTCATGCAGGTTGTCGACGTCGTCTCAAGCCGCTGGCCAATGGCCGTCGCGCTGCAGCAGAGCATCGATGTGGCTCTCGCCGTGGGCTTCTTCGTGGTCCTCGTCATCGCGTGGTACCACGGGGAGAAGGGCCGCCAGCACGTCAGTGGGCGGGAGCTCCTGCTCTTGGCGCTGCTGCTGGGGATCGGGGTCGGGATGGTTAGGATCGTGGGCGGCGCGCCTGCGGTCTCGCGCGACCTGGACGTTAGCCCCGCGGCCGAAGTGGGTGCAGCGTCGATCGTACCGCTGCGAAAGGTGCTGGTGGACACGTCGATGAGCTGGATATTCACCCGGATGCGTCCACCCGCGCGACTTACGCTTCCCTCCGCCACGGCGTCCACGGCCAGTTCGCGGGCGATGACAGGCACCGGCTTCGGCTCCTCGCGGTACCGCTGGACCGATGTGCGGGAAATGACGCTGAGGCCACCGATCTTCCGGAGCGCCGAGAGGATGTCGTCGTGCAATCCGTCCACGAACGGGCTTTCCTCCTCGGGGCCCCAGTTCTCCAGCGGGAGGACCGCGACCGCGGGATGGCCAGACGGACTCCCACATCTGGAGCGACCAATACGACCGGCAGCTCACGGCCGAGAACGTGTTCGCCATCCGGAGTGAAATCGCCCGGGCCGTGGCGGGGGCGCTGCAAGCCACGCTTACGCCCCAGGAAGAGGCGCAACTGGCGGCAAGGCCGACGATGAGCCTCACCGCGTACGACTGGGTACAGGTCTCATTACAACGAGGACCGCGGGGATCCGAGGAAGGCATCGCGGCGCTCCTGAACGCGCTCGAGGCGGACTCCCTGAGCGCGCTTGCATGGGGCGAGCTGGCGTTGCACCGGGCTTTGAGCGCGCAGAACTACGGCACACCTGGGAGAGATCCCGCGTACGGAACGCCTCCCACTCGGCCTCCCAGATCCCGACGAGGCGGTTGATGTTGGCCGGGGAGAGCCCCGCGGCCTCCTCGCCCAACAGCCCGGTCAGGGCGGGCTGGAAGTCGCCCGTCGAGAGGCCCCGGAGGTAGAGGATCGGCAGCACCTCGGCCACCTTCGGGCTCCGGCGCATCCAGGGCGGCAGGATCGAGCTCGTGAATCTGTGGTCCTCCCGCCGGTCGTGGACCCTGGGTGCCCGGACCTCCACCGTCCCGGCCCCCAGGGTCACCTTCCGGGCCTGCGCCCGGCCGTTCCGGACCACCAGGGCGTGGCCCCGCTCGTCTCGGTGCCCCTGGTGACGGTCCACGTAGTCGGCCACCTCCGCCTGCAGGGCCGCCACCAGCATGCGGCGAGCCCCCTCCCGCGCCAGCTCGTCCAGGTCGGTCGGAAACGACTCCTGGCTCCACGTCCCCTCGTCCGTTACTCTCAGCACGGCGGCGTCTCCTTCCCCCGGCCCACCAGCCGGGATTCGCGTGAACGGTTGCTGCCTTCACGCGGAAGGGTACGCCGCCTTTTTCATCCCCTCAACTCACCTCGATCCACAACTTTCGAGGATAACTCAGCACGATGCCATCTGTCGCTGTACGTCGTTGTGGGCAAGCTACATTGGAACCGGACGACACAGCACCCGTTCACGCGCGTGCGTGACACTGCGGTCACGCGCGCGTGAGCAGCGAGGCGCTCGGGCCCTCCACTCCTTTCGTGGAGTCTCGGACACCGAGGCGGTGTACAGTGAGACCCACTGCCAAGGCCTTGATCTACTCCCGAACGATCTCTATTCTGGATTTCCGACCGTATGCTAAGTTGGGGTCACAAGCCTTCGTCGCCAAAGGCATGAACTGTAACACTAGGGGAGGACGAGCAAGATGGCTGAGAAAAAGGGAAAAGGCATTAATTGGATCAATGTTGGTAGTCAGGTCAAGGAACTAGCTGAGGAATCTTGGGATCAGTATTGGGCCGAAATGGAAGCTGCCGAAGCAATGGAATTTCTTGAGGACCCGAAGCAATCGCTGATTGACGCGGGGCTGATTGACCGCGATTATAGGATCCAGACGTTAATCGTGAATGCCGATGTTCGGTCGACGCCAGGCCCTATCTGCAATGTCCTGTTCGTGTTCCACAGGGAGAAATTCGCCACTATCACGGTATACCGTCATCCTCATGATTGATTCTGATCCTCTTTGTCCTGACCGACCTGTCGCAGGACATGACTCACAGCCGCAATCGGCAGAAAGCTAGGTTGGATCTCTATCACTGATAGGAAAGAGTTATTCCGGATTCTGTGGGACGACGAGACGGAGCTGCTCCTGTCGCGGGATGTCAGGGCGAGGCGAAATGACCGGGACTGGCTGGTACATTTTCGGGCGAACGCACCCGCCAATTATGCCATGAAGATAGGAGATGAAGTTTTCGTGCTCCTAGCTGAGCTCGCCGGTGGTGGGTGCCCGATGGTGCCCGATAGTCCGGCAGCACGAGAGAACCAAGCGCGTCTTGTGCGCTTGTTACTGGATGCGGGTGTCCTCATCAGTACTCGTTACGAGTACGCAGGTGAAGCGGTCCGGCTGACTCGTGACGAAATCCTCAAGCTACGGCAGGCCGTGGATATCGACGATCTGGGGTTGTTGGAGTTGGAATCCCTCGTGCTGTATCTCTTGGCCCGGGAAAATTCATGTTCAGAACCAGTATGCGAACTCGGGAGCTTCTTGGGCGGCTCGACTATCATCTTGGCGACGGGAAGCCGGCATGCGCCGTACGAGAACCGCGTCGTTGCGGTAGACGACCACGAGTGGCACCGTCATCTTGCCGAGGACGCGTACTCAGCTGAGGCGGTAAAGGCCCTGCCGTCGACCCTCGAGCAGTTTCGTGAGAACTTGAAAACGGCGGGCGTTGCGGAACAGGTGGCCATTTATGTGGAAGACACTGTCCAGGCAGGGCGAGAATATAGCGGGACGATCAGCCTACTGTTCATCGACGCTGACCACGCGCTTGAGGCAGTACGAGCCGATTTCAACATTTGGTATCCGAAAGTCGTGCCTGGCGGCGTGATCGCTTTCCACGACTACGGCAACTCAAACTGGCCGGACGTCCAGATGGTCGTGGATGACGTGAAGGACTATTTCACGGAATTTACCGTCTATCAGACGCTGGCAGTGGGTCGTAAACCGAGCAGCTCACGCGAGTGACACTATGAGGCTCTACCGACGGCTTCAATGGACAGGCTCGGACAGATTCACGCTTCTTGGGAAGTACTGCCGGCGCAGGCCATTGGGGTCTCGCCCGTGCTGTGCCGCGGGGTCTTCGGTGGCTGCAGGAATAGACCGGCATCCCGGGCCCTACGGTAAACGAGACATGTTTCGGCCATCTCCTTCCCCTGACCTCAGATGAGAATTCGGCGCAGCTGCTCTGGGAGAGTGACAATCCGCTCTCAGGGCCCGTCGGAGGCGCCAGACGGTCAGCAACTCCGGAAGCTCACAGAAAAGCACCTAGCTAGGCTGCCATTCCAGCAGGGTGCCGATGCCCGAGCGGCTCGCCCACTCCGTGAGCAGGTCGCCCTCCCAGTGCACCGGGGCGCCCCGATCCCCCATCTCGGCCAACCGCTCCGAGCTGAATACCATGTCCCGCAGTTGGCCGGCGCCGGGGGCCCGACCGTCCGGTTGGCCCCGGGTCCGACGGCAGCGCAGACGAGCAGTGAGCGCCTTCCGGAGAGCGCTCCGTTCCTGGACGAACAGCTGCTCTGAGGTTACATGGCGTTATCGCGCGATAGAGATGAGGCCCCGCTTTGATCACAGGGGGGAGGGATGTCGCAGCTTACCTCGCAATGGGCGGTAACCCAGCAGCACTAGATGCAGGCTGGATCCGTGACCAACTTAGGCGCGTTCAGTCATGTCCAAGCAACTCTCACCCGGACGCTCGCGCAGCTATTCCTCTTGCGGATCTCAATCGGATGTTTTTAAGAGCCCGTTCCACATTGGATGGTATTATCGCAGGATGCATTGCTCCGCAGGCCTTTGCGGAGGCCGCCCCTCTCGTTCAAGATGCGCGCTCGTGGACCGCTTTTGCCGACCATGCGAACTCTGCGCTTGAGCGTACACGAATGTTCCTCTCTAGTAAGGCAACAGCCGCCTCCCCACGACTTGACTATCCTGATTCAGTGGTAACAGCGATTGCAGTCATAGCCGGTCTGACGGATGTTCCTTACAGCCGGGCCATACAACAATTTCGGATTCAGCATCCTGAATTGTTAAGCCTTGCCAACGATGCCGCTGCCCTGCAATTTCGGGCTTGGACTCTTATCCGCCTGGCTATTGATCGAATTATCCCGGAGGCAGAGGTTCAAGAATTCAGACAAATGCCGTTCGATTCGGGGGTCAGGTTCTTGTTGAGACTTGTGCGTCATTTAACTGGCGTGCGAGTTCCCGCGCGTATAATTCAGAATAACTATTGGGGGGGTCGACGGCGGGCGTGCTTGACGCCCAATGAAATTTCCGCAGGTTTGCCACTTGCTAATGGTATGGTAAATCGTATCGATAACGCAACCTTTGCAATTCACCAGCTAATAGCTGAATTTGGTATTCGCATTGAGGCTGGTGTACAGGCTCGGCGGGCTCTTAACCAAGTTGTGCGGAATGGGGTGCGTGCGATTGGGGCAGCAACTCGGGGTGTTGCGTATGAAGAACGCTTTGTGTGCCCTGTTGGTGCTTGGCCTGATTATGGTTTGTCCTTTGCCAAATTCGTACAGAGGATTCAGCGCGAAGCGAGAATGGCAAGCGTCGACTCAGCGGGTGCGATCGAATGGGGAGAGAGCAAACGAGAGCGTGGTTTTTGCCCGGTGCAGTATTCGATTGAGTCTGCAAGATTCGGCGTGCCTCGCGATGGGACGGTTGCCCTACGTGTAAGAGAGGTAGTTGAAAGTTGGCGAGCCTACTCCGAGTCTCAATTCAATGTGCAGCCATGCTTTTCAAGCCCTACAACACCGGCCGAACTGTTTGCTGCGTTGGTGTTATTTGCCTGCATTAAGGATGGTGGTCCACTACATCCCGGTACAGAGAGTTGGCGAAATCTAAGACAGTATTTCCTCGATTGGGAATGAAGATGGCGATCCGGCCGCGACGTGGGTCCGACGTGAATGCGACTTGAAGGACCGAACGGCCTGCTAGGCGCAGCGTAATGTTGTATCGTACTCCCGTCCCCGGCAGTGCGGACATGGCTGTTCCAGTGGCTTCAACGGCCTATGGTTCTCAAGTGGTTGTTGTTCGCGGAGGGGTCGGTGAACGAAGTAGGAATAATTCGAAGAACCACTGGCTTACTCATCGCTGCGAATGTGATGGTATCCGTCCATGTCCCTCTCAAGAACCTCTGCCTAGCCGCGTTGCTCGCCGCTCCGAGCGTCGACACTCGGCGTCCAACAGCCCCCATTCGGGCGGGGCGACTTATGTCCATCGCGGCGGCCACCCGTCGAGCTGCGTGCTTTCTTCGAGCGGCGGTGCACCAAAGCTGGCCTCGGCCATCGCATTGACATCCTGTATTACGTTTTACCGCGATGTTTAATCATCGGTCACAAGTATCAGGCGGTGATCTCCAGCACACCGCCGCCCGCCGCTAAGCGTGAGAGGGGCTAGCTGCATTAATTAGCGTGAGACTCAGGGCAGAGGCTACAGCAGGATAGGGAGCCGTGGTGACTTCATTCTTCGAGCGCAAAACCTACTGATAGTAGATAGACCCTCTCCCCGCGATGGACTGGCGAGCGTCCGTGCACCACAGTATCGCCATATAGAACAAGCACCTCCCCGGGCTTCAGGGTCACAGCTCGTATCGTGTCATTCACAGGATAGAGATATAGTGTGGAGCAGGGCTCCGTCAGCCAGGTATGATGCAGCATAAGAAGCACAGTTACCGCGAACCTTGAATTATCAAGATGAAGACTGACATGGTCGCCCGGGTGCTCGTATACCAGGTAGCCCATCGTTTCCTGCCTTGCAGTTGGGCCGACTAAATCGGTCACCAACGTGTTGAGCTCTGCAGCTTCGAAGACCTTTCTTGCGACGGGTCCTGGGGAAATGAACAGCTGACCCCACCGAGCCCTCGTACCGACTTCACGGCGTTCTGTTAACTCCGCCAGCAAGGCATCTAATTGATGGAGAGTTAGCAGCGTCGGTCGTCCTCGCCACAGGACGCCATCCGGCCGCAGATTCGGGCGGCCATCTCGTATACGGTAAATGCAGCGTTGTGCTATACGAAATTTCTCCCTCTTCGTGGGATCCCGGGGAAGTTCCCCCGGCAAGGGTAACTCCGTCATTTGCAGAAGTGCCTCCTCCTCTGATGCAGTGATGGAGGGGTGCTTCCGCACGAGGGCTTCAATGAACGCCCCATATCTCCTACTAGCTCTATCATCCCTGTTAGCTGCCATGATTGCTAACCTATATAATGCGGCATGGCGAAATAGCAACCACGAGAATCACTCCAGCCAAACCCAAAGCCGTCACGTCCTTGGTTACTCTTTCTAGCTCAACGTACAGAGTGCTTCTCGACCTGGCGGCCTGCAGGCCGCGACCGGCAATAGGTTCAACCTTCAGACAGCGCTTAGGCGAAGTGCTGCGCCTACGCTTCTTGAGGTGAACGTAATATTCAATGTTAACCGACGGGACCTAAAAGTGCTTCCAAAGTCGTCATCGGCAACAATTGGGGAATGGAACACACTGCCATTGTACACTACTAGCCGATTAAACCTCATATCCACCACATGTATAAGCTCCCAGTATTTGGTCGTTCCGCGAATGTATCCTGTCCGACGGGAATCAATAAATTGCTGGGAAATGTCCTCTGGCAGCCTCCCTCCAGCAACATGCTCGATTCTAGTTGGTCGGTGGCGAAAAAAACCTGTACCCCCGCGACAGTCCTCTGGCAAGTTGAGATACAGAAGACCAACAAGGGTGTTGTCACATACGGAGTCGACGTGGGGAACACGTTGGCTGCGCACCAATTGTGTATCTCTAAGTGTAATCACAGAAAAGTGAGCTTCTACATCACACGCCCCAAGATCCCAATTGACATGGCGACCAATGCTTGCGCTAACTCCATCAAGCGGCAGCTCTGCCCTTGCCCGCATACCCGGATAATACAGTCGCCCTGGGGTTGTATATCGATCCTCAAGCGCAAGCGCGAAGGATCTCACCCTTTCTGGCTTGAGCAAAAAGTCATCAAACACCAGTAACGATTGTCCCGTGCCGAACCTCTCTCGTCTAGGGCGCGACGTTGGCTGTACGGAGAGTTGCATCAGTGCCTTGAGGCCAGCGGCCGTTTCTCATTCGCGCCGACACCGGAGTTAGCATCAGCCTGTCGGCCATGTTGAGTCGACCGGAAGATACCAAGGATGAAGCCGACAATATACTCGTGGGTAATAAGCGCCGGATCCGCGACATACCTCTTTAGCTCATCGATGAACGATGAGGCTAGCTCTTTGGGCGCGACAGGCCATGCCATGTGGCTTGCGGCCGTGACAGAGTCATGGAAAGTAGCAAAGCGCCGTGGACTCCGCACACGGGTCGTGATCCCGAAATCCTCGGGCCGCATGTTGACCGGAGATAGGTAGTCAAGAGCAAAGGGAGAGAATTGAAATGAGAAACCCGGTCTGTCTAGATAGGGCAACATTTCCCTAATGAACCCCATCGTAGTATTGGCCTCTTCGTACGTTTCCCCCGGAAAGCCCGTTAGCGCCCAAATATGTAGAGGTAAACCGGCTGAGTCACAAGCCTTGATTATTTTAGGCACGACATCAACCCTAATCCCCTTCCTCATGAGGTCCGCAACTCGCTGAACGCCGGACTCAAGGCCCAACGCCAACTTTGCGCAACCACCCCTCCGAAGCAGCGCGATAAACTCTGGGTTAGCCAAGTCTTTCTCGAAGCGGGCAAGCGCCATCCAGAAAATGTTCGCGTTGAGAGACGATAACTCCTCACTCAAGGCACGCAGCATCTTTGCACTAACCGCATCATCCGTAATATAGAAATGGTGACAGTCATGCGTATCGCGCAACCAGATCATTTCACGCACAACTTGAGTAGCTGACTTGAAGCGAATATGGCCAGGGCCAGGTGTGAAGCCGATCGGCCGATCACAAAACTCGCACTTGTTCCAATAGCAACCACGACCAATCTCTATGGGCAGCAGCGGACCCGGAGACAGATACAAGCTCAGATCAAAATCCGAATAGGCCGGAGGACGAGCCGCTCCTAATGAGAACAGTTCCATGTCCGTGGAGACAGTACGGCCCGACCCCGAATCTCGATATATGACATTCGGAACCTGAGCGAGGTTTAACCGATCAGCTGTCACGTCCTCCACGAGTCGCGGGAGCGCGGGCTCACCATCGAAGACTACGACGGCGTCGATAACGTCAAAATATTCTGGATGCTCCGCGAACACGTTGCGGGTCAAGCTTACGCCCGGACCACCCACAACCACGAACACGGACGGATCAAGGTGTTTTGCAATTGCCGCCACAAGTACTGCATATTCGGCGTTAGCTGCATTGGAGATTGCAAGAACTCGGGGCCGGTACCGGTGAAGATAACGCCTAACGAAAAGCTTTAGTAAGCGAACGGAAATATCGTCTTCATCCTCAAGCTGGGCTACAATACTTGATAATGATGCATCACCCGCTAGACGACCAACGGTAAGCCCAATGTATGCAGGGGTGTGTAGGGCGTTGATTATATCAAGATGAGCTTCAATAGTGGCGATCGCCTCGCCAAAGCCGTCGGAGCGTCGGTATGTCGACTTGAGCTTGAGGAGTTGCTTCGCGCTTTCAACCTTCGCGCCCTTACCATTGAGCGTAGAGGCGAAGTGAACGATTGGATCATTCTCGTAGGCTTCTGAGGCAGCGGTGGATAGCAGCTTCGTGCGCAAATGATCCGTTGTTACACGCGAAAGCAAGGTATCGTAAAGTTCGGCGTTGAGGTCACGTGCTGCAACCGTGAGCCCACGCTTTCGCAACTGAGGTATGAGATAGCCAAGGCCAGCAGGGGGCGCGACTGGAAGGAACTGTGGAGCGAAAAGGAGCAAGCAGTCAACCTCAGAGGTCCGTGACTGGGTATCCTGTGAAAGTTTCAGGTATGGAGAGAAATGATCTCGGTCGGTCACAGCTCTGTATGCAAGCTGGCGGTTGGTGAACACTTCATCGTGAACGGCTCCGATAGACTCAAAGCCGAGCCACATCGGTACGATAAGCGCATATCACTAATCGTAGTGTTTCTTCTCAAGTTACACCCGGGCGATAAAGTACATAAAAGACACATATACAGTAGGGTTCGCCAGCCATGATGCGCTGGCTCCACCGCACACTAACCCAATCAGGAATCGGATTAACAGTGTTACTGTTGTCAACGCTTCAACGTCGGTGCAGACACTTGTTCTGTCAGCAGTGGCGACGAGCCCTCACTGACGAAAGAAAACTGTTTGTACATAGACTGTTTGTACATAGACTGACGCCCCGCGGGTGAGTGTCGGAAAACGTCTCGGTCGTTACAGCGGACGCAGCTGACCTCACTTGACCCAACATCGAAGCGTCAGTGCGCCCGAAGCTGGCAGCAAAGCAACCACACCCAGCTTTTAAAAAAAAGAAAGGGTTAGCAAATTAAAACCCACCACTCCAAGGTGCTGACGGCTGGATTGTCTTTCCAGCTTCGGGTGTCGCTTTCACCAACCGATCCCGAAGAGCCTTGACATTCTCAGTCCAATTAATCTCGGAGAGTGTCTTGACCTCATCCGTCGTAAAACAACAGCCGTGCGATTCTCCCAACGCGACTAAGGTCGTCTCTAAAGACTCTTTTGTCCCATCCCAACGGTCGGCAAGCTCGTTGAATCTAGCGCTAACCTCAGCATCCTGGGCCAGCAAGTCTGCAAATGTCTCTAGACCTTTGCTGCTCATCGAGGCGATCCTCCGTTGGAGTAGAATGGCAGGAAGAGGCAATAGGGTACGGCCGTTTCACAAACTTGTCAAGTCGTCGAAGGACGAGCTGCTCGGACTGCGGCGTGATTTACGTGTCATCCTAGGTCCTGACGGTTTTATGGGGGAGTCTGAAGTGATTGGTAACAGCGTCGAAGGCGGCTTTGCCGCCGTCAGCATCGGGCCTTCACCCATGGCAGCCTCCCGTAGCACTCTTAGCCTCTGTTGCGCTGGGTTCGTGTTCTACTGCGAGGCAACGGTGGCAGGGAGCAGGGAAGGAATGGGTCAACGGCAACGTCCACACGAACACCGTCGAGAACGTGTGGTCGCTCTTGAAGCGCTCCATCGTGGGCTCGTTCCACAAGATCTCCGTCAAGCACCTGGAAGCTTACCTCGACGAGCTTGAGTGGCGGTACCAACAACCGCCACAACCCGTATCTGTGGCGCGATACCCTGCGGCGCATGGTGCTGGCCGACAGCCTTCGGTACGCAGAATTGACAGCATGATCGACAATGGCTAAATGTCTTCTGGATCAATGGGCACCCTGTATTGCACGCCACGCTTCTTTAGTCTCTGCATTCTAGCCTTGTCTCCGACAAAACCTATCTTCTGAAAATTGCACTTACGGAATGTCGTGCTTCTAAGTACCAATGTCCCCACCACACGACAGCCGCTAGGAATCTCGGACTGGCCCACCCAATCGTTCAGACTCAGGGGGAGCGTAAGAAGATTGCCGCCTTCTTGGTCCATACTATGAAAACCTACATCGGTATCGATTTATAAGATAGCGGGGCCGACTATTGTGCAATCGTGAAACACGCGTCTGTATATCATGCCTTTGTCGTAAGCTATGCGAACCAGATCATCCGCAGATACCACACGCCCCTCTATCAGCGATGCCCGCCTCCAATTGCCAATGGGGGGCTTCGCTTTAGCCACAAGAAACAGCCAAATTAAACCCAAGGGCATAAAGATGAGCCAACCATAATCCAGCAACCACAAACCAGCCGCCGGTATCATGGGAGCAACCTTGCGAACACCAGACGCAACAAATTGGATGTTGCCCAGTTCAGCTTTGCAAGCAGGAGGTCATCGGTAGGAGCGCGGCCGCTGTCGCGGCCTCGCTCGTCGCTCGCTGAGCGCTCGCTCCCCGATCCCGGTCGGCTCCACTAGACTTACAGGATTAGCCTCTCGGGCGAGTGCACGAGCCGTGGCGGTCAGGCATATGCGGGTCGCACGGAACCCGCTTCTCGAACAGCCTTCCGTCGCCGCATCGATCTCATCGAGCTTCGCACGCGCTTTCCTCCACAGCTGCGTCGGGAGTCGCTCAAAAGGTGTCGCAGTCCTCCAGGGTCCCGCCGTCCAGGCCCGTCCCGAACCACCGGGCCCGCTGCGCCGA
>CAZMXY010000108.1:4395-12833 GCA_964570345.1 uncultured Rhodothermales bacterium | reverse complement strand
TCCTCCCCACCTCCTCCACGCCCCCGGCGTACCTCCTATGCTCCTCCCGGATGCGCCCCTGATTCCGGACGCGAACCTGCCACCCTCCGTCCTGGACGCCGAAACCAACGGAGCGCGTCCGGCAGACGTCCTAACGACGGATTTTCCCGGCGCCGAACCGCCGACAAAGAAGAAGAAAAAGAAAAGCAAGAAGACGCGGGAGGGCGACGGCCGGCAGGTCGGCACCACGAGAGGAATCGAGACCATGTTTCGAACCTCCTACATGACGCACGTCAATCTGAGCGCGCTGGCCGACAGCAAGGCGAACATCATGATCTCCATCAACGGGATCATCATGTCCATCATCATCGCCTCGATCTCGCCGAAGATCGACACCAATCCGTGGCTCCTCGTGCCCACGAGCGTCCTGCTGATCACCTGCCTGGTTTCCATCGTCTATGCGGTCCTCGCCGCCCGACCTCGCGTCCAGCCCTCCGAGGCGTTCGCCGCCGTCCCGCGCGCACGCAAGGCCAGTATCCTCTTCTTCGGGCAGTTTACGGCGATGAAGGAGGAGGATTTCGTCGGAGGGATGGTCGACCTCCTGCAGAATCTGGACAGTCTCTACGAAAGCATGATCCGGGACATCTACAGCCTCGGACAGGTGCTCGCGCAAAAGTTTCGGCTCCTGCGCGTCTCGTACACCGTCTTCATGATCGGACTCGCCGCGGGCGTACTGCTCTATATCGCGGTCTTCGTCGTCGTCGCCGTGTCAGCACCAATGCAGCCGCCCGGCTTCCAGGTCGCACCATGATCGAGAACGACCACACGATTGCGTGTCCGCGCTGCGGGACCAGAGTGTCGCCGGCATTCAAGTTCTGCCCGAACTGCGGCCTCGCCCTGTCGGGGCAGGAGAGCGATCCTGGTGAGATCCGCGGCCCTTCCGAGGGACGATTGGGTACTGCGGCGGCCGAGCGGAGGCAGCTCACGGTCATGTTCTGCGACCTGGTCGGATCGGTCGCGCTGTCGCTCAGGCTCGATCCGGAGGACCTACGAAACGTCGTGCAGCAGTATCAGAAAGTCGCCTCCGACGCCATCGATCGGTTCGAGGGCTACATCGCACAGTTCCTCGGCGACGGGATCCTGGCGTACTTCGGCTATCCGGTCGCGCACGAGGACGAGGCCGTTCGCGCCGTTTGCGCCGGCCGCGAGATCATCCGGGGGATCGAGCAGCTCGGGAAGACCCTTCAAACGCAGCACGACATCGACGTGGCCGTGCGGATCGGCATTCACACCGGTATCGTGGTCGTCGGCGAGATGGGCACCGGCGCCCGGCGCGAGAACCTGGCTCTCGGGGACACGCCGAACCTCGCGGCCCGGCTCCAGTCGCTTGCAGCGGCGAACGGTATGGTCGTCAGCGAGGCCACGTTTCGGATGGTATCCTCCCGTTTCGAGGCCACCGACCTCGGGCTGCAAACCCTCCGAGGCACGAGTCACGCGGAGCGGGTGTATCAGATCGCCGAGGAACGCCTGCTGGGCAGTCCGTTGGATCTACTCGGACGCCGGGACCCGGTATCGTCCGTGGGTCGCGAGCGGGAAGCCGAGACCTTCGAAACGTTCTGGAAGGCCGTGGAGGGCGGGGAGGGCCAGGTGCTCTTGCTCCACGGAGAGCCCGGGATCGGCAAGTCACACGTCGTCCAGGTGTTCCGGCAGCGACTGGAGGGGCGTCTCCACCGGCGCGTGGAATGCCGGTGCTCCCCGTATTTGCGCAGCACGCCCCTGCACCCGTTCACGGACTGGCTTAGCAGCGTGCTGAATTTTTATCCGGATCAGTCCGCGGCCGAGCGTCTGGAGATGATCGGGATGGTCGCGCGAAGCAACAAACTGGAGGATGCCGACGCGGTCCCCCTGCTGGCCTCCCTACTCGGCGTTCCCCTGGACGGCGAACGGCTCGATCTCGGATTCTCGCCGTCGCTGCGGCGAGAACGGGTCGAGCACGTGCTCATGGAATTGCTGTTTCGCATCGGCGACGACGCACCCCTCCAACTCGTCGTCGAGGACGTTCACTGGGCCGATCCGACGACCCGCTCCTTCATCCAGCGCTTCGCCGGCGAAATTCGTGAGCGGAGGATCCTCCTTCTCCTGACGTCGCGGCCGCGGCCGGAGCTGGCCTGGAGCCCCGGGACGCGCGTCGAATTTCTTCCGATCGAGCGCCTGAGCCGGACGCAGGTCGTGGCGGTCATCAATTCCGTAGCGAACGGAAAGGCCCTTCCCGAAAAGGTCGTCGAACAGCTCGTCGAGCGGACGGACGGCGTCCCCCTGTTCGTACAGGAGCTGACGAAAATGGTCCTCGAATCGGGCCAGGTGATCGAGTGCGACGACTGCTTCGAGCTGGCGGACGACGTCGTGGACCTCTCCATTCCCTCCACGCTCAACGATTCGCTCATGGCGCGGCTCGATCGCATCCTGCCCGTCAAAGAGATCGCACAGGTCTGCTCCACTCTCGGCCGCGAGTTCAGCTTCGAGCTCGCCCGCGTGGTATCCCGACTGAACGAGGCGGATCTCGCCGTCGCCCTGACGCGGCTTGTCGACGCCGAGCTGCTGATCGCCGAGGGACGACCTCCGAAGAGTCGCTACATGTTTCGCCACGGCCTGATCCAGGAAGCGGCGTACGAATCGGTGTTGAAGAGCCGCCGGCAACAGTACCACGATCGCGTCGCCGACCACCTGATCGAGCATCCGTCCAGCAAGGAGAGTCGCCCCGAGATCATCGCCCATCACCTCACGCGGGCCGGCCGGCGAGATCGCGCCGCAAGCTACTGGCTGATCGCCGGGCAGGAAGCCTACGAGCGCTGGGCGAACGAAGAGGCGCTCGACTATTTCACGCGCGGGCTCGCTCTGCTCGACGGCCTCAAGCCGAAGGCGGCGATCCAGTACGACCGCTTCTTTTTGCAGGCCGGGCTCGGTCTGGCTTCGATCCAGCTCAAGGGATACACCCATCACAGCGTGCTGTCGGCCCTTGAAAAAGCCCGCGCCTTCGCGGAGGAGCTGCCCGACCAGTCGATTAGTTTCCCCGTCGTTCGCGGGATCTGGGCGCATTACACCGTGATCGGCGATCACCGACGGGCGGAAGGCATCGCGCACCAGCTCTCGGAGCTGGCCGACCGCGGCGGCGCGGAGACGCGTCGCATCGACGCCGATCTGGCCAACGCTTCGACCGCCTTCTGGCAGGGCCGCGTGCAGGAAGCCGAGCGCGAGTTCGGGCGAATCCTGACCGAACACGCCGACTTGATCGACGAGCCGCCTCCCGCCCTCGCGACGCAGCATCCCTTGATCGGAGCCCTCTCGTACCGATCCGTCGCGCAGTGGTACCTCGGGTTTCCCGACCAGGCCGAGCAGAGTGGCAGGCAGGCCATCGAATACGCGAACCGCGTAAACCATCCATTCAGCTCCGCGTTCGCACACGGCTTCTACGGGCTCCTTCAGACCTATCTGGGAAACCGAGACGACGCGGCCGCGAACGGAGAGAAGGCGATCGGAATATCGACACAATACGGCTTCCCGTTCTGGCAGGGGATCGGCGCCGTCCTGAAATCGTGGGCGCGAAGCGACGACGATCCGGAGGCCGCAATCGAAGCGATGCACGCGGCACTATCCGGACTGCGTCGCGCCGGCGTTCAGATCTGGACGTCGTATCCGTCGGCCCTCCTCGCGGAATTGATTGTGAATCAAGGCCGGCACGACGAAGGCCTCGGCCTCCTCGACTCCGTCGTCGCGCGTGCGCGCGAGAACGACGAGGGCTACTTCTTGCCCGAGATCCTCCGGATCAGCGCAAACTGCCTGCATGCCGCGGGGAATCCCGAGCAGGCCGACGCATTCCGCCACGAAGCCCTCGGGCTCGCCAGAGAGCAGGGCGCCCGCCCCGTCCTCCTGCGCATCTTGCTGGACCTCGCGGACGACGGCGGAGTGGGCAGCGACGAGCTCGACGAGCTGCTGCGCACGACCTGCGAAAGCTTCACCGAAGGCCTCGAGCTTCCGGAAGTAACGGCGGCGAGACAGATCTACTCGGACTGAGTCTCGCCCAGGAGGAATCGGCCGGCCCACCTTCGCGCGGAGCAGCTAACGTTCCAGCGTAAAGCCGATTTTCAACGTCACCTGCCAGTGGGCCACGCTGCCGTCCTCGATATAGCCGCGCGTGTCGGTAACCTCGAACCATCGCATGTTGCGGACGGTGTCGTTGGCACGCCCGACCGCATTCTTGATGGCCTCTTCGATGCTTTCGGTAGACGATCCGGTCAACTCTACGATCTTGTATACATGATCGCTCATTCGCTTGTCCTCGTCTCGTTCACGTGGCGACGTCGATGATCAGGACACGAGCCGCATCGCGTCGGGGTCCCAGTCGTATCTCTTCGTGTCACGATAGCTAAGATTGGCCAGCAAAGCCGGCGCCGCCGCCCGAAATCCGACGACCGCGTCCTCGACGACCGGAGTGCGCTCGCGAACGCCCTCGAAGAAATTGACGAAATGATCGTAGCGGGAATCGTAGCCCGACGGCACTTCATATTCGCGCTCCTCGGCAAGCTCCCTCGCCATGAGCGGCGCCGGGTGCTCCTCCCTCCACTTTTGGATGAACGACTCCCGCGCGGGCTCACACCACGTGCGAACCGAATTGTACCCTTCGACGAGGTTCTCGAGCGAGGGCTCACGCAGCGGCGACTGGACGATCCCCAAGCCCCGTCCGTCGACGCTGATCGCACCCTCACTGCCGATGAATTGAAACGAAGTCTCGCCCCCGCTGCCGTCGGCGAAATTCGACTGCATGGCGAGGGTGAAGCCCGGATGATCGTCCGTTTCGGCGTATTCGTACAGCGCCAGGATGACGTCGGGCACGTCGCGGCCGTCACGCCAGTAACGGAGACCGCCCTGCGCCATGGCCGACACGGGACCGGTCGACGAGAGCACGTGATTGATGCCGGTGAAGAGGTGCACGAAGAGGTCTCCGGGAATGCCGGTGCCGTAGTCCTGATAGTTTCGCCACCGGAAAAACCGGACCGGGTCGAAGGGCCTCGCCGGCGCCTCGCCGAGAAAGCGGTCCCAGTCGACGTCGTCGGTCGACACGTTCGGAGGGATTGAATATTGCCAGGCGCCCAGGGACGAGTGACGGTTGTACTGTGCCTGGACCATGTTCAGCGTGCCGATCGCACCGGATTCATACAGTTCCTTCGCCTTGTCGTAGACGACGTCGCTCTTGAACTGGCTTCCGACCTGCAATATCCGACCGGTGCGCTGCTGCACGTCAATCACCCTCCGGCCGTCCTCAAGGTCCTGGACCATCGGCTTCTCCAGATAGACGTCCTTCCCGGCTTCCATGGCGTCGATGGCCATCGTGGCGTGCCAGTGGTCCGGCACCGAAATGATCACGGCATCCACGTCCGGTCGCGCGAGCACCTCTTGGTAGTCCCTCGTCGTGAAGACGCCGTCGTGATAGTAGTCTTTGACCCGGCACAACCGCGAATCGTACACGTCCGCCGCCGCCACGAGCTCGACGCCAGGTACCTGCAGCGCGGTGTCGGTATCGATAAAACCGATGATGCCCGCTCCGATCGTGGCCAGTTGAACGCGATCATTCGCCGAGACCTTCGGTTTCCGGGGCTTGAGCGTCTCGCGCCTGGACGTGAGTACGACGGGAGCAAAGCCGGCCGCGGCGCCGGAGGCCGCGGCGACTTTCAAAAATTCTCGGCGGGACTTCTTTTTTGACATCGTTTTAGCGTGTTTAATCGAGGTGTGACCGTGGCCGGCACGCGCGCGCCGCCGCAACGGTCAGGACGCGGACGAAAGGCCTCTACGTTCGTAAATATACGACCCTCCTCCAGCCAAAATCGCCGAATACGCCCCATCATGCAAATCAGCACGCTCCTTGTCCTCATCCTCGGCTTGATCCTGACCGCCTGCGCGGGCGCGACCAAAGCCGCTCTCGGCCGCCTCGAACGACATGACGATCGCTTCGACGACCTCGTCCCCGCGAACGCGAGGATCGAAAAACTGGCGGACGGCTTCGCCTGGTCGGAAGGTCCGGTCTGGGTCCGCGACGGCGCCTACCTGCTCTTCTCGGACATTCCGAACAACACGATTTATCGGTGGGACGAACGAACCGGTCTTCAGCCGTTCTTGCGGCCGGCCGGATACTTGTGGAACGATCCACCTGGTGACGAGCTCGGCACGAACGGCCTGGCGCTGGACGCCGAAGGGCGCCTCGTCATGTGCGATCACGGAAATCGTCAGATCGCGCGGCTCGATTGGGCAAACTTCACTCGAACGACCCTCGCCGCCCGATACGAAGGCAAGCGGCTGAATAGCCCGAACGATCTCGTGATCCGATCCAACGGCGAGGTCTATTTCACCGACCCCCCGTACGGCCTGCGGGACCTGAACCGGAATCCGGACAAGGAACTGCCCTTTAACGGCGTCTACCGGCTCGATGCCGACGGATCCGTTCACCTCCTCACCGACGAGCTGACGTTTCCGAACGGAATCGGATTGTCCCCGGACGAACGGACGCTTTACGTAGCCAATTCCGATCCGGAGCGGCCGATCTGGATGGCCTACTCATTAGCGGCGGATGGATCGCTTTCGGAGGGCCGCGTCTTTTTCGACGGGTCGGAGCTCGTCGAGCAAGGCAGGCGGGGGATGCCGGACGGCCTGGCGGTCGATCGCAGCGGCAACCTGTTCGCAACGGGTCCCGGCGGCGTCCTCGTCCTCAGCCCGCAGGGTGAGCATCTGGGCACCATATCGACCGGCGAGCTCATCGCGAACTGCGCCTTCGGAGAGGACGGCTCCACGCTCTACATGACGTCACACGGGCTGCTGGCGCGCGTGCGGACCGCGACGCGGGGGCTGGGCTTCGAATAGGTCGGCGGCCTGGCCGGCTCGCCACGGTCGGTTTAAAACGGCGCGTCGTCGTCTTCGGCCGGCGGCAGGGAGAATCCGTCGCCTGCGCTGCCGTCCGGCGGCTTGTAGTACGTGGTCAGGTTCTCGAATCGAGCATATTGATCGACGAAGGCGAGCCGCACCGTACCGATGGGGCCGTTACGCTGCTTGCCGATGATGACTTCCGCCAGACCTTCCGTCGAATTGCCGTGTTCGTCTACGGTGATGCCGTAGCGTTCGGCCCGATAAATGAAGCAGACCACGTCGGCATCCTGTTCGATCGAGCCGCTTTCGCGCAGGTCCGAGAGCTGCGGCCGCTTGTCCCCTCCCCGAGTTTCGACGGCTCGACTGAGCTGCGAGAGGGCAACGACCGGCACGTTGATCTCTTTTGCAAGCGATTTGAGCGAGCGGCTGATTTGAGCGATTTCTTGCTCTCGATTCGCGTTGCGCGACGTCGTCGTTGCATGCATGAGCTGGAGGTAGTCGACGATGATCATGCCGATGTCGTGCTCCGCCTTCAGCCGCCGGCTTTTGGCCCGCAACTCCAGTACCGACAATCCGGGCGTATCGTCGATGAAGATCGGCGCCCGGGAGAGGCGCCCGGCGGCCCGCGCCAGTGCCTGCCAGTCCCGATCCTTCATCCGTCCCGTGCGCGCCGCCTGCGCGTTGATGCGTGCTTCGGACGTCAGCAGACGCAGCGCGAGCTGTTCCGCCCCCATTTCGAGGGAAAAGATGACGACGCCGGTCGGATGCTGGGGATGCAAGGCCGCATTTCGTGCCGCCGTAAGCGCGAGAGCGGTCTTCCCCATCGAAGGACGGGCCGCAATGACGACGAGATCCGACTTCTGAAAGCCGCTCGTGTAGTCGTCCAATCGCGTGAAACCGCTGGGAACCCCGGTTACGCCCCCTTCCCTCCCATGCACCGCTTCGAGCTGCTGCAGCGTCGTCTTGATGACGTCCGTGATGGACGCGGCGGGCCGCCGCATCTGCGTGTCGGAAATGCTGAAAATGTCGGCTTCGGCCTTGTCGAGCAGGTCGAATGCATCCGATCCGGGGTCATACGCCTCGCCGACGAGTCTCGTCATCGTCTCGATCATCTCGCGAAGCAGGTACTTCTCTGCGATGATCCGCGCATGGTATTCGACGTTCGCGGCGGAGGCGACCTGCGTCGTCAGCTCCGTGAGGTAGTAGGCCCCGCCGACGTCTTCGAGCTCTCCCCGCCGGCGCAGCTCTTCGCTCAGCGTGATGAGATCCACCGGATTTCCCCGCTCGAAAAGCCCGCTGATGGCCGCGTAGATTTTCCTGTGCTTCGAGCCGTAGAACGAAGCTGCGTTGAGGATCTCGATGGCGCGCGGAATGGCCTCCCGCTCCAGCAACATGGCTCCGAGCACGGACTGTTCCACGTCGGTGGCCTGCGGCGGAATGCGTCCGGCACGGCGGTGCAGCGTCTGTATGTCCATCTCCCTCGACGGCGCCGAGCCGTGCTGCGCCGTAGGCTCGCCGGCCGGAAGGGAAGGTTGGATGTCGTCCTG
>CAZMXY010000108.1:0-4295 GCA_964570345.1 uncultured Rhodothermales bacterium | reverse complement strand
AGCCGTCGGAGCAGCTTCACGTCGTCCCAGGTCGGACGCTTCCATTGCGGGTTACGCAGAAGGGCCGCCGGATGGTAGGTTACCAGCATGGGTAGGCCGTGGAAGTCGTGGCACTTCTGCCGCAGGGCACCCAGCGTCGTCTGTTTGTCGAGTAGGGTCGTGCCGGACGTCCTGCCTACGCACAAGATGATCCGAGGGCGGATCAGGGCGATCTGCTTGTATAGGATCGGTACGTGTGCTTCGACCTCTGCCGGCAGCGGATTCCTGTTGTTCGGAGGTCGACTCTTCAGGATGTTGGCGATGTAGACGTCATCACGACGAAACGCGACGGACTCCAGAATCTTGTTGAGGAGCTGGCCGGCTCGTCCCACGAAAGGCTCACCCTGCTGATCTTCATCCGCCCCGGGGGCCTCGCCGACGACCAGTAGGTCCGCGTCCGGGTTGCCGACGCCGAAAACCGGATTGGTACGTGTCTCGTCCAGCGGTATCAGAACGGTGTCGCGAACGTAGGCCTCGACGTCCGCGAGCGACGACATCGCCAGGAGGGGAGAGTCGCTCGGTATCAACGAATGAATGCGTTCGTACGGGGACTGCGGCGCACGGGTCGTCTGGTCGTGAACGCCGGCAAATAGGTCGATGCTCGGCATGTCGCTCGGATCCTCTTTTGACGTGGGCTTGGAAACGGTCGATTGCGAGGGGTCCTCCGTCGAAAGCGGGACGAAGGCTCCATAGAGCGCCCGCTCGTAGGCCAGGATCGTCTTTAGTTCTCGAAGAAGGGCCTGCATCGTCGCTGCACGTGACTGGAGGGACAAACTACCTCGACCCTGCTCCGTGCTCAAGAGCGAGTTATTCACCGATGGCCCACAGACTGCTTGTGGATAGATAAGATAGAAGCGCGGGGTGACAACCCTGGCGTCAGCGACTGGACCGCCTACGCGTGCACCATCGAGGCTTCGACGCGATCGAGAATGGCGGCGGCGACCTCGCGCTTGGACATGAGGGGGAGATCATCCCGGCCACCGTCGCTTCGCAGCAACGTCACCTCGTTCGTATCGACATCGAATCCGGATCCTTCCGAATTGAGATGATTGAGGACGATCCAATCCAGATTCTTCGATTCCAGTTTCGCTCGGGCGTTCTCGACCCCGTCGCGGGTTTCCATCGCGAAACCCACGAGAATCTGACCGTTTCGCTTGTTCTCGCCCAGCTCGGCCAGAATGTCGCGCGTGCGGATGAGCCGGAGCTCGGCATCGCCTTCGTCCTTCTTCGACTTGTGAAACGAAGTTTCGGCGGGAGTGTAATCCGCGACGGCCGCGGCCATGATGACGACGTCCGCATCCCCCCGCTGCATTACGGCCTCGTACATCTCAGCTGCGCTCGTGACGTCGATGCGATCCAGGCCGCCGGGTGCCGCCAGCCGGGTCGGCCCGCTGACGAGCGTGACCGCCGCACCGCGCGCGGCGGCGGCCTCGGCGAGCGCATACCCCATTTTGCCGGAGGACGGATTGGAGATGAAGCGTACGGGATCGATGTGCTCTCGCGTCGGACCCGCCGTGACGAGCACTCGCCGCCCCGACAACGAAAAACCGCCCGGGGAGTGCCCTTCGCGATCCGTCTCACGCGTGCGGTCCCTTGTGCGGTCCCCTGTGCGATCCACACGGAGCAGGTGAACGACGCGGTCGAAGACCTCGCCCGGCTCCGGAAGCCGTCCCTCCCCAATCAGGCCGCTTGCCAGCTCTCCGTGAGCGGGCGGCATGACGTCGTACCCGAAGGACTCCAGCGCCTCCAGGTTCCGTTGCGTCGCGGGGTGAACGAACATGTCGTGATCCATCGACGGACACACGAGAAGCGGACAGCGCGCGCTAAGCGCCGTCGCCGTCAGCATGTTGTCGCACAATCCGTTCGCGAGCTTGGCTATGGTCTGTGCCGTTGCCGGCGCGACGATGAAGAGATCGGCCCAGTGCCCGAGATGGACGTGCTTCGTCCACGCGCCTTCCTCGTTTTTCGGGAAAACGCCGATGAGCACTTCGTGGCCGGACAGAGTGCCCAGCGTAAGCGGCGAAATGAAGCGCGCGGCGTCGCGGCTCATCAACACGCGTACGTCCGCACCCGCCTTCTTGAAGAGGCGGACGAGCTCTGCCGATTTGTACGCGGCAATGCCTCCCGCCACCCCTAGCAGGAGCCGCCGTCCCTTTAGATCGGCTTTTTCAGGAGATGCCGTCATGGCACAAAAAAATCCGGCCAAGCCGGATTTTTGTCGTCCAGGAGGACACGACGAGGAAGTCCTTAGCTCTCCTCGTTGGGATTGCGGAAATAGATTTCGTTGTCCAGCAGCTCTTCGATGGCGACTTCCGGCGGCTTCGGCCGCGTTTCGTGCTCGAGCGACACGCGGGCCTGCTCTTCCTGCATGCGCAGATTCTCCATGTCGGAGGAGAATCCTTCATAGTAGGCCAGTTTCTCGTCGAGTTCCGCTTTTTGCCTCGCCGCGACCTGGCGTGCGCGCTTGGAGATCACTACGACGGCCTCGTAGATATTGCTGCTCTGCGCGGTCAGCTGGTCGACGTCTATCGTCTTGATGGGCATTGATCTTCCTCTGGTCCAAAAACGGTATTGGCCGATGCGTCAGCCTTCACTAATAGATCATGGCCGATGCATTAGCTTTTAAGAAACCGGCGAATGATACCCAATGTTTCCGCTACGGCCTTCTCTACGTCGTCGTTTACGACGACGGCGTCGAATCGGTCGGCGTATTCGAGCTCTTGTTTCGCGCGCTTGAGCCGAGTCTTCAGCGTCGCCGTATTCTCCGTGGCCCGGCTCTGTAATCGCGATTCGAGGACCTCGAGTGAGGGAGGGCGGATGAATATGACGAGGGCGTCGTCGCCATAGAGCCGTTTCACGGCCTGTGCACCGCGGACGTCGACGTCGAGGAGCAGAGGCGACGTGGCGGACTTCCGGTCGACCTCTTCGCGAAGCGTTCCGTAGAACTGGCCGGGATAGACCTCCTCGTATTCGAGCAGATCACCGGCCTCGACGTATCGCCGAAAGCGCTCGGGAGTCACGAAGTAATACTCGACGCCGTCCTGCTCGTGCGATCGCGGAGGACGCGTGGTCGCGGAAACGGAGAACCGCAACTCGGGAACGGCTTCCATCACTCGCCGCGCAACGGTGGTCTTGCCGCCTCCGCTCGGTGCCGTCAGCACGACGAGGCGCCGACCGCCTGCGGTACGGTCCTTCCGATCGGTCGAATCGCCCATGCGCTCCGCACGTGCCTCGTTCATTCGACGTTCTGCACTTGCTCGCGAATCTTCTCGAGATCATCCTTCATTTGCACGGCCAGATGGGCGACCTCTGCGTCATTTGCCTTCGATCCGATCGTGTTCACCTCACGATTGATTTCCTGGGCGATGAAGTTGAGTTTGCGCCCTTCCGGATCTTCGCTGTTCAGCGACTGCCGGAACAGCTCGAGATGGGATCGAAGCCGCACGCATTCCTCGGTGACGTCGAGGCGATCTGCGAGCAGGGCGATCTCCATTTCCAGGCGGTCGCCGTCGACGCGATCGTCACCGGCCAGCTCCGCAAGACGGCTGCGCAGGCGCTCCCGCGCCTCATCGACGCGCGCCGGGGCGCGCTGCTCGACCTGAGCGAGCTGCTTCTCGATGGCCGTGATTCGCGTCTCGAGGTCGGCCAGCAGCGCGCTGCCTTCCTGACGGCGCATTCGGCGAAGGTGGTCGATCGCGTCATCGAGGGCCTCGGCGGCGGCGGCCCACATTTCTTCGGCGGCCTCTGAAGGCGTCTCCGGCGTCGTGAAGACGTCCGAGTAGGCCAACAAATGCTCGAGTCGGACGGGTTCCACGATGCCGGCTGCCGCTCGAAGACGGTTCAGCAGGGCCGTATAGCCGCGAACAGCCTCCGGATCGACGGCGATGTTGAGCGCCTCGCCCAAGTTCGTCTCCACCTGGATCTGGGCGCTGATCCGGCCGCGCGAAAAGGTTTGCTTCAGGCGCGTCTGGACGTCCGACTCGTATTCGGAGATCAGCCGCGGCAATCGAACCGACACTTCGCAATAGCGACTGTTTACCGATCGCAGCTCGACCGTCGCGGTGGAATTCCCCACCTGCGCCTGGCCGCGCCCAAATCCGGTCATGCTGTCAATCATCACGCGCCGAAACGATTAAGGTCGACCGGCCCACTGACCGATCGCACGTGCGGAGAGGGTGGGATTCGAACCCACGGTACCGTGATAACGGCACACTCGCTTTCCAGGCGAGCCCCTTCGACCGCTCGGGCACCTCTCC
>CAZMXY010000107.1:7539-12857 GCA_964570345.1 uncultured Rhodothermales bacterium | reverse complement strand
GACGGTACGACATGAATTCGACTGAAAATCCCTTGTACGGACTTCGGTGCAGGCCAGCGACGAAACCCTCCACGACGGCGCGCGCGAGCAGCTCCAGATTGGAGATCCGCGAGAGGACGACGGGGTCGATGAAGGTGGAAGCGTTCATCGTCGGGGCATTCGGCTGTGAGGCGTTCAACGGTGGGGCGTTCGGCTATAGGACGTTCGACGGCGGGGCGTTCGGTTGTGGGCGTTCATCGTTGGGGCGTTCGGTCAGGGCGTTCGGCTATCGGGAGGCTATGCGTTCAGAGCTCGGATTTGGGCTCGTGCACGCCCTCCAGCAGGCGATCGATCACGTCTTCGACCGTAATCCTCTCCGATTCCGCGTAGAAATTCGTGAGAATGCGGTGACGAAGGACAGGCAGGGCGAGGGCGCGGACGTCCTCGATCGCCACGTTGTATCGATTACGGAAGACGGCGCGGACTTTGGCGCCGAGGAGCAGGCACTGCGTCGCGCGCAGACCGGCGCCCCAGCTTACCCACTCGGTCACGAAGTCGGGTGCTTCCGGCTCGCCGGGCCGCGTGCTTCGTACGAGGTCCACGGCGAATTGAGCGACGTTCTGGGGCACGTATACCTGCTTCACCAGGCGCTGGAAGGCGAGGATGTCGACGCCGGTGAGCACGCTATCGAGCGGCTCCTGCTCGTGCGACGTCGTCGAGGTTGCGACTTCCAGCTCGTCCTCCGCCGACAGGTAGTCGATCACGACATTGAACATGAATCGGTCGAGCTGCGCCTCGGGCAGGGGATACGTACCCTCGAGCTCGATCGGGTTCTGCGTGGCGAGCACGAAAAACGGTCTCTCGAGCGGGAGCAGCTCGCCGCCGGCGGTCACCTGATATTCTTGCATGGCCTCGAGCAGCGCCGCCTGCGTCTTGGGCGGCGTGCGGTTGATTTCGTCGGCGAGGATGATATTCGCAAAGATCGGGCCGCGCACGAATTTGATCTCCCGCCGGCCGGTCGTGCGATCCTCCTCGATGATGTCGATCCCCGTGATGTCCGCAGGCATCAAGTCCGGCGTAAACTGGATGCGCTTGTAGGTCAAATCGAGTATCTCGCCCAACGATTTGATCAAAAGCGTCTTGGCCAGTCCCGGGACACCCGTGATCAAACAGTGTCCTCCTGCGAACAGCGAGATGAGCACCTGCTCGATGACGGCGTCCTGCCCGACGATCCGCCGGCGGAGCTGCCGCGTGATCTGTTCCTTCCCGTCCTGAAGGCGGGACAGAAGCCGTTCCGCGGACTTGGAGTCGCCCGGCTTGCCGTCCGACGCCTTCGGGTCGCTGTTCGTATTGCGCGGTACGTCCGTCATGTCGTATTCCGTTATTGCATCATCAACTCGTAACGATACCGACGCCCGAAAAAAGCGCCGACGCCAAAAATGAAGGCCACGTCCTCCACGTCCCCCCGTCCCCCCGTCTCCCGTCCCCCACGTCAATGCGTTAGCGCATAGAGCAGGAAATTGATTCCCATCTGAAAGGCCGTCGTCGAGGCGTCCTGAAAATTCCTCTCGGGCCATTCCCATCCGTCACCAATGTCTTGATTGTAGCAGAGCAGCGCCATCATCCGACCCTGGTCGTCGAAGAGCGCGAAATAGCGGTCTTCGTATTCCATGTACCCGCGGCCGCGCACCAGTGACGGCGCGGCGACGGGATCCACGTCGTAATAGATCGTCCAGATGAAGTGGTCGGGCGGGATCTCGACGGGCTCGCGATCCGGAAAGAGCCGCTTCAGCTGTGCATACAACTGATCCCACTCGTCTCGCCCCCGGAAGTCGTCGAACAGGATGAATCCGCCCCGGTTGAGGTACGCCCGCAGGTTCTCCACCTCTTCGTCATCCATTTCCCAGTATCCCGGCTCGCACAGATAGAGGAGGGAATGCTCGAATATCCGTTCGTCTTTGAGCGTCAGCACGATCGGCGGGCCTTCGACCCGGATCAACGTCGTTCGCTCCAGGGCCTCGTAAAAGTGTAGCTCGGCGCGCGGATGATCGTGACTCCACGGCGCGCCGCCGCGTACCTGCCACGAGGGCAGATCGCTGCCGAATTGGATCCGTACGAATCGAAAGCCGTGATCCTCCTGCGCCCGCGCCGGCCACGTGGCGACGAGGCTTACCAACGTCAGGATGGCCGCCCGACGCGCCCGGATAGCTGCTTGCCGCACCAAGATGACCACCTGCCGCGCCAAGATGACCACCTGCCGCGCCGGGATGACGACTTGCCGCGACGGGATCGGCTCCCGCCGCATCGTACCTCCGTATCCGTATTCGATCGATCGTTTCATCCTCGATTCCACGTCACTGCGTCATCTCAAGCAATAACCTCTGTGCGTCGCGAAAGTCCGGAGCGATCTCGAGCGAGCGGAGGACGGCGCGCCGCGCTTCGTCGGACCGTCCGTCGCCGAGCAGGCTTCGCGCAAGCCGGTAATAGGCGCCGGCCGCGTCGGAGGGCTCGAGGGCGACGACCGCGCGCCGATGGGTCGCGGCCGCCCCGTACCGCTGCATCCGATCGTACAGGTCGGCCAGGCGCCCGCGCACCGTAGCCGAGTAGGGGTCGACGTGAAGGCTCCTCTCCAGCATCGCGGCCGCCGCCTCAGCGTTTCCCCGGCGCTCATAAATGTCCGCCAGCTCCAGAGCCGCCGCGGTCTCGTCCTCGGCGAGATCGAGAAAGCGCCTCAGCACGTCCACCAGATCGTCGGTTCGGTTGCTCGCGCGGTAGACATTTGCAAGGCCTTCGTACGCGTTGCCCGCACCGGCATATTTCGGATAGAGCGACATCGCGGCTTCGAACGCCGCCTCGGCCGCACCGAGATCCTGCCGCTCGAGGTGATCCGCCCCTTCCCGGAGATGGCGGAAAAGGGGCCCTTGTTGGCCGCTGGACGGCCCGGCAGCCTCCTGATCGGAGGAGGAGGGGAGATCCGCGAGGTTGCCGAACGCCGTCGCGGCTTCCTGAAGACGCAGCCGGACGTCAGCGCGGAAGCGGCGGTCGAGCTCGGAGAGACCGATACCGAGGGCAGACTGCGCCGCCTCCTCCTGCGAGGCGCCCGAGGCCAGCTTCTGCAGGACGGCGACGATCGCGTCGAATCCGAACTCGCCGGCGATGAAGCCCACGACTTCGCCTGCGTGGAAGTAGGAAAGCAGCACCTGGCCGGGATAGCTCGGGCGGGTGAACCCTCGATCGATCTCATCGAGCGAAAGCAGGCGATCCCGTGCGAAGGCCGCGAGGAAGACAGGCTCGAGCTCGCGGCCCCACTCGGGTCGGCCCCGCCGCTCCTCGTAGACGGAGAGTCCCTCCGTGAGCCAGCGGGGCACGTGGTGCCGTGACACGCCGATCGCCATGGTGTGGGCGATCTCGTGCCAGAGCGTGCGGGCCCAGTTGTACGCCTCGCCCGTCTGGGCGCGCGGCGTGTTGACGGCCACGACGTCGCCGAAGCTCACGCCGAGCAGGCCGGCGTGCGGGACGCCGGCGATGCGTACGGCGAAATCGTCCGCGTCGTCGTAGGCCTCGAGCAAGATCTTGCCGCGCGGCTCGTAGGGATAGCGCGCGCTGAGCGAATCGAAGCTCGCCTCGG
The DNA here is from genome assembly GCA_964570345.1 of uncultured Rhodothermales bacterium. GTDB lineage: Bacteria > Bacteroidota > Rhodothermia > Rhodothermales > VXPQ01 > CAZMXY01. The sequence continues at coordinate 9,250 of CAZMXY010000107.1, read as the reverse complement.
CCATCTCGAGGACGAGCGGCCCGATCACGTCGCGTTCGTCGCGGTCGATCAGCAGCCGGAAATGCGCACTCTCCAGCAGCGCGAAGGCCTCGTACGCGTCCAGCAGCGTGAGCGTGTTGGCCGCGAAAAGATTGAACGGGTCGTTTTCGTAGGCGAATTCTACGTGACGCCGCGCCTCTGCGGCTCGGCCGAGGCGAAGCAGGGCCGTACCCAGCTCGGCATGCGCCTGAGGATCCTCGAAGTGGACGTCGACGGCCCGTTCGGCGAACGTCGCGGCGGCGGGATAGCGGAACCGCCGCGTCGCGTTTTCCGCAACGGCGAGATAAAAATCGCTCGCGCTCGGATCGATGCTCAGCGCCTGCTGCTCGACGCCCGTGAAGGCCGTTTCGTCGCCGCGCAGATAATAGGTCGAGGCGAGCTGCGCGAGCGACGCGATGGAGTTCGGATTCGTCTCGAGCGCGCGCAGGGCCAGCGCCTCGGCCTCGTCGTACATCCCGTCCAGAATGCGCAATCCGGCCAGCAGGTCGAGGGCGTCGGTCAGATTCGGGTTGATCGAGAGCGCTTGCCGGGCGAGCTCCTCCTGCCGCTCGAAGTTGCCGGAGGCGAGTGCGAGCCCGACGAGTGATGGAGCGTGGCGTGGATTGACGGCAAGGGCCTCCTCATAGGTTCGCTGCGCGTCAGCGTCGTTGTATTTCTCCCGAAAGAGCTCGGCCCAGTGGTGGAGCACGGTCACGTTTTGCGGATCGATCTCGTTCGCGGTCCGATACGCGGCGTTCGCGTCCCGGAACCGAGCCAGCGCCGTCGCCGCGCGCCCGGCCGCCGCGAGGTCCGGCGCCGTTCGTAAGGCGCTCCGTTCGTACCGATCGTACAGTGCCACGAACAGACGCTGCGCGTCGCGAACGTTACCCATCCTGTCCAGCAGCTCGGCGAAGTCGGCCACGCACGGCCACAGATCGGTTTCGCCCTGGAGCGCCGCCGTGAAGGCCTCGCCGGCCTCGTCGTGGCGACCGAGCGACGTGAGCAGGCGACCCTGAGCGCAGTGGAGCGCGACGCCGGCGTCGGTGCCGGCGTTCGTAGATCGGAGCCTCGCTTCGACGGCGGCTAGGCCCTCTTCGTATGCGCCGACGGCCTCGAACGTGAGGGCGTAGCCGATCGCGGCGTCGTCTTCGCCCCGATCGAGCAGCCGGAGGTAGCCTCGGCGCGCGTCGTCGTAGTCGCCGACATGGTACGACGCGTCGGCGCGAGCGCGCAGGCTGTCGACGTCTTGCGCGCAGGCGAAAGATGCCGTCGCGGGCAGGGCCCCAAGGACGGCGGCGAGGACTAGAACGATACGAATGGGCATAGGCGACGCCGGCAACTCAACCATCACGTCCGTGGAGGCCACTTCCTGCGTACGGTGATCCGAACGCTCCGTTTCGTCTCACGCACGGAGAGACCGAAGACGGGCGGTCCAGAGAAAGGTAGGGCTTTTGGCATGTGTTTTAAGCGGTTACCCCGCGCTGAGTTGCGACGTGCATCTGGTTGTCACGAATTGCATGGCGCGAACGCCGCGGCGGCCGTCGCTATCGCGCGAGCGGCGAGGGATCCGGTCACAATCCCAGATGATCCAACACGATCGTGACGACCGTCTGGCGCGTGGGATTCAGATCGTAGTAGCGGCCGGATTCGTCCGGTCCTACGTTCTGACGGTTCGTGAGCAGGATGATCGTGA
>CAZMXY010000107.1:0-7439 GCA_964570345.1 uncultured Rhodothermales bacterium | reverse complement strand
CGGCCGGATTCGTCCGGTCCTACGTTCTGACGGTTCGTGAGCAGGATGATCGTGAGGTCGTGCTTCGGTATCGCGACGACGCTGGTGCCGGTAAAGCCGGTATGACCGAACGTGCCCTCCGGCGTGCCGCGGGCCTGAATGATCGCGGGCTCCATGGCCCATCCAAGGCCGTTTCCGCCCAGCGGGTCCCGAGTCAGAAACGCCTCGACCACCTCCGGATGAATCAGGGTGTCACCTCCGGCCTGTCCGCCCTCCAGGAGCAGATCGACCAGCGTCTGCAGGTCGTCGACCGTCGAAAACAGCCCTGCGTGTCCCGCGACGCCTTCGTTGGCGTGAAAGGCGTTGCCGTCGTTCACTTCACCCCGCAGCGTATAGTCGCGCCAGCCGCCCCATGACGACGGATCCACGTCGACGCGGTATCCGAAATCGTCGTCGTAGACCATCCGACGTTCGAACGGATTGCCGTGCGACGTCGCGGCGATCCGACCGCGTTCGAAGCCGTGCTCGAGCGGATTGAAGACGGTACGACGCAAGCCGAGCGGCCGGTAGAGGTTTTCCAGCAGAAACGCATCGAGCGCCTGCCCCGTCACGCATTCGACGAGAAATCCGAGCAGCATGAACCCCAGGTCGCTGTAGTGGCGGTCGGCCCCGACGTCGTACTCGAGGGGCAGACCGGCGACGAGCTCGTACGTTTCGGGCTTCGTAGCGGCATCGTAATAGAGCGGTATCCACTCACGCAGTCCGGCAGTGTGCATGAGCAGATGGCGAACGGTGACGCCCTCCTTTCCACCTCCGGCGAATTCAGGGAGATACGACCGAACCAGCGCATCCGGCTCGATCACGCCCCGATCGACGAGGATCATGACGGCGAACGTGGTCGCGAACACCTTGGTCAGCGACGCCATGTCGAAAAGGTGTTCGGTCGTCATGGGATCGGGCGGATCGTGCGGCACCATGCCGTATTCGTAGCGCTGGGCGAACCCATACGCGCCGCGGTGCAAGATCTCCCCTGCGCTCGCCACGTGTATGACCGCGCCGGCGACGTGCTCCTCGTCGATATCGCTCTGCAAGAGGGAATCCAGGGCAGGGATCGTGACCGGCTGGGCCTGGAGCCCCCTGAACGTGCCGACCGCGATCAGCAGAAGGAGTGCGCGAGCAGACCACCCCAAGGGGATCTGCCGCAGACGACCTCGACGGCGGCGCCGGCTCGCGCCTTTTCGAGGCTGCGCTTCGTTGACGATCGGTCGGCCTTGCGTGAGCTGCACGAGCACGTCCTTCGTGGCGATCCGCATTGGAAGTAAGGGAAGGTTCAACGCCGCCGCGTACGGACCTAATCACGGCCCACAAAGCCGTCGGATGGCCTACGGCATTAGCGCACCAGCACCAACGTCTCCGTCACGCGCGCGCCGTCGACGTCCAGCGTGCCGAAGTACGTGCCCGAGGGTAGATCGGTGCCCGATCCGTCCGTTCCGTCCCACTCGACGGTATACGTGCCCGGAGCCAGTCGTTCGCCGTCGACGAGGCGCGCCACCTCGCGCCCCAGCACGTCGAAGATCCGGAGCGTCGCCGATGCCGGCGTCTCCAGCGTGAAGTCAATCTCAGTGCGGTCGCGGAACGGATTGGGATAATTCTGATCGAGGCTGAAACCCGCCAGCGACTCCGGCGGCGTCTCGATCGACGTCGCGCGTCCCTCGAGCGTAATGAAATTCGTCGGCTCGCCCTCAATGGAATTACGGCTGACGGACGCGACGACGTAATGATATGGATCGTCGGCGATGCCGGGGCGATCCGCGAGCGTGGTATCCCCCGTGACGGCGATGAGATTGCGCGCATCCGCCATCAGCTCGGCGGTGTCCGGCGTCATGCTCGCCCGCGACCGATAGACGGCGAATCGAGCGGCGTCGGCATCACCTTCGGATTCCGGGGGTGCAGACCAGTACAGCGTAACCTCTTCGTCGGCCGTCCACTCGAAGGTAAGTGTGCCGGGGGGAGGCGGCGACGTCAGGTCGTTCCACTCCATGATCGGAGTCAGAGCGGGATGACGATACAGATCCGTGCGGAGCGAATCGGCGAACCCCTTCGACGAGAGCTGCGTGAGGTTCAGCGCACGGAAAAAGACGCTCCCCGAGACGTCCTCGTGGCTGCGATTGAACCGCACCTGCCGCGGCACTTCGTCCGCCGCGAAAAGCGTGCCGCTGAAAGTGGCGGGATCGGATCGATAGAGGCCGTGTCCCGGATAGAGGTGCCTGTCGTTGCGTGACGTATGCTCGGCCCACCACGGGGCCAGGCTTCCGTAATCCTGACCCCCGCCGAACGCCCAGTACAGCTGCGGCGTCAGGTAGTCGAGCCACTGCTCGTCGAGCCAGGTCACCGCGTCGGCGTAGATGACGTTGTAAGCGTCAAGTCCGACGATTCCGGCGGGCACCCCGTTCTTCCAGATCCCGAACGGGCTGATCCCGAACTTCACGTGCGGCTTGATCGACTCGATCCCTTCGTGGATCTGCTCGACAAGCAGGTGGACGTTGTTGCGCCTCCAATCACCGATCGACGCGAAGTCGCCGCCGTACGTCTCGAACGTCTCCTGATCTTCGTCCGAGATTTGATCCGGCGGATACGGATAGAAATAGTCGTCGAAGTGGACGCCGTCGACGTCGTAGCGCTCGACCACGTCGAGCACGACGTTCTCAGCGTGATCACGGACCTCCGGAATTCCAGGGTTGAGAATCCTCAAGTTACCGAAGGCGAGGAGCCACTCCGGATGGGTGACGGACACGTGGTTCGGCGCCTGCGCATAGCCCGATCCACGCACGGCCCGATACGGATTGAACCAGGCGTGCAGTTCCATACCCCGTGCGTGCGCTTCGTCGATCGCGAATTGCAGCGGGTCGTAGTATGGACTCGGCGCCGCGCCCTGTTCGCCGGTCAGCCAGTACGACCACGGCTCCAGCTCCGACTCGTACATGGCGTCGGCCTCAGAGCGTATCTGAAACATGACCGCATTGATGCCCGCCGCCTGAAGCTCGTCGAGCATCGACGTCAATTCCGCCTGCTGCGCCGCGGTACTCACCGCCTTCGGCCAGTCCAGCCGCAATACCGTAGCGATCCACGCGCCGCGGAACTCATGTTTCGGAGGACCGTCGCCGTCGCCTTGTGCCGTCGCAGGCTCAGAAGGGGTCAGCAGGAGGCAAAAGAGAAGGGTCAGGATGATGGTGCGGACCGTTCGTAAGGATAGTGTCATACGTTGAGCAACGTTTGCGTGATCGTGGCAGTGGAAGAAGCAAAGGGCACCCGGCCAGCAACAGACCGGATGCCCTTCGTTCACTCAACGTGAATGGATCAGCGACTACTTCGCCAACACCATGGACGCGCTCTGCCGCTCGCCGTTTGCGGTGAGCGTGTACATATAGGTGCCGGATGTCAGGTTCGACGCGTCGAACGTGAATCGATACGTGCCCTGGGTCAGCGTTTCGTCCACGAGCACGGCGACCTCGCGGCCCAGCACGTCGAACACCTTCAGCGTAACGTGGCCCGCCTCATGCAGCGCAAAGCGGATCTCCGTCGAGGGATTGAACGGATTCGGATAGTTTTGCTCTAGCGCGAAGCTCTGCGGCAGATCGCCCGATTCCTTCTCGATCGAAGGCGTTACGCCGGTTTGTTCGAACTGCTGGACCGAAGGCGCTCCGCTGGTCGCGTCGAACATCACGGCGTAGGCAATGGAGCCGTCCGGTGAAAAAGCGATGCCCCGCGGCTTCTCGTCAACGAATCCGGCAGATCGATCCCACACGAGACTGTCGAGGACTTCGTCGGTCTCCGGATCGATTTCATACCACGACCCGATGCGGAAGGGCGACTGCGCGCCGGCACCCGCACTGATCCAGATATTCCCCGTGACCGGATGGCGGGCAAACGATTCGGCCGTCATACCTCGTAAGTCGGTTGTGTCCGGCACGGCGTTGAATGGACTGAATTCATCCGGCCTCGTGTATTTCCAGATCGCCTCGTTCGTGAATCCACCCCAGTATATCGTGTTGCCGTCCCCGGTCACCTCGAAGCTTCTTGAGAAGCCGCGCGTAGTATCGACGGCATTCTCGATGAAATTGAGATCGTTGTCGTAGATGCGCAGCGGACCGGTGTCCTGAAGCACCAGAGCGACGAAAATGGTGCCGTTGTCGTCGATCGCCGGCTGTGTAAGCGACGTTTCCTGTGGCACGATCACGTCCATGCCCTCGCCCGTCTCGTAATTGATTCGATAGAGACGGCCGTCGCCCGTCGCGTGAAGAATGTTGCCGTCGATGTCTTCATGCAAACCGCGGCTGTTTATGAAGAGGGTATCGGCGCCCCCATCGACCGCGATGATCTGGATCGGCGAAAAGTCCGCCGGCGTCCCATCCGCATTGTAAACGTAGATGGCATTGGTATTCACCGTGTCCTCATCTGCCGTGATGATTGGTTCCGTCGCGCCGAAAGGTGTAAGCCACACTTTTCCGTCCGGATCCACCGCGACGCCGTGCATAGAGGCAGTAAACGGATCGTCCGCCGGAAACGTCCCGACGGATTCCCACTGGGCCATCGCCTCGGTGCTCAAGAAGGCGAGCATTAAAAGCGCAAATGGTAAAAGTCGACTCATGTTGTCCCTCCTGTTGGATGTAACGTGTTGGTGCTTCATGGTTCACAAACCCCGAAATCGCTCCTTTGCCGAGGATTGGCGATACGGGGGTAGACAATCGAGCCCTGCGAAGAGCCCCGTCGCCTCGAGTATACGGATTCTCATGGTGCTCCTTCAAACGGCGTGTTGATTCGAATGAGATCGGGTGTCGTGGTTCCCGTCCGCCCGCGGACCATGTAGAGGACCGCACCGGCACCCCATGTTAGCCGTGAGGCGCTGGGTTCGAGCAAGCCGCGGTAAAAAACGTCCGACGAGCCGTCAGCCTCCACAACGTAGATCGGATCGGCTGCATTCGTCCCCACGAGCACCTCGCCGCCTTCACCCAGGGCGAGCGACAGGACGTCGACTCCCGCCGGCGCCGTAAAAACGACGGCCCGGGAACCCAGTGATCCGCCCTGCTGAATCTCATGCCGCACGACGCTCGCCGGATTGCCGGCCAGACCAAGATAAACAAAGCCATCTGAAACCTCGATCGCCGTGACGGACGCTTCAATCGGGAAGGCCGTGAACTCGGCATTCGGCGTAATGAGGTAGACGTTTCCGCCGCCGCCGCCGACCCAGACGTTATCGTCGTCGTCCACGGAAAGCGCTCGGAAGCGGGCCGACGCGTCGTCGGCGACCGCCCAGGTCTCCGCGTTGCCGCCCCCGGGCGGAAAGCGGAAGACGGCCCGTACGTTGCGGACGCCGTAGAGATAGCCCTGGGAGTCGAGATTGAGGTCATTCCATTGGAACGTCGAGGCGACGTAGTCGCTGCGCTCCCCCCCGGGCGTCAGGCGTTTAATTCCGGCGGAGACGTTGCTGGAGAACAGCGACATGTAGACGTTGCCCTCGGCGTCCGTCGTGATGCCGAAGACCTCTTCGAAGTCCGCGATGGCCCCGAAACGCTCCACCGCCGGATCCAATCTGTAGATAACGGCATTGCTGAACGCCTCGGCTCCGACTACCGTCACTCGCACGTTGATCTCGTCTCCCGGTAGATTCGGCGTGCTCACGACGAGCTCCGAAGGCGATGCCTCGAGGACCTCAGCCTGGCGGTCGCCGAAGAAGACCAGGGTCTGGGACGGGTCGGACGAGAAATTCTCGCCGAAAATCGTGAGCGTGCCGATTCCGGCGAGCGCGGAGGCGGGCTCGATTCGATCGATGACCGGATCGGGCATGAATTCGCGGTTCTCGTCGTAGAGACTTCCGGCCGGACCGGTGTCGCATCCGCCGGCGCTCATGACTCCAAGCACGAGCATCAAGGCCCATATGCCCCATACGCCACGACCTGAGCGCCTGCCCTGCCGGCGAGAGCCTTCGCCACGACGGCTCGATGGCCGGGTGTCCGTTGCTAACGTCCCGACTGTTTTCCTGACGTCCGCCATTTGATTCCGGATACTCATAGGGAAAGCTTCAGACCGATTCGGTGCACACCGTCGAACACGCCGAAATCCGTATAGGCGTAATCGCCGCCGATGCGCACGCCGGCGAGCGTACGATGAATGCCGACGCCGGCATTGATGCCTTGCTGATCGGTCGGGAAGACGTAGCCCGCTCGTAAGGAGATCGTCTCCATGAACGTATACTCGCCGCCGATCTTGATCTGTTCGCTGTAGTCGCGTGGACTTTCCGTGTCGATCGAGACGACGAGTGAATGGAGGTCTCGCGACATGTTGGTGAAATCCATCAAGTCCATCGACACGCCGATCTTGAGGAGAAGAGGTAATTCATAGCTCTCTTCTTCGTATTCGACCTCTCGTGCGAAATTGCGCGCGGCGGCGGCGAACGTGAGGCTTCGAAAGCCGGTCTCATAGAGCATGCCGAAGTCGAAGGCGACGACGCTCTCTTCGTTCGTCGCTCGATCAAGGTCGCCGTTGCTGCTTGTCGACATGACGCTGAGCCCGAGATCCTGATTCGCGTACTTCACGTGCGCGCCGATCGAGAAACGGTCGGTCAATGCGCGCGCGTAGCCGACGCCCACGCTGAGGGCGGACGGCGAGAACGTGCCCAGATCGAGGAAGCCGTCTTCGTTGTCGGCCCTGATCGTTTCCTCAAACTCGCCGTAGTCTACGGCGACCAGACTCAGCCCGAACACGCCCCATCGTCCGTCCCACGGCCGGAGGGCGAGGCTAGCGAAGTTGTATTTCACGTCGACGAACCAGTCCGCTTGCGACACCGCTGCGTTCAGGAACGTCGTCTGCCCGACCATACCGGCGGGATTGTAGAAGAGAGCTGTCGATCCGCCTTCGAGTGCCGTCATCGCATCGCCGAGCGAGGCGGCGCGCGGATCGCCCGACACGTTCAAAAATTTCATGGTCGTGCGCGCGATTTTCTCGCGCTCCACCTCAGGCGCCTGGCCGAACGACGGCACGGCGAGCAGAAACGCCACGACCAACATGCATATCGATGTACGGTGCATCATGGAATCGATGAGATAGCGGATCGTAGGCGGTTAGCGGATGACGGCAAACTTCTTGATCACTCGGCCGCCGTTAGCCAGGTCGGTGATGACCGCGAAGTAAATCCCGCTCGCCACGAGCTGTCGAGACGAGGTCGTATGGTCCCAGAAGGCGTCACCACTTCCGTCGTTGTGTTCGATAGTGTCGACGTGCTCTCCCAGCTCCGTGTAGATCTCGATGCGGGCCTCGCCGGGAATGTTTAGGAAACCGAGTTTGTCCGTCTGATCGGGCCATCGGACGCTGGGAGACGAGCCGAGATTGAAGGGATTCGGCACGATGCGGATGTCGGAGAGCGCTTCGCCGGCAGGCCGCTTGAGATTCGCGGGCACGTACGT
>CAZMXY010000106.1:10038-12872 GCA_964570345.1 uncultured Rhodothermales bacterium | reverse complement strand
TGGACGATGAGAGGGATATCTAATCTCTGACATACACGCATTACGTCGACGCCGGACGGGCCATATTCAGCCAGAACGGCATCTGACTCTGTCCTTCTGAGTACTTTTTCGTAAGCGATTTCATGATCGCTAATAGGCCCTCTATTTCGACGTATAAACCTCGATATTCTAGACGCGACAGAATCGGATAAGACGGCGTCATCTGCAATGTGCGCGGGCTTACCGTGAACTGCGGTTACATTCGCAGGAATTAACTCGATATGCGATTGGATAAAGGTCTCCGTCAAACTTGACGTTGAAGACTGAATTATGCAGAGGTTCATCCTTCGATCTTATCCAAATTCTTAGCAAGGCGCGCAGGACGTCGACGGCGTTTCGTGCCGACCAAAAACGTCCCGGAAAGCCGGCTTTTTCTGCTTCGTCTCTCAGACGTAAAGCGCCTCGTCCTGCAAGTCGTTCCTACGAGATGATACCGGCGGCATGTAGACCGATACACCGTACCCTATCGTGCTTTAGAATTGTGCTACAGGCCGATACCTTCGTATCGTGCAATGTTCTGCTTATCCAGCATGCGTCGTCCGTCCACGAGCACGGGGGGTGGTTCAAGAAGAGTCAGGAGGTCCGGCAGGGCGTTGAACTCCGGCCATCGCGTCAATAACACGACCGCGTCGACGTTTTTCACGGCATCATCGAGTTGGTCGCTATAGGCGAGCGGGTATCCGTTGAATACTTTCTCGGCCTCGCGCCGCGCTGCGGGATCGAAGGCCTTGACGTGGGCGCCCTGCCGCTGGAGCGTTCGGATGATGGGGATGGCCGGCGATTCACGCATGTCGTCCGTGCCCGGTTTGAAAGCCAGGCCGAGGATGGCGACACGCACACCATGCATGGAGCGGAAATGCTTACGAAGCAACCGAAGTACCTGCCTCGGCTGCCGCTCGTTGACGTTTATCACCGACCTCAGCATACGCATCGGCGAGTCGATTTTGTCGCCGTACGCGATCAGGGCCTTCACGTCTTTCGGAAAACAGCTCCCCCCGAATCCGCACCCGGCTTCGAGGTAGCTCAAGAAATCGGGCTTTACCCGAGAGCCGTTTTCTTTGATGGGACTGAGCCGTTTGTCAAGCGTCACGCCATTCATGACGTCGACGACGTCTAGCTCCGGATCCGTTGCACACAGATTAGCGATTTCGTTCGAAAACGATATAAGAGTAGCCAGCAAGGAATTAGCCGTGTACTTGATCATTTCGGCCGTCCTGTTAGCCGTCCGAATCACGTCGACGTCGGAAAAGACGGCATACAGCCGATCGAGCGTCGCCACGGTCCTTTCGTCCATCCCGCCGAGGACGACCCGGTCGGGGTTCATGAAGTCCCCTACGGCTTCTCCCTGGCGGAGAAATTCCGGGTTCATCCCGAGCCCGAAATGCACGCCGGCGGTCTTCCCCGACGCCTCCTCCAGTAGAGGTCGGACCACGTCGTCCGTCGTACCCGGCACGACGGTACTCTTGACCACGACGGTATGGTAGGATTCCTTCGTCTTCAGGATGTCGCCAACCTGGCGGGAGACCTCTTCGACGTCCCGCAGATCGATCTCCGTACCGTCGAACGGCGTGCCTACCGCTATGAGCGAGAGGTCCGTTTCAATAACGGCCTCTTGGAGGTTCGTCGTGGCCCGCAGACGCGAACCAATGTTTTTCCGGATGAGGTCTTCGAGTCCATGCTCATAGATCGGTGCGATCCCTCCGTTAATCGCGTCGACCTTGTTCTCGTCCACGTCCACGCAGACGACCTGATGTCCCTTTTCCGCGAGGCAAACACCGCTCACGAGGCCGACATATCCAGTCCCTATGACGGAAACCTTCATAGACTATGCTTCCTCTGCTTGCATTTTGGCCGAATACCATCGAAGGGAACGCCTGAGTCCTTCGTCTAAGTCGATGCCGGGATGATATCCCAGCTCAGATCGTGCTTTTGCGATCGCCGGACAGCGACGAGTGGGATTGTCCGTAAGATAATGCGCGTCGGTGCTGGCTCGGCGTACGACGTGTCCTTCGTAATCGAACAGCTCCCGTGCGATGCAAACGACGCGTTCCGCGAGCTCCAGCATGGAGATCTCGGGGGTTTCCGTTCCGATATTATAGGCCTCGCCGCTTCGACCCTGAACGAGAATCTTGTAATAGCCTACGACGGCATCGGCGACGTAACAGAAGGTGCGTGTTGGCGACCCGTCTGAGAGCATCTCGACGTCCCGCCCACCGAGTACGTCCCGCACGAAATCCGGGAGCACGCGGCGATCGGTTAGCTGCAACCCGGGCCCGTAATTATTGAAGGGCCGTGCGATCTTAACGGGAAGGCCGTAGACGTGCGCGAAGTTGACGCAGAGCGTCTCGCCGTAGCGTTTCGATTCGTCGTAGCACGCGCGCGGTCCCGTGCAGGAGACATTGCCGCGATACGTTTCATCGGTAGGTATGCTGTCGGGCGGAGGGTCCCCATAGATCTCGCTCGTGGAGAAGAACAGGACGCCCTTTACCGGGTCGGCGGTTTCCTGCCTTGCGAGGCAGTAATCCAGGAGCGACCGCAGGCCGTTCACATTCGCGTCCATCGTTTCGATGGGGTACCTGCGGTAGTACGTAGGAGAAGCGATGGACGCGGCGTGAATGACGTAGTCGAAGGCCTCCACGACCTCGGGAAGGGGCTCGGTAATGTCGTGCTTGACGAGCTTCAGATCGGGACGTCCGTCGAGCCGTTCCAGCCAATCGGGCAGGCCGCGCACGTAATTGTCGTAGACGGTGACGGGAATGGAGCCTTGCCTGCCGTTCCGATCATTCCAGTGCAAT